>DAHUXL010000120.1 GCA_027307195.1 Rhodanobacter sp. | reverse complement strand
GGCCGAACGCGAACGGCTGGCGGCCGTGGTGCTGTTCATCGATCTGGATGCCTTCAAGATCGTCAACGACAGCTACAGCCATGCGATTGGCGACCGCCTGCTGGTCAAGGTGGGCGAACGCATTCGCCGGCAGCTGTCCGATGGCGACGTGGCCGGGCGTATCGGCGGCGACGAATTTACCGTGCTGATTCCGCGATTGGGCTTGCGCGAGGACGCCAGGGCGATCGTCAACCGCCTGCTGACCACATTGTCCGACCCGGTGCTGGTGGACGACTACGAGATTGTCCTGAGCGCCAGCATCGGTGTGGCCGGATATCCGCTGGATGGCGACAATGCGGCGGCGCTGATCGCGAATGCCGACGCGGCCATGTACACGGCGAAAACCGAGGAGCGCAATACATTCCGTTTCTACACGCCGATGATGCACGCCGATACCCGTCGGCGCCTGCAACTGGCGACCGAACTGCGCCAGGCGCTGGCGCGCAACGAGTTCCAGCTGGTGTTCCAGCCCAGCATCGAGCTGCGTACAGGGCGCATCGTGGCGGTGGAGGCGCTGTTGCGCTGGCAGCACCCCGAGCGCGGTGAGGTGCTGCCAGGGGAGTTCATCCCGGTGGCAGAAAGCCTGGGTCTGATCCGCCGCATCGACGAATGGGTATTGCAGGCGACCTGTGCGCAGATCCAGGCATGGGATCTGGCCGGGGTGCCGCCGATCCGTGTGGCGGTCAACGTGTCGGCGCGCTGGTTCGGTCATCCGGCCTTCGTCGACGGCGTGAGCCGGACCCTGCAGTCCCGGCAACTGTCCGCTCAACGACTGCTGCTGGAGATCACCGAAAGCGCCATGCTCCGGCTTGGCGACGACACCGAACGCACCATGCGGACCCTGCACGCGCTCGGCATCGAGGTGGCGATCGACGATTTCGGCACCGGCTATTCCTCGATGTCCTACCTCAAGCTGCCGGCGGTGGCCTATCTGAAGATCGATCGCTCCTTCGTCACCGGTCTGCCGGGCAATGCGAACGACGCGGCGATCACCGAGGCAATGCTGGCGATGTCGAAGAGCCTCGGCCTGACCACGATTGCCGAGGGCATCGAAACCGAGGCGCAGCACGACTTCCTGTTGCGCGCCGGCTGCGTCGAAGGGCAGGGCTACCTGTATTCCTATCCGTTGCAGGCCAACGAGATCCAGCACCTTCTGTGCCCGAACCAGCCCCTGGCTCCGGCCAGGCTCAGGCTGGTGCCGCCCCGGCGTACCTGAGGTTCCCGTCGCGGAAGCGCTCGCTCAGAGCGGTGCGCAATGGCGGTTCAGCCATTCCAGGTCGGCGTCATCCAGCAACGGGCTGAGCGCGGCGCGCACGCTGGCGTGGTAGTCGTCGAGCCAGGCGCGCTCTTCCGGATTGAGCAGGCTTGGCTCCAGCGTGCGGCGGTCGAAGGGGCACAGCGTCAGCGTTTCGAATGCATGGAATTCGCCGAACTCGGTCTGCTCCGCCTCGACCACCACCGCCAGATTCTCGTGGCGGATGCCGTGCCGACCGGGCTTGTACAGACCCGGCTCGATCGAGCTGATCATGCCCGGCTCCAGCGCCACCAGCGCGCCGCCGGCCACCGGTGGGCGGATCGACTGTGGGCCTTCGTGCACGTTGAGAAAGTAACCCACGCCGTGGCCGGTGCCGTGGCCGTAATCCATGCCCGAGGCCCATAGCGGTGCACGCGCCAGTGCATCCAGTTGCGGGCCGCTGGCGCCTTTCGGGAAGCGTGCGCGGGACAACGCGATCATGCCCTTCATTACCAGCGTCGCATCGCGACGTTGCTCCGGCGTGGTCTCGCCCAGCGCCAGCACGCGGGTGATGTCGGTGGTGCCGCCCAGATACTGGCCGCCCGAATCGATCAGCAGCAGACCTTTGGCGTGCAGCGTGCTGTGCGATTCCGGGGTGGCACGGTAATGCGGCAATGCGCCGTTGGCCTGGTAGCCGGCGATGGTGGCGAAACTTTCGCCGACGTAGCCGGGCTGGCCCGAGCGTTCCTCGTGCAGCAAGGTATCGACGTCGAGCTCGGTCAGTGTCATGCCGGCGGCGAGGCGTTGCTCCAGTCGGCGGAAGCCACGCACCAGGGCGGCGCCATCGCGGCGCATCACCTCGCGGATATGGTCGAGCTCGGCGGCGCTCTTGATCGCCTTGAACGCAGTGCTCGGGTTGGCCGCCTCGATCCGCCGAACCGACGGCGCGATTGCGGCGGCGATGGAGCTGACCACCCGCCCGCTATCCAGCAGCAGACGGTCGGCGGCACCGAGTTCCTGCAGGGTCGAGGTGATCGAGGCGTAGTCGGCGATGCCGATGCCGGCGGCGGCCAGCGCCGCGACCAGTGCATCGCTGAGCTTGGCGCGGTTGACGAACAAGGTGGCACCACTGTCTGCCTGCACCAGCAGATGGGCAAGGAAGACCGGATTGCACTCGACGTCGCTGCCGCGCAGGTTGGTCAGCCAGGCGATGTCGTCGAGGCTGGACAGCAGATGATGGGTGGCGCTGAGCTTGTGCATCGCCTTGCGCAAACGGGCGAACTTGTCGGCGCGCGGAATGCTGGCGTAGGCCGGGTCGTGGGCGACCACCGGCGCCAGCGGCAGCGCGGGACGGTCCGGCCATATTTCACCGGGCAGGTCCAGGTCGGTGCGCAGGCTGGCGCCGTGGTCGGCCAGTCGACGCTCGATCTGTCGCTGGGTAGTCAGTGCCAGGCTGTCGCCTGCCACGGCCAGCACGTCGCCTTCGTGCAGGTGCTGCTGCAGCCATTCCAGATGCTCGGGCATGTGCGGCACGCGCAGCTTCATCAGGCTGACGCCGCTGCCGGCCAGCTGTTGTTCTGCCTGCGAGAAATAACGCGAGTCGGTCCACAGCCCGGCGTGCTCACGGCTGACGATCAGGGTACCGGCCGAGCCGGTGAAGCCGGACAGCCAGACCCGGGCTTGCCAATGCTCGGGCAGGTATTCGGACAGGTGCGGATCGGCGCTGGGAATCAGTACGGCGGCGACACCGTGCTGCTGCATGGCTGCGCGCAGGGCGGCAAGACGGGCGGGGATGGGGTTGTTCATCCGGGCATGCTAGCAGGCGGCCCGTGGCCGTTTCATCCATCGCGAAGGCCGCGGAAATGAATCAAAACAGAGAATTCTCCGTTGCCATCTCGCAGCGGGACGCTTCTGCAGCTAAAATGCCTAATTTCCAGCACGGCTGCTTTCCATGACCCCCCTGATTTTCGTCACCGGCGGTGTGGTGTCCTCGCTTGGCAAGGGCATTGCTGCGGCGTCGCTCGCTTCCATCCTCGAAGCGCGTGGACTCTCGGTCACCATGATGAAGCTCGATCCCTATATCAATGTGGATCCGGGCACGATGAGTCCGTTCCAGCACGGCGAGGTCTATGTGACCGACGACGGCGCGGAGACCGACCTCGACCTCGGTCACTACGAGCGCTTCGTGCACACGCGCCTGACCGGCAAGAACTCGATCACCACCGGCAAGATCTACGAGAGCGTGATCCGCAAGGAGCGCCGCGGCGATTACCTGGGCGCGACGGTGCAGGTGATCCCGCACATCACCGACGAGATCAAGCACTGCATCCACGAGGCCACCCGCGGTTTCGACGTGGCGCTGGTGGAGATCGGCGGCACGGTCGGCGACATCGAGTCGCTGCCGTTCCTGGAGGCGATCCGCCAGCTGCGCATCGAGCACGGTCCGGAGAAGGTGGTGTTCATGCACCTGACCCTGGTGCCGTTCATCAAGGCCGCCGGCGAACTGAAGACCAAACCGACCCAGCACTCGGTGAAGGAATTGCGCTCGATCGGTATCCAGCCGGACATCCTGCTGTGCCGCTGCGAGCAGGCTCTGCCCGAGGGCGAGCGCCGCAAGATCGCATTGTTCACCAATGTGCCGGAGCAGGCGGTGATCAGCGCGGTCGACGTCGACATCATCTACAAGCAGCCGTTGTGGTTGCACCAGCAGGGGCTGGACGAGATCGTGGTCAAGCGCCTCGGCCTCGATGCCGGTCCGGCCGACCTGTCCAGCTGGGTGCGCACGGTCGAGGCGATGGAACATCCGAAGGACGAGGTCAACGTGGCCATCGTCGGCAAGTATGTCGAGCACAAGGATGCCTACAAGTCGCTGGCCGAGGCGCTGCGTCACGGTGGCATCAAGCAGCAGGCGCGGGTCACCCTCAACTGGATCGATTCCGAGCAGGTCGAGGCCGATGGCGCGGCCAAGGTGCTGGGCCATGTCGACGCGATCCTTGTGCCGGGCGGTTTTGGCAAGCGCGGCTTCGAGGGCAAGATCCTGGCTGCCAAATACGCCCGCGAACACGGCGTGCCGTATTTCGGCATCTGCTATGGCATGCACGCAGCGGTGATCGACTTCGCCCGTCACATCGCCGGCCTGGCTGAAGCCGACTCCAGCGAGAACGACCGCAACACGCCGGATCCGGTCATCGGCCTGATCACCGAGTGGACCACGGCCACGGGTGAGATCGAACAGCGCAGCGATCGTTCCGACATGGGTGGCACCATGCGCCTCGGTGCACAGGAATGCCGTTTGAAAGCCGGCACGCTGGCGCGCGAGCTGTACGGCCAGGACGTGGTGCGCGAGCGTCATCGTCATCGCTACGAATTCAACAACCGCTACCGACAGTCGTTCGAGGATCTGGGTCTGGTGATCTCCGGCAAGTCGATGGACGACCTGCTGGTGGAGATGATCGAGCTGCCGCAACAGCAGCATCCGTGGTTCCTCGCCTGCCAGGCGCATCCGGAGTTCACCTCGACGCCGCGTGACGGGCATCCGCTGTTCAGCGGCTTCATTCGTGCGGCACGTGAGTACAAGGCCGTGCGCGACGGTGTGCGGTTGGCCCAGGAGTCGGTGGCATGAAGCTTTGCGGATTCGAGATCGGACTGAACCAGCCACTGTTCCTGATCGCCGGCCCCTGCGTGGTGGAGTCGGAACAGCTGCAGATCGACACCGCCGGCACGCTGAAGGAAATCACCGGCCGGCTCGGCGTGAACTTCATCTTCAAGTCCAGCTTCGACAAGGCGAACCGCTCCTCGGGCGACAGCTTCCGCGGACCGGGCATGGAAGAAGGCCTGCGCATACTCGCCGAAGTGAAGCGTCAGCTCGGCGTGCCGCTGCTCACCGACGTGCATGAATACACACCGATGGACGAGGTGGCGTCGGTGGTCGACGTACTGCAGACGCCGGCGTTCCTGTGTCGGCAGACCGACTTCATCCAGAAGGTGGCGCGCGCCGGCAAGCCGGTGAACATCAAGAAGGGCCAGTTCCTGGCGCCGTGGGACATGAAGCATGTCGTCGCCAAGGCCAAGGCCGTCGGCAACGACGAGATCATGGTGTGCGAGCGCGGCGCCAGCTTCGGCTACAACAATCTTGTCTCTGACATGCGCTCGCTCAGCGTGATGCGCGATACGAACTGCCCGGTGGTATTCGACGCCACCCATTCGGTGCAGCTGCCGGGCGGCCAGGGTGCCACCTCGGGCGGCCAGCGCGAGTTCGTGCCGGTGCTGGCACGCGCCGCGATCGCGGTCGGCGTAGCCGGCCTGTTTGCCGAGACGCATCCCGATCCGAGCAAGGCGCTCAGCGATGGCCCGAACGCGTGGCCGCTGGGCAAGATGGAAGCGCTGCTGGAAACCCTGATGGAGCTGGATGCCGTGACCAAGCGGCACGGTTTCCTGGAGCAGACCGTTTCCTGACCTACCGGGTGCAGCGATGCGCTCTTTCAACACCATCACAACGAACGCAACGGACACCGCATGAGCACTCTGATCACCCGCATCCACGCCCGTGAAATCCTCGACTCGCGCGGCAATCCCACGCTGGAAGCCGAAGTCACCCTGGCCGACGGCGGTTTCGGCCGCGCCGCGGTGCCGAGCGGTGCTTCCACCGGTTCACGCGAGGCGGTCGAGCTGCGCGACGGCGACAAGTCGCGTTACGGCGGCAAGGGTGTGAAGGAAGCGGTGGCGAACGTCAACGCCACCATCGCCGATGCTCTGAAGGGTTTCGATGCGGCCGACCAGAAAGGTCTGGACACCAACCTGATCGCGCTGGATGGCACCCCGAACAAGGGCCGGCTGGGTGCGAACGCGCTGCTCGGCGTGTCGATGGCCGCGGCACATGCGGTGGCTGCGTCGCGCGACGA
>DAHUXL010000119.1 GCA_027307195.1 Rhodanobacter sp. | reverse complement strand
CCACTATCGGAAGGCGGCGGATCAATGACATTCACGACGGCACTCCGCTTCAATCATCACGGATTGCATGCTCAGTGAGCCAGCAGCAGAGGGATGTCGCTGTGCTGAAGCATGTAGCGAGTGATGCCGCCCAATATCCATTCGCTCATGCGCGTATGTCCCCAGGCGCCCATGACAAGCAAGTCGGCCGCCATGGTCTTCGCCTGTTCGTGGATAGCCTTTCCATCCCCCTGGGCCGCATCAATCGTTTGCCATTGCACCTGGAGATTCTGGCGCTCCAGCCATTTCCGCAATGGCAGGGAGGGACGATGCCTGCCGGCATCCGATACGTCCTCTCCATCCAGAACCGTAACTTTCTCCGCTTTGCGCAGCAGCGGCAGTGCCGCCTTGACCGCACGCGCTGCTTCCACCGAGCCATTCCATGCGATCGTCACCTTGTGCACGCCAGGATGGTTTGCCCAAGCCTCGGGTACCAGCAGCATCGGAATGCTTCCTTCGAACAAGGACCGGCTCAGTGGATTGAGGCCCCATAGTGGGAGGGTGTCGTTGGCGGAGAGACGGCCGATCATCAGGTCGGACAAGCTGGCCTGTCGTGCGATGACACTTTGCCAATGGCCGCGAACGACTTCCCAGCTTCCATCCACCCCATGTCCACGGCAGAGTTCGCGCCACCAGTCGCGCCGCCCGTTGGCATCGTGTTCCTCTTCATCGAGAGTGATCAAGGCATCGGGGAGTACCAGTGAGGTGGTATCCAGCGAGACGATCTGAAGACCGGTGAGATGGGCGTCGTGTTGGCGAGCCAAGCCAAAGGCGAACCGAATCAGCGTTGAATCGATCTGGCGAGCGTCGATATTGACGGTGAATTCGAGCATGGATGCCTCCCTGAGCACTTCAAGTCCGTACCGTGCGATCGCGACCCACTGGCTGACCCTACCCGAATCGATCGGGGCGTCCCTGACGCCAAGATGTCTGCTGGTCGATACAACCACGCGTATCGGTGAGACGCCGCAAGGTCATCTCAAAGCATTCGTCGCAACGTATTGTCGCGAAGAAGAAAGTGATGCCATAACGAGGCGGCAATATGCGCGCCAATCACCCAGTAGAAAATTTCACCGAGCGTCTCATGAATCTCGCCTATGGATTCGTCAGCGGCATGATCGGAACCGACCAGAGCGGGAAGGCTCCAGCCCACCCATGGCAGGCTGACAAGATCGCCCGCGTAGTTGACCTGAAGTATGCCGAGAATGGGTTGTACCAGCAGGAACGCATACAGAGCCAGATGCAGCACGCGAGCGGCAATGATGATGATGGTCTTCGGCGCAGGAACGATGGGAGGCGCCGTGGTGGTGAGTCGGGAAAGAATCCGGGGTATCAACAGCACCAACACCGCGAGCCCCGCCAGATAGTGCCCTTGCATCATCAGTGAAGGTGGCGCCCCCTTGGCGCCTTCATCCTCGCCGAGATCGACAGATAAATATGCCGCCACGATGGCCAGCACGGTCAGCCAGTGCATCCAGCGAATGGTTGCGCTGTAGCGGGTCACATTCTGATTCATGCGCATTCACCTCGAAGGGCTATGGCTTGGGCCGTGGAGTCGTTGCCACACTCGGCGGCAGAATCGGTAGCGTGACAATGGGCTGGTCGCCGGTCAGCGTACCCAGGAAGACTTCGATTTTTCCGACCTCATCATCAGTCAGCTTGGCGCCAAGCTGACTGCTGCCCATGATCGCAATGGCCTGTCGCAGATCCCAGACTTTGCCGGTATGGAAATAGGGAGCGGTGAGCGCAATGTTGCGCAGGGACGGCACCCGAAATACATACTCGTCGCTGACGGTCTTTGTGACTGCGAAACGCCCCTTGTCGCCCGGCGGCAGAATATCGGCACCGGGACGCTCGACTACCCCGAACGGGGCGTACATGTCGCCGCCTACGTTGATACCTTTGTGGCAGGCGACGCAGCCCTTGTCGATGAACAGCGCCAACCCCTCTTTCTGAGCGGCATCGAGCGCCTTGTCGTTACCCGTGAGGTAGCGATCGAACGGAGCATGGGGCGTGATCAATGTCGCCTCGAATACCGCAATGGCCTTGCGCACATTGTCGAGCGTGATCGGGTCGGATTCACCGGGATAGGCTTTGGCAAATGCGGCCGCATAACCTGGAATGCTTTTGAGCTGCTCAACGACATGCGTTTCCGTGGTGCCCATTTCGACCGGGTTGACCAGTGGCCCTCCGGCCTGTTGTTCGAGATCCTTCGCTCTCCCATCCCAGAATTGGGCGACATCGAACACGGCGTTGTAGACGGTTGGCGCGTTGCGTCCACCGTGCTGCCAACGATGGCCCAGTGAAGTCTCTTGCAGGTCGACGCCACCCATGCCGACCATGTGGCAGGAGTTGCAGCTGATCGAATGGCTTTCGGAGAGCCGAGGCTCGAAGTAGAGCATCTTGCCCAGGGCCACCTTGGCCGGGGTCGAAGCATTGCCCGGCAGCGACGGCGCACTGATGGGTATCGGCTTGAACAGCCCCTGCGCTTGTTTCATCAAGGCTGATTGCGACCAGGCCACGCTTGACGCACAGCAACCAAGAGCAACCAGGGGTGCGATCGCTTTCGAGTACATTGAGATGACCTCCTTCTCTTTGCACGACAACCCAAAGAAAGATGCGCATTGCATCCGTGGATGGAATACCTGGACATGAGGCCACTCATGGCCATTCAGGTCACCTGTCTGCCACGAGATCGATTTCAACCCGCCTGTCTAGGCAAGCCATGGATACGGATGGTGACGCGCTGGCATCGATAACCACGCTTCGGGATGCGATGCACGCCTCATGTCGTTGGATGGTCGCGCGGCCATCGCCGCATTGAATTGATCCATATCAACATGACTGCCGGATATCGCCCGCAGGCTCTTGATCGACCGCTTATGGGAAAAGTATCGGGCTGCGGGGAAGCATCGGGTTTCCCTTGCGCCATCTTTCATCGGTAGGCAAAAAATGCACGAGCGTGCGCGGACTTCACCTCAAGCGACGCCAGAGTGTCTGTCAGACCTCTTGGAGCGGCGTGCCTCGATCATTGCTCATGACAGGATTTCGGTCGCCGACATGATGGACCTGTTTGAGGAACGTTCTATGGGAGGGATGCTTCTTCTGCTCTCGCTCCCGATGGCATTGCCCGTTCCCATTCCGGGCCTGTCGGTGCCATTCGGCGCATCGATGATGATCGTTGCCGCTCAACTCGCCATCGGCCGTCGACATGTCTGGTTGCCGCGCATTCTTGCTCGTCGACCCCTTGGCACTGTTGTCTTCAGGAAGTTTATCGAGCATGCGATTCCTCTATTGCGCCGCTTTGAACGATTGGTCAGGCCGCGGGGAAAATGGCTCGCTGGGAAATGGGTGTCGCTTCCCGTCGGGCTGGTATGTCTGGTCTTGGCATTGATCATCACTTTGCCGATCCCTCTTGGTCACGTGGTGCCCGGCACAGCCATTTCCATGCTGTCGCTTGGACTCCTTGAGCGCGATGGTGTGGCTTTGTGCGTTGGCCTGATCATTTCCGCTGGCGCCTTGCTATTGGTGACATTCGTTTCGGCAGAGGCCTATGGAGCCTTGAGCGATTGGTGGCGTGGCTAATTTGGTGATCATTCGGTGAGAGGTTCGTCATGTTGAAGGACATTGCGGTGCCCATGACTGGTGGCAGAGGGGACGAGCACGCCTTGGAGGTGTCGCTTTCCCTGGCCCAATACTTCGGCGCGTGTTTGTCGCCCTTACAGATCGTCGAACTCCCTGAGCCACCCTACAACGCTTGGGCGTTTATCCCGGATCCCGGCATAAACGAGTTTCACGACAGGTTTCGTGCCATGGCCGCAAAGCTCGCCGACAAAGCCCGGGCACGCCTGAAAGCCGAGCGCAACGGCCACCACGATGTGCGCGTCGTGGAGGCGCTGTATACGAATGCCTGGAAAGTTGCGGCGCGCGAATCGCTCTATTCCGACATGGTGGTCGTGTCACTAGCGGGCTTGGGGCGAGTGGATGAGCAAGGGCAACCGCGTGAAATCGCCTCGCTCCTGCTGCAAGCCGGTCGTCCGGTATTGGTTGTTCCCGAGAAAGCCTCGCTTGCAATGCCACTGACGCGGGCCGTCATAGCCTGGCGACCCACACGAGAGGCCACGCGTGCAGTTCATGATGCGTTGCCATTTCTGCGCATAGCCAAATTCGTCGACATCCTGATCTACGACAGTGAATCAGATGCCTCTGCAGACGAGCATTTGGAGGCGCTGAGGGGGCACTTGGACCACCATGGCGTGAAAGCGAAGATCCATTCACAAAAATCGTCCGGCATCGACATCGCCAGCCTCATCTTGTCCCACGCCAAAAGGACCGGAGCCGATCTGATCGTCGCTGGCGGCTATGGTCACTCCAGACTTCTAGAATGGATTTTGGGTGGCGTCACCCGGGAGTTGCTAGCTACAACCTCGATACCGCTGCTTTTATCGAACTAGGTCTAACCTCAAGTAGGCATTCTTGACCAGCTTGCGGAGCGACCCAGGCAGCCGATGACGATTTTGCACAATCCTCGCTTGAAACCTCAGGAGCTGCGACTTGCCGGCCACGCCACATGTTTCAACAACTGAGCTCGAAAGACCTGTCTGGCTGACCGTCCGTACTTGGCCGATAGTGTTGAAAAACGCTCTTGCCGCGGCGTGATGAAAGTGATCGACTGATCACCCATCGATCGACCGGGATTTTCGCGATGATGGGGCGTCAGCAAGCTGCACAAGCACCCTTGGCCTACGCCTTCAACCTTGACGATCACATTCCCGCCGACCATCTGCTTCGCGGCATTGATCAGTTCCTTGATCTGAGCGAACTGCACGCGCATTTGTCCGTGCACTACAGCCATACCGGCCGGCCCTCGATCGACCCAGCGCTGCTGATCCGCATGCTGATCGTGGGCTACTGCTTCGGGATTCGCTCGGAACGTCGGTTGTGCGAGGAAGTGCACCTCAACCTTGCGTATCGTTGGTTTCGCCGGCTGGGCCTGGAAGATCCGATCCCGGATCACTCGACGTTTTCGAAGAACCGGCACGGGCGGTTTCGCGACAACGACACGCTGCGGTTCGTGTTCGAACAGGTGCCGGCACGTTGTCTGAGCGAGGGACTGGTCGGCGGCGAAGGATTCGCGACGGACGCGAGCGTGATCAAGGCCGACGCCAGCCGTCAGCGTGGCGTGGCGTGCCGGGCGCGGAGGCGCACCGGGACAAGACAACGCCGCTCACCCGACCCATGCGCGAGTACCTTGAAGCATTGGACGCTGCGGAGGAGGAGCGCACCCCGCCGAAGAATGTGTCGCTGACCGATCCAGCCTCGCAGTGGACTGCCGCGCCAGGCGGTCCGGCATTTTTCGCCTACTCCACCAATTACCTGATCGATACCAAGGCCGGTGTGATCGTGGATGTGGAAGCGAGTCCCGCGCATCGCACTGCGGAAGCAAATGCCACGCGCACGATGTTGGAGCGGACTGAAGCGCACATGGGCATGAAGCCCGAGCGGCTGATTGACGATACGGCCTATGGCTCAGCCACCATGCTGGAATGGCTGGTCGAACAGAAAGGCATCGAACCGCACGTGCCGGTGTGGGATAAATCAGAGCGATCCGATGGCACGTTCTCCCGAACCGAGTTTGCGTGGGACGAGCAGAACAACGCCTATGACTGCCCTGGCGGCAAAGAGCTGCGCTCGAACAGGCGCGCCTTCAAGGTGCCGCGCACCGGGGTGACCAAGGCCGACATGATCATCTATCGCGCCAGCGAACATGACTGCCGAGACTGCTCTCTGAAAGAGCAATGCTGTCCGAACACCCCGGTGTGCAAGATCGCGCGCAGCATTCATGAACATGCACGCGAGGTTGCCACGACGCCGCAATATCTGCGGTCACGCTGCGAACGCAAGAAGGTGGAGATGTTGTTTGCTCACCTCAAACGCATCTTGCGGCTGGATCGATTGCGCCTGCGAGGTCTGCATGGGGCGCACGATGAGTTTTTGATGGCAGCCATTGCACAGAGTCTGCGGCGAATGGCCAAGCAGCTGATGTCCAGCGTGCAGGAAGAAGCAAACGGCCTCCCTGCATAGCGCTCAAGGGCGCTCAACCCTCCCATTTTCTTCGCCGATTGATTGACGATCATGCCGTCGGCCAGGCGTCCGCCGTGCGAAAAGCGAGTTTTTCAACAGAATCGGTCGTTAGCGGACAGTCTCTGCTCCCGTCATGCCAACCCTATGTTGTTGGCGCCCGAAACGACAGCCAGACTTGCCCACCGCGCGTCGATCGGCTCCGACGGGACATGGTGCAACGTCGATGCGTTATTGCAGGTCGCAGCGCTAGCGTCGTTCCGACGGGTCGGCAGCCTGTGGAGCGGGCCGTTCGCCAAAGTCTGTTCGCCACTGATCCGCCATAGTTTGTTCAAGGCTTACAAACTATGGCGTTCTGACCACGACCACCATACGGAAACGCGCTGCGATGCAGCATGCGCTTCCGTATGGGGTGCATTAACGTAACACTCATATAACAAGGCCATTCCGGCCCAGGAGTATCACCCATGCTTCGCACTCGCCAACTCGCCGGCGCCATCGCCGCCACGTTGCTGTTCAGCGGCGCCGCTGTCGCCACCGACTTCGGTAAAGTCATCGTGTTTGGCGACAGCCTCAGCGACAGCGGCAATCTCTCGCAGGTGCTACCTGGCCCGAGCATTCAGCCGCCGCTGCGTTTCACCACCAATCCAGGTCACGTGGCGATCGAGAATGTGGCCACTGCCCTGGGTAGCACGCTCAGTCCATCACTCAATGGGGGAAGTGACTACGCGTGGGGCGGCGCCGGAGTGAACAACAACTCGCCCGGCACGCCGGGTAGCGTGCCCACGCTGACCACACAGGTGAATGCCTATCTGAGCGCAGGCAGCGCCGATCAGCATGCGCTGTATTCCATCTGGGGCGGCGCCAACGACATCTTCTACCATGCCACGCTGGCCGGTGGCGGACTGGAAACCTCGACGCAGGCGCAGACCAATGTGGCACTCGCGGCACAGCAGGAAGTGAAGCTGATCGGCCAGTTGCAGGCCGCCGGCGCCAAGAACATCCTGGTGTTCAACCTGCCCAACATCGGCCTGACTCCCGATGCCGCAGCACAAGGCCCTGCCGGCGCCGCGGCATTGTCCGGGCTCAGCCTGGTCTTCAACGGCCAGCTCAACAGCGGCCTGGGCCAACTGGGCAAAGGCATCATCCCGATCAACGCCTACGGTCTGTTGTCCGAGGTGATCGCCAATCCGCAGGCCTACGGTTTCACCAATGCCACCGCGCCGGCTTGCGGCGCCGGCTCCAGCTCGGTGCGCTGCGGACCGCAGGGTTCGGGCCTGCCGTACACCTATGCGCCCGGTACGGATCAGAGCTATGTGTTTGCCGATGGGGTGCACCCGACCACCGCCGCGCACGCGCTGCTCGGCCAGTACGTGGTGTCCGTCCTGCAGGCGCCGGGGCAGATTTCGCTGCTCGGTGAGTCGGCACTGGCGGCCAGCACCACGCAGACCCGTACCATCCGCAACCAGATGCTGGTGGATGGCGACGGCGGCGAAACGCGCACGTTCGTCAACATCGATTACGCACGCCAGCGCTTCGACGCCAACAACGGTGCGCCGAAGACCAGCAGCGACAACGTCAACTTCACCCTGGGCGTGGACGCCCACGCCACCGACAACCTCTCGGCCGGCATCGCGCTCGGCGTTGGCCAGAGCAACGCGAATGTTGCCGGCGGCGGCGGTTACAAGCTGCAGGACATCAGCGGGCTCGGCTACCTCACCTACCACGCTGGCGGCGGCTATGTCGGCGGTTACGTGGATTTCGGCCAGTCCAACTTCAAGAACATCGACCGCCGCATCGACCTCGGCAGCATGCGCCGCACCGAGAGTGGCAAGGCCGACGGCTCGCATCTGGGTGGTGGACTCACCGGCGGCTGGTGGTTCGATTTCGGCAACCTGCGCACCGGTCCGTTTGCCAATCTGGAATGGCAGACCGTCAAGGTCAACGGCTACAACGAAAACGGCAACGACAGTAGTGCGATGTGGTTTGGCAACCAGCAGCGCGATGCGCTGATCGGCAGTCTCGGCTGGCGCCTGCAAGGCCATTGGCAGGTCGCCAACCTGGCTATGTCGCCGTATGCCGAACTGGCATGGAACCACGACAGCAAGGCCGATCCGAGTGAAGTCAGCGCCGGCCTCAACGGCATGAACGGCACGTTCGCGCTGACCGGCTTCGTGCCGGACAAGAGCTGGGGCAACGCCAACCTGGGCGTGTCCGCCCAGCTCACGCCGAGTCTGAGGAGCTGGATTGGTTACAGCGGCCGGTTCGGCGACAGCAGCCAGAAGTACAACAGCTTCAACATGGGCTTCCGCTTCAACTTCTGAACGGACCCGCCGCAACAAAAAAGCCGCCGGCTTGCACCGGCGGCTTTTCATGTACGGACGTCTGGACGGCTTACTTGTTCTTGCCGCCAGTCGCCACGCTGAGGATTTCCATTGCCTGCTTCTTCAGCTTCGCCGCGGCATCGTCGCCGAGTT
This sequence comes from Rhodanobacter sp., assembly GCA_027307195.1. Classification (GTDB taxonomy): domain Bacteria; phylum Pseudomonadota; class Gammaproteobacteria; order Xanthomonadales; family Rhodanobacteraceae; genus Rhodanobacter. The sequence continues at coordinate 3,683 of DAHUXL010000119.1, read as the reverse complement.
CCTGCACGTCGCCGCCGACCTGATGCTGCTTCAGCACCAGCGCGCCATCGTCGTTCCAGCCGGCACGGTCGATTGCGCTCGGCTTGCCATCACGACTGGGCTTGGTTTCCTGCACGATCGCCCACGGTTTGCCGTCCTTGTAGGCGTAATCGGTGCTGGTGAAACCCTTGTCGCCGTAATCGACCAGCTCACGGATGAATTCGACCTGGCCAGCCTGGCGGAACAGCTGCCAGCCGCGCGAGACATCTGCATCAAGCTTGGTGCCGTGGCTGACCTTCATGCCACCGAGCTGTTTCTGCTCGGCAGTGAACGCGTCCATGATCTTCTCGCCCGGGGTCTGCTCGGCCACCAGCTCGATCGCCACGCCATCATTCTTGCTGCCCTTGGCCAGCACCGGCGCCTGGATCGGCATGGCATAGTGACGCTCGCCATCGGTCAGCATCGCCTGGATCACGTACAGGTCGCCCGGCTTCACCTCGGCCGGATTGAACTCCAGCTTGAACGGCTGCGGAAACGAGCCGGCCGGGGACGTCTTGCTCGCCAGTGGCGCCGAACCCGCCGCGGTGGCCGACACGTCGACCAGATTCAGCACCAGGGTGGCGTTCGCCGAGGGCTGCACGGAACCGCGCAACGAGATCGTGCCGCTCACTTCGTTGGCTACCGCGGTAGCCGCGGTGGTCGCCGCAGCAGCCGTATTCGCGGATGCAGGTGCCTCCGTACCGGCCTGCGGTGACGGAGCAGGAGCATTGCAGCCAGCCAGAGCCAGCGCCGTGATCGACATCAGCGACAAAACCGTCTTGCGCATGGGGAAAACCTCATCAACGTGAAAGCAAGCACGAGATCGTTCAGACGCCTTGGCGCCACGACTCTACGCGGGGGAAGTTCCAAGCATAGCCCAAAAATACAGGCGCAGAAAAGTCAAGCCAGCTGATGGCCTACCGTGCGCTGGCGTACGCGATTTGCGTCCAGGAGTTGCGGAAGCTGGCACGGCGGCGTCAATCAGTCGCGTCGCAATGCCCGATGCGCGATATCCCGGCGGCAGAACGCACCGTCGTAGCGGATATGGCCGACCGCGGCATAGGCCTGTTCGCGTGCCGCGGCGATATCCGTACCAAGCGCACATACGGTCAACACACGACCGCCTGCGGTGACGGCGCGGCCGTGGGCGTCGAGGCGGGTGCCGGCGTGAAACACTTTCACATCGGCCCCGACCACCGCATCGAGACCCTCGATCACATCGCCATTGCGCACCCTGCCCGGATAACCGCCAGCCGCCATCACCACGCCGATCGCGGGGCGCGCGTCCCAACGCGCCTTGCTGTGCTCCAGCCGGCCGTCCAGTGCGGCATCGATCAGCTCGATCAGATCGGATTTCAGCCGCAACATGATCGGCTGGGTTTCCGGATCGCCGAAGCGCACGTTGAATTCGATCACCTTGGGCGCGCCGTTCTTGTCGATCATCAGGCCGGCGTAAAGGAAGCCGATGAACGGCGCACCTTCGGCGGCCATGCCATGCAAGGTCGGCTCGATCACTTCGCGCAGGATGCGCTGTTCGACTTCCGGGGTAACCACCGGCGCCGGCGAATACGCACCCATGCCGCCGGTGTTGGGGCCCAGATCGCCCTCGTCGCGGCGCTTGTGATCCTGACTCGAGGCCATCGGCAGCGCGTGGCTGCCGTCGCTCATCACGATGTAGCTGGCCTCCTCGCCGTCGAGGAATTCCTCGATCACCACCCGCGCCGAGGCCTCGCCGAAACTGTGCGCGCCGAGCATGTCATGCAGCGCCAGCTCCGCATCGGCCAGGGTCAGCGCGACCACCACGCCCTTGCCGGCAGCAAGGCCATCGGCCTTGATCACGATCGGCGCGCCATGCTGGCGCACATAGGCCAGCGCCGGGTTCAGCTCGGTGAATACCCCATAGCGCGCGCTGGGAATGTTGTGACGCTGCAGGAAGTCCTTGGCGAACGCCTTGGAACCCTCAAGTTGTGCGGCAATCGCACGCGGACCGAAGATGCGCAGGCCGGCGGCACGGAAGCGGTCGACCACACCAGCCACCAGCGGCACCTCGGGACCGACCACGGTCAACCCGATCTTCTCGCGCTTGGCCAGCTGCAGCAGGCCATCGAGATCGTCCATCGCCACATCGGCATTGCGCACGCCCGGCTCATGCGCGGTGCCGGCATTGCCGGGCGCCACGATCACCTCGTCGACCTGCGCCGATTGCTTGAGCTTCCACGCCAACGCATGTTCGCGACCGCCGCTGCCGATGACGAGAACCTTCATGCCTGCACTCCGATAACCATCATGCGCCACGCCGCGCAGGCGCGCATTGTAGCGGCTGCGGCGGATCACCCGCTCGGGTTCAGTCGCGCCGGTTCAGTCGTGCGGATTCAATCGTGGTGGTGCAGCAACTCCAGCAACGCCGCGCGCGGCAACTTGCCGGTTTCATTGCGCGGCAACGCGCTGACCAGGCGCAGCGGACGCGGCAGAAACAGCGGATCGATGGCCTGGCGCAATGCGTCGAGAATCACGTGCTCATCCAGCCCCGGCGCTACCGCCAGTGCTGCAATCCGATGCACACCGAGCGCATCGGCGGCATCAAGCTGGAACACCACGCCGTCCTGCACGCCGGGTATCGCCAGCAGCCGCCGGCTGAGATCGCTCAGCGAGGCACGCTTGCCGGCGATCTCCAGCATGTCGGCATGCCTGCCGCGCAGGCGGAAGCGGCGACCGCCGTGGGACAGGCTGACGATATCGGCCAGGGTAACCGGCGTACTGAGCTGGGGCGCCTCGATCGCGGTACCGTCGGGCTGCGGATGCAAGATGACGTTGTCGTACAGCGACCAATCCTCGGCCACGGTAGGGCGACGGCTGGCGAACACGCAGGTTTCAGTGGAGCCGAACACCTCCAGCACCACAGCGCCGAAGCGTTGTTCGGCGGCCGCCGCCAATTCGACGGGCAGCGGTGCAGTGGCCGAGATCACCGCCGCAATCGGCGGCAACGCAATGCCCGACTCGACCAGCGCGCGCAGATGCACCGGTGTGGTCACCAGCAACCGGGGCGAAGGCACTTCGGCCAGTGCCGCCGCCACATCGGCCGGAAAGAACGGCCGCCCGGCATGCACGCCGATTTCCCCGAGCAACGGCAGCAGAACCGACATCTCCATGCCATACATGTGCTGCGGCGGTACCGTGGCGACGATCTCGACATGCCGACCGACGGCCGCATGCAGCATGCCCTGGTTGCCGGCGTTGCTGGCGTGGAAACTGCCCCAGGTCTTCTCGTTGGCGCTGGGCATGCCGGTGGAGCCGGAGGTGTAGCCGATCGCCACGACCTGGTCGGCCGCAATCATCGGCCAGCTCGCATCGGTCTCCAGCGGCAAGGTGATGTCCAGCGACGGCAACAACCGATAACCGGGTGGCGCCGGGGCGAGTGCCTGCTCACCCAGCGCATAGCAGCCCGGATGCTCCGCCATCACTTCGTCCACTGCCTGTGGCGCGCGCGACGACGGCAGCAGATTGATCTGCCCCCGCAGCACGATGGCACAGAACGCCACCAGGAACGCGTAACGGTCCTCACAAAGGTTCACCGCAGCCGCCGCGGCAGGCAAGCCGGCAGCCACCGCATGCACATGTGCCAGAAACTGCGCGGCAGTCACCGCTTCGCCGTGTCGCCGGACCAG
>DAHUXL010000111.1 GCA_027307195.1 Rhodanobacter sp. | reverse complement strand
GACGCCGCAGAACGACGACAAGCAAAGTCACGGCCACCTGCCGATGGTCGATGCGCTGGTCAATTCGTGGAACCTCGCGACCATCCACATGGGGCTGGAAGTCGGGTTGCCGCGGATCAAGTCGTTCCTCGAATCGTTCGGTCTCACCGACGTCAATCCCAGTCCGTCGCTGCTGATCGGTGCGGTCGACCTGGCGCCGCTGCAACTGGCGCAGCTGTATCAATACATAGCCGCCGACGGCCATGCGTTGCCGCTGGTGGCGGTACGCGGCGTGGTCGACGGCAACGGCCGCACCATCAAGCGCTACCAGGTGCAGGGCGGCAATGGCGAATATCAGGACGCGGTACGGCTGACCACGTGGGCGATGCAGCAGGTGGCGTTGCGCGGCACCGCCAGTACGATCGGCAATTCCGGGCTGGCATGGCTGCATGCGGCCGGCAAGACCGGCACCAGCAACGACACCCGCGACAGCTGGTTCGCCGGCTTCACTGGCGAGCATCTGGCGGTGTTCTGGATGGGCCGCGACGACAACAAGTCGACCGGCCTGTTCGGCGCCACCGGCGCGCTGCGCGCCTGGCGCGACCTGTTCGCCAAGCTGCCCACCCAGCCGCTGTCCGCTGCGCCGGGCGACGGCTTGGAGATGGCCTGGATCAATCCGGCCGACGGCAAGCGCACCGAGCCGCAGTGCGAAGGCGCACGCCAGTTCCCGGTCGTCGCCGGCAGCTTGTCGACCGATACCGAAGGCTGCTTCTGGCAAGGCGTGCAAAGTCTGTTCGGCGGCGGCGATAATTCCGCACCCGCCAGCAGCGTCGCACCTGCCGCCGCCGATACCCCCATCCGGAACTGATCATGTTGTTTTCGTTCAAGCGCCTGTCCGTATTGTTCTTTCTGTTGGCCGCCACGCTGTTGGGTGGCTGCAGTCTGTTCGAAACGGCGCCGACACCGGTCAAGCAGACCGTGGTGCCGGACCATGACATGGTCGGCGCGATCCGTGCTGCCGGCGATCGCGAAAAATCCGTCATCGACGTCAACCCGTTGCGCGACCCCGGCGTCACCGCCTTGCAGGACATGGCAAAGAACGACGAGCAGGCCGGTCGCTATGCGGATGCGGCAGGCAAGCTCGACCAGGCGCTCAAGTTCAGGCCGGACTCGCCCGACATGCTGCAGGATCGCGCCGAGATTGCGATCCGCCTGAAGGATTTCGCCACGGCGGAACGACTCGCCCATCAGTCATGGTCGCTCGGCCCCAAGCTCGGCCCGCTGTGTGCACGCAACTGGCAGACCATCGTCGAGATGCGCCTGCAGGCCGGTGACGAGGCTGGCGCGGACACCGCGCGCAAGTGGGTACAGCAGTGCCACAAGGCGGGCGTGCCGCGGTATTGACCCAGCGTTGCCGGGGTGAGCGTGCAAGGAGGGTGATCTCAGTGCGCGTCATTTGCTGACTGGGCGTGCCGAGATCCGCTGCCGGATTCAGTGGGATGCGGTTGCGCGAGTCTGGATCAAGTAATCATCGACAGCGATCTTCGCTTCTTTCAGGCCAGCGCCGGTTTCCGCACGGTATTCCTTGATCGCGTCCAGCGTATGGCCTTCGATCGCAAGTTTCCGGACCTCGGGCGACAGTGCTCCCGGGGTGCTGATGGTCGGCGCAGGAATGTTGAAATGCTTGATGATGGCATCAAGTTTTCGTGCATTGAGTTTGTCAACGGGGTCCGGCCGTCCGAGGGCATGCCGCGTGCCACCACTGAAAAGTCCAACCAGTACCGCGATGATGATGTAGTCACTGAAGTTCAGGACAGGGGACATTTTTCCTCCGGACGGCCAGCGCTTGAGTCAGGGAACGCTTCAGAACAACGCCGCCAGCAACAGCACGATGCCGACGATGCTCACGGCCCAGGCCAGGGTGCGCACATAGGCAACACCGGCCGCGTATAGCGGTACGTAGATCAGCCGGGCCCAGAAATAGAGCTGCGTGCCGAGTACGGTCATGCTGTCGTGACGCTGCAGCAGGTGAGCGGCCAGCACGACGGTGAGGAACAGCGGAAAGGTTTCCAGAAAGTTGGCGCGGGCGCGATCGAGTCGGCCACCGATGCCGGTGAGCGGTGGCAGTACCGCATCGCGCGCTCCTGCGACCCAACCCAGTCCGCGCTGACCGACCGAACAGGTCGCGGCGATCGCGATCTGCAGCAGTCCCAGCACAACACTCCAGCACAGCATGCTCAGTTCGGTCGTCATGATGCGTCTCCCCCGTGGCGGTGTCGGCATGGTGAACCTTTGCCGTCATGCATGCCAGTGGCAACGCCGTGCGGAAGCCGTTTTGCCATACCGAGCCGCTCGGCCATACTTGGCGGATGACCGACCTCGATGACACCGAGTCCGACGACGTCGGCGCCCTGCTCGGTGCCGATGGCCCGTTCGCGCGCGAGCTGCCGAATTTCGCGCCGCGGTTGGCGCAGCAGGCGATGGCGCGGGCGGTGCAACACGCGATCGCCGGACGCGACACGCTGATTGCCGAGGCCGGCACCGGCACCGGCAAGACCTTCGCGTACCTGGTGCCGGCCCTGCTGTCGGGCGAGCGGGTGATCATCTCGACCGGCACCAAGACGCTGCAGGACCAGCTGTATTTCCGCGACCTGCCCAAGGTGCGTTCGGTGCTCGGCGCGCGCCTGAAGACAGCGCTGCTGAAAGGACGCGCGAATTACCTGTGCCTGTACCGGCTCGATCAGACCGTGCGCGAGGGCGCCACTTACGAACGCACGCAGGCCGCGCAGCTGGCCACGATCCGCGCGTGGTCGGCGCGCACGCGCCGCGGCGACCGGATGGAACTCGCCGAAGTGCCGGAGGAGTCGCCGCTGTGGCCGCGCGTCACCTCCACGCCGGAAAACTGCCTTGGCGTGGAGTGCCCGTTCTTCGACGACTGCCATGTGGTGAAGGCACGCCGCGAAGCCATGGAGGCGGACGTAGTGGTGGTCAATCACCATCTGCTGTTCGCCGACCTCGCGTTGAAGCAGGAAGGCTTCGGCGAAATCCTGCCGGGTGCAGCGGCCTTCATCCTGGACGAGGCGCACCAGATTCCCGAACTGGCCGGGCAGTTCTTCTCGCAGAGCATCAGTGCGCGCCAGCTGACCGAACTGGCGCAGGACGCGCTGACCGAATGCAGCGGCATCACCGGCGCGATCGGCCTGCTGCTGGAACCGGTCGAAGCGTTGCAGGATGCACTGCGCAAGCTGCGGCTGGCGATGGATGCGCTGCCGTCGCGCGGCGCCTTCCAGCAACTGGAGGATCGTGCCGGTGTGCGCGAGTCGCTGCACGATCTGCGCGAGCTGCTGGCCACGCTGGCCGAGCTGCTTGCGTCGCAGGCTGAGCGTTCGCGAGGCTTCGCCAACCTTCACGAACGCGCCGAGTTGTTCACCGGGCGGCTCGATCGCATCGTCGAGTCGCACGGCGATCGTGACGTGCGCTGGTATGAAACCGTTCCGCGCGGCTTCGCGTTGTACGCCACGCCGCTGGATCTGGCAGTGCCGATGCGCGGCCTGCGCGAGCGCACTCATGCAGCATGGATCCACACCTCGGCCACCTTGTCGGTGGCCGGCAACTTCGACCACTTCGCGCGCCAGCTCGGCTTGGACGATCCGCAGACATTGGGCCTGGAAAGTCCGTTCGACTATGCGCGGCAGGCACTGTGCTATCTGCCCACCGGCCTGTCCGACCCGAACGCCCGCGACTACACCGAGCAGGTGATCGAGTCGGTGCTGCCGGTGCTCCACGCCTCGAACGGGCGCGCGTTCCTGTTGTTCACCTCGCATCGCGCGCTGCGTCGCGCGGCCGAGTTGCTGCAGGACAAGGTGCCATGGCCGCTGTTCGTGCAGGGCACCGCGCCGCGGCCGCGACTGCTGGAGGAATTCCGTGCCAGCGGCCATGGCGTACTGCTCGGCGCGGCGAGTTTCTGGGAAGGCGTCGACGTGGTCGGCGAGGCGCTCAGCGTGGTGGTGATCGACAAGCTGCCGTTTGCCGCGCCCGACGATCCGGTGCTGATGGCGCGGCTCGAGGCACTCGAACAATCCGGCATCAACCCGTTCATGGGCTGGCAGGTGCCCAGCGCGGTGATCGCGTTGAAGCAGGGCGCCGGACGTTTGATCCGCGACGTGCATGATCGCGGCGTGCTGGTGCTGTGCGACCCGCGGCTGACCAGCAAGGGCTATGGCAAGTTGTTCCTGGCCAGCCTGCCGCCGATGCCGCGCACACGTGAGCTGGCGGACGTGCGAGCGTTCTTCGATGATGTGGACACGGCGGCAGTCGTCGCCGATTGAGGAGACAGCAGATGGCCAAGGCAATCGGATTGGGTGGGATCTTCTTCAAGTCCCGCGACCCTGCGGCACTGAGCGCGTGGTACGCGAAGCATCTTGGCCTGTCTCTCGAAGACTGGGGCGGCGTGCGTTTCGACGAGGATGCTGCGCGACCGGGGTTCACGCTATGGGCACCATTCGCCGCCGATACCAGCTACTTCGGCCCCGGCCCGCAGCCGTACATGATCAACTTCCGTGTCGATGATCTCGATGCGCTGCTGGCGCAACTGCGCGCCGACGGTGTCACGGTGGACGAACGCACGGACAACAACGAACTCGGTCGCTTTGGCTGGATCGTCGACCCCGACGGTACGCGCATCGAGTTATGGCAACCGCCAGCTTGAATCCACGAAGGGCTCTGACCCTGTCACTGCACGCGATGAGGGCCGCGATGGAATCCGATCTCGTTACCGCTCCCGAACTGGCCGACGTGCTCGATGAACTGCGCCGCCGCGAGCCGATCTTCCATCGACCCGAGTTCGGCAGCACCCGGGCCGACTTCGAACGCATGACTGTCGACGACTTCTGGGAAATCGGCGCCTCCGGCCAGTTCTACAGCCGCGCACACGTGCTTGACGTGCTGAAACACCCCCCGTCCGGCCGAACATGGCTGGATCACTCGCGACTTCCACTGCCGCGAACTCGGGCCGGATACCGACCTGCTCACCTGCACATTGGAGCAGGGCGAACGGTTGAGCCGACGCAGCACGATCTGGCGACGCTGCGGCAGCGACTGGCAGATCGTGTTTCATCAGGGGACGTTGGCATGAACGCCTTGAATCGTGATCTCATCATTGCCTGGTGCCTGCTTTCGACCTGAAGAGTGTGATGTTGCGCCCTGTCATGGACAGGGCCGCGCGCGCGGTGCGAAGTTTCATCGGCACGACAGGGCCATCCCGCGCAACTGCTCAGCCGTTTCCGCATCGGCCGGTACGAAGGCTTCCAGCGCCAGTTCGGCGAGAGTGATGTCGACCGGACTGCCAAACACGGTGGTGGTGCTGAGCATGGAAAGCACGATGCCACCCACTTCCAACTGCATCGGTACGGCGATGGCGGCGGGTGTGGCGACTTCGGCGGTGGCATCGATTGATGGCGCGGGTAGCGCCTGCAATTCGCGCAACAGGATAATCAATTGCGGGTCGTGGCTGGCATCGATTTGCTGGCGCAGGCGATGCAGCAGGTGAGCGCGCCATTGCGCCAGGTTGCGGATGCGCGGAGCGAGGCCGGCGGGATGCAGGCTCAGGCGCAATACGTTCACCGGCGGCTGCAGCAGTTCGGGAGACACGCCGACCAGCAGGCGCAGCGTGGCCTGGTTGCTGGCGACGAGTTGCCAGTGGCGATCGACCGCGAGCGCGGGATACGGCTCCAGCCCTTGCAGTAACAGGTCGATGGTGGCTCGTGCGGTGGCAAGCGCAGGATCGGCCAGCGGACGCTCCTTGAACGCCGGTGCGAAGCCCGCAGCGACCAGCACGGCATTGCGTTCGCGCAGTGGCACGTCGAGATACTCGGTCAGGCGCAGGATCATGTCGCGGCTCGGTTGCGAGCGGCCCGACTCGACGAAGCTCAGGTGCCGCGTGGATATCTCCGCGCCGCTGGCGAGGTCGAGCTGGCTCAGGCGGCGATGGCGCCGCCATTCACGCAGCAGGTCGCCAACGGGGCGTGAGGTGTCACTGGGCAGGGCGTTCATGGCGTGATGATGCCAGTGCGCGCCCGTGCCGTGGTGGATGGCTGCGGTCATGCGGCCGCTTGTCGGTGCGAAGTTCCTGTGCACACGGCGCTCGGCGTCTCGCGCATGAAGGCGAGCATGTCGGCGACGATCTGCTCGAAGTGCGTGTGATACAGGCCGTGCGGCGCACCGGCGTATTCGAGATAGCGACTGCGCGACACCAGCGCCGCGAGGGTGCGGCCCTGTTGAACCGGCTCGCTGACGTCGCGGTCGCCGTGCACGACGAGTACCGGCACGTCGATGGCACGGAGCTCGTCGCGTTGATCCACAAACCTGGCGCGGAAGCACTCGGTAAGCGCGTGCAATGAGGCATCGAGCACCATGTCGATGGTGTGGCGGATGATTTCCAGCGAGGTACCAGTTTCGGCAGGCAGGAAGAAACCGTCGGCGTTGTCGGCCAGCCATTTCGGCAAGTCGCGGCGTATGTCGGCCAGCACCAGTTCGGCGGTGGCGCTGTCCATGCTGCACGCGTCGCGGCTACCGTCGAGATAGCTCGCTGCCACCGGAGCGATGTACACCACGCGGGCGATACGGCCACTGCCGTGGCGGGCGAGGTAGCGCGTGCATTCGCCGGTACCCATCGAGTGGGCGACCAGGGTGACCTCACGCAGGTTCAGGTGATCGAGCAGTTCGGCAAGGTCGTCGGCGAGGCGGTCGTAGTGGTAGCCCTGGCCGGGATCGTCGGAACGGCCGTGGCCGCGGCGGTCTATCGCGATGCAGCGGCAACCCAGCGCGTTGAAATACTGCATGTGCGGTCCCCAGGCGCGCGAGTCCAGCGCCCACGAAGCGACGAATACGATGGGCTGGCCGTTGCCCTGGTCGCGATAGAAAAGGCGGGTGCGGTCACTGGTGTCGAAATGACTCATGACGAAAATCCTCTTGGGAAGGTGGAAAGGGCGGCGATGCGTCGTCCTCAATGGGATTCAAGCAGCGACCGGTACCTTGTCGAGGAAGCCGTGTACCTGGCCGATGCGGCCTGCATCCAGCACGACGACGTCGAAGCCGATTACCAGCGGTTCGTCCTCGCCGGGCTTGGCCAGATGCCACTGGAAGCGCGCGATGTCGTGGTGTGCATCGACTTCACCGGCGAGGGTGAATACGTGGCCCGGGAACACGCCCTGCACCGCGGCTATAGTCGCGTCGATCGCCTCCTTGCCGCGCGCCTCGACCATGGGATCGACATAGGCGGCGTATTCGGCGTAGATGTCTTCGATCAGTGCGCGGCGGCGCAGTGGATCGGTTTCGTTCCAGCCCTGCAGATAGCGTTCGACGAGTTGGCGGGTAGCGGTCATGGCATGTGCTCCGTTTGCGGTGGGTGTGGGCACAGCTTGCTGCCGGTTCGACGGCCTGGCGATTACGTCGCAGGTAATGGGATGCACGCTGCGCGGACAGGCGATGGTCGCCGGATTGCCCGCGTTTTGCCTGCGGTTGCCCGCTGAGGCGCCGCTCGCGTTGCTGTAGTGAACGCTCCAATCCAGGGAGTGCAGGACATGGTCAAGTGGACACAGACGGTGACGGCCAAGGTGCTAGGCATCGGCGTGCTGGCGTTGCTGATGACGATACCGCTGATGCAGGTGAGCGGGCTGGTGAGCGAGCGCCAGCAGTTGCGCGAGACCGCGGTTGCGCAGATCGCGCAGGGCTGGGGCGGTCAGCAGGTATTGGGCGGTCCGGTGCTGACGGTGCCGACGCTCACCCAGCTGATGGCGGTGGATAACCGGGCGCCGCAAACACTCGCCGGCAGCGAGAGCATGCTGGCGGACGAGTTGAAGATGGATGTGGCGCTGGCCGTGCAGACGCGCAGCTACGGCATCTACACCGCGCCGGTATTCGTCTCCACGGTGAAGATGCGCGGGCAATTCCGGGCACAGGACCTGGCCCAGTTCCGCCGCGCCAGCAACGCGCAGTGGCAGGGCGGCAAAGCCGAGCTTCGCCTGCCGATCGGCGACCTGCGCGGCCTGCAGGAGGTGAGCGAGTTGCTCGTCAACGACA
>DAHUXL010000107.1 GCA_027307195.1 Rhodanobacter sp. | reverse complement strand
TGCCGGTGCCGACTGGGTGCATTTCGACGTGATGGACAACCATTACGTGCCGAACCTCACGATCGGCCCGATGGTGCTGCAGTCGTTGCGCAAGTACGGCATCACGGCGCCGATCGACGTGCACCTGATGGTCAAGCCGGTCGACCGCATCGTGCCGGACTTCGCCAAGGCCGGTGCCAGCCTGATCAGCTTTCATCCGGAAGCGAGCGAGCATATCGACCGCACGCTGGGGCTGATCAAGGAGTCGGGTTGCCAGGCGGGACTGGTGTTCAATCCCGCCACGCCGCTGGATTACCTCGACTACGTGATGGACAAGCTCGACCTGATCCTGATCATGTCGGTCAATCCGGGTTTCGGCGGACAGAAATTCATTCCCGGCACGCTGGAAAAGCTGCGTCAGGCACGCCAGCGCATCGAAGCCAGTGGCCGCGCGATCCGATTGGAAGTGGACGGTGGCGTTACCGCCGACAACATCGGCGCGATTGCCGCGGCCGGTGCCGACACCTTTGTCGCCGGCTCGGCGATCTTCCACGCCAAGGACTATCGCGCCGAGATCGACGCCATGCGCAAGGCAATCGGCTGAGCTTCAGCCGTCAGCGGCTCACAAAACATCCGCACATAAAAATCCCGGCGCCGTGAACAGCTGCGCCGGGATAAACGTCGTCGGAGACGTGAGAGGAGACACCATGATCGGTGGGTGCCGGTACGACTGCTGGACAGGGAGGGGTCAGCCGCCGTACCGGCATGTTCCACGGCAATGGAACGCTACCAATCGATAATTCTGACCGGGTCGATCCGGATTGGTTCCCCGCAGAATTGTGAACACGCTGAATCCGCGGCCCGATGCGGTTCAGATTAAAAAATCCCCTCGCAAGGAGGGGAAAGGAACCACCATGTTGGACGGAATACGGGATGCGGATTACATCGGTTGCCAGTCGGGGTCGGTGTCATCCAGCCCCGCGACCGGCGCGATTCCCTTCGCGCCAGCCGCGCCGATGCCTTCCACGGCAAACTGATTGAACATAACGAGGCTCAAACGGAATCTGTGCATGACGTTCGCCCTCAATGGATGCTGAGCAACAGGCCGAGCAGCAGGGCGCCCAGCGCCAGCGTCACCCGTAACGGTTCGAAGCTGCGCAGTTCGGCGTTCGGGTCGCTTTCGGTGGATTTGATTTTCGACATTGTGCGGCTCCATGCGCGGTGCATGGTGCATATCAAACATTCGGCCCGGGCGCTGGCGCCGACGCAATCGGGCCGGCTTGCCGCTGGCTTGTGGCGAAACGCGGGCACTCGCGTCGCGTGGCTTGCGTCGCGGCAGTTCGCATAGCACGCTGCGCTCATCTCACAGGGAGCGCGCCATGGGCCGCAACATTGCCATCGTCGAAGACGAACCGTTGATCCGTGCCAACTACGTCGAGGCGTTGAACCGCTTCGGCTACGACGCGCGCGGTTACGGTTCGCGGCAGGAAGCGTCCAGCGCGTTCGCGATGCGCCTGCCGGAACTGGTGATCATCGACATCGGCCTCGGCGACGAGCCGGAGGGCGGCTTCGACCTGTGCCGCGAGCTGCGCGCCAAGTCATCCACCTTGCCGTTGATCTTCCTCACCGCGCGCGATTCGGATTTCGATGTGATCTCCGGCCTGCGCCTGGGCGCCGACGACTATCTCAGCAAGGACACCAGCCTGCATCAGCTGGCCGCGCGCATCGCCGCACTGTTCCGCCGGATCGAATCACTGAAGGCGCCGGCGTCCAGCGAGACGGTAATCGAACACGGCCCGCTGAAAATGGAATCCGAACGCATGCGGATCAGCTGGAACGGCGAGGAAGTGCCGCTCACCGTCACCGAATTCTGGATGGTGCACACGCTGATCCGTTTTCCCGGCCACGTGAAGAACCGCGACCAGTTGATGCGCGAGGCGGAGCTCGTCGTCGACGACGCCACCATCACCTCGCACATCAAGCGCATCCGCAAGAAGTTCATCGCTGTGGCGCCGGAGTTCGATGCGATCGAGACGGTGCACGGCGTGGGCTATCGGTGGAAGCCGTGATGCGACGCGTGCTGTGGATGCTGGTGTTGTGCATGTTCGCCACGCTGGCGCAGGCCGGCACGCCAACAGGCAACGTGCTGGCTCACGGCGCGCGTGATGGCACCACGCCCGCATGGGCGATCAGCGTCGCCACACCGTCCGGCTGGACGCGCGACTGCTGCACCTATGCGCACGCGATCGGCGTGGATGCCGTGCTGTATCAGGGCGAATGGAGCGGCAAGCCGCAGCGGGTGATGGTGCTCAATGTGAGTCCGCGCAAACTGCCCACGCTCGCGGCCGAAGTGCAGGCCGACCGCAAGCGCTATCTGCAGCACGATCCGGCCGGCAAGGTTTCCGATGTTGTCGTGCGCAACCCGACGATGCCGTGCGAGGCGAGCGTCTACCAGGGCAGCGATCACGTCGATGACGTGGTGGTCTTCTGCGATCCGGGTCCGGCCAGCGGCATCCGGCTGAGCTGGTCGATGGCCTTCGACGATGCCGATCCGTCGCGGCGTGCGCTGCTCGACGACTTCATGCGCGTGGTGGTGGCCACACACTACACGCCCGATGCGGGAGCATCGCCGACGCATGGCCGCTGATCGTCCTTCCCGATGAACCTGCGCCGGAAACTCCTGCTGGTCGCCCTGTGCACGCTGGCGTTGCCGGTCGCGGGCTGGTTGTACGTGCGGCAGATGGAAGCGCTGTTGCGCGACGGTCAGGCGCAGGCGCTGCTGGCGTCGGCGGGCGCGGTGGCGCGCAGTCTGGTGGTGACCGGTGCGGTGCAGCCGGAGTCAGGCCGGGCGTGGTACGTGCAGCAGACGCCAGGGCCGATCACCGTGGATGGCTACGGCGACGACTGGGCACCGTTGACGCCGTGGAGCCAGTCACTGGACCAACATGGCAAGCTGCTGCTGGCCGCGGACGACGATGGGCTGTACCTGTACGCCGTCGTGCGCAATACCCGGCGCGTCCGTGCCGATGCGGACGATGCCAATGCATTGGCCGCCGATCATCTGATCCTTACCCTGGGCAATGCCCATGGACAGCGGCGCTACCTGCTGGCCAGCGCGGCGCCAGGGCCGCTCACGGCGCAGCCGCTCGACCCTGCGGTCGACGGCTTGCCGGATCTGCTCGCCGCGCAATGGCAGGAGGATGGCAGCGGCTATCAGGTCGAGCTGCGCCTGCCGGCAACGTTGCACCTGCGCGCACTCGGCGTCGGCGTGTACGACGCATCGACCGGTGGCGACCGGATGGCCTCCGACACGCGGGCATTGCTCAGTTATTCGGGCAAGCTGTCCGGCGAACTGGCCCAACTCGTCCCCGATCGCGTACAGGCGCGCGTGCTGGCCTCGCAGGGTTGGCTGCTGGCGCGCAGCGGGCGTCTGAACACTGCGCCTGGCGCCGATGGCCAGCCGGGCTGGTTCGCCTCGCTGATCTACCGTTCGCTGCTGGCAACCCGATTGGAGGATGCGAGCCCGTGGTCGCAGGATGTACCGCGACTGGATACCACCGAAGTTCGCGAGGCGAGCATCGGCAAACCGATTGCCGTGTGGCGCAGCGGTGAGGAGCGCGGCAGCGTGGTGCTAGCCGCCGCGGTACCGATCGGGCGGGCGGGCAAGGTCGATGGCGTGCTGCTGCTGGAACAGGCCAGCCGCAGCGTGCCGCTGCTGGCCAACAAGGCCTTGCTTGGTCTGTTGCTGACCAGCTTCGGTGTACTGCTGGTCGCCGGCGGCATCCTGCTCGCGTTTGCGACCCGGCTCAGCCTGCGGCTAGGTCGCCTGCGCAATGCGGCCGAACGCGCGCAACTCAACGATGGACGTCTGGATGGCTTGTTCGAGCAGGGTCGCTTCCCGATGATCGATGCGCCGGACGAGATCGGCGACCTCGCACGCAGCTTCGAGCGGTTGTTCGAGGTGGTCGATGGCTACACCGACTACCTGCGCACGCTGGCCTCGAAACTCTCGCACGAACTCAATACGCCGCTGGCGATCGTGAAATCGTCACTGGACAATCTTGAACACGCGGCGTTGCCGACCGAGGCGCAGCCGTATCTGGCGCGCGCCCGCGACGGCGTGGCCCGGCTCGGCGCGTTGGTGCGCGCGATGAGCGAGTCGAGCCGGATGGAACGCTCGATCACCGCGGCGGAACCCGAGGACGTCGACCTGCGCGACGTGGTGCGCGGCTGCGCCGATGCCTACCGCGCCTTGATCGGCACGCGCCGGCTCGACTGCGTGCTGCCCGATGCGCCGTTGCGCCTGCATTGCGCGCCCGAACTGATCGCGCAGGCGCTGGACAAGCTGCTCGACAACGCGCTGTCGTTCACGCCGGAGCATGGCTGGTTGCGCCTGAGCCTGAGCGCCGTGACGGACGGCGCCGAGATCGAGCTGGCCAATCAGGGCCCGCTGTTGCCCGAAGCGATGCAGGGCCGCTTGTTCGACTCGCTGGTCAGCCTGCGTGACAAGGCCACCCCCGGCGACGCGCCGCATCTGGGCCTGGGCCTGTACGTGGTGCGACTGGTCGCCGAACGCCACGGCGGCGTGGCCAGTGCGCGCAATCTGGACGACGGCAGCGGCGTGGCGTTCTCGCTGCGCCTGCGCGGCATGCCGCGCCAGCGGTTGAGTGGCTGAGGCCGCGCTTCGCCTACAATGGCCGCTTCCTCAGTTTGGCCATGCGGACTTCCCCACGTGATCTCCCCCGATAAAATCAGCCGAGCCGAATTCGACGCGCTGGCGGCCCAAGGGCATACGCGCATTCCACTGGTGCGCGAGGTGTTTTCCGACCTCGACACGCCGTTGTCGGTGTACCTGAAACTGGCCGATGGTCCGTATACCTTCCTGTTCGAATCGGTCGAGGGCGGCGCCACCTGGGGACGCTATTCGATCATCGGCCTGCCGGCCAAGCGCGTGTACCGCCTGCGCGGGCACGAGCTGGAAGTGGAAGATTCGGGCGAGATCACCGAACGCCGGCATCTTGATGATCCGCTCGGCGAGATCGAGAAGCTGCGCCTGCAGTACGACGTGCCGCGGCTGCCGCAGTTGCCCGCGTTCAGCGGCGGCCTGGTCGGCTACTTCGGTTTCGAGACGATCGGCTACATCGAACCGCGGCTGGCGCAGTGGGATCGTGCCGACGAACTGGGCACGCCCGACGTGCTGCTGATGCTGGCCGAGGAAGTCGCGGTATTCGACAACCTCAAGGGCCGCCTCTATCTGATCGTGCACGCCGATCCGGCGCAGCCGCAGGCGTATGCCGAGGCGCAGCGCCGGCTCGATGCACTGGTCTACCGGCTGCGCCAGGGTGGTGCGTCGTATCCGCAGCTCACGCAGTCGATTGCGCTGGACGAGAGCGACTTCAAATCCTCGTTCACGAAAGAAGAGTTCGAGGCGATGGTCGAGCGCGCGAAGGAATACATCCGCGCCGGCGACATCTTCCAGGTAGTGCCGTCGCAGCGGTTGAGTGTGGGTTTCAATGCGCGGCCGGTCGATGTGTATCGCGCGCTGCGTGCGCTGAATCCCTCGCCTTACATGTACTTCGTCGATCTGGGTGACACCCAGATCGTCGGCTCCTCGCCAGAGATCCTGGCGCGGCTGAAGGACGGCAAGGTGGTGGTGCGTCCGCTGGCCGGCACGCGCAAGCGCGGTACGACGGAAGCGGAAGATCAGGCGCTGGAAGCCGAGCTGCTGGCCGATCCGAAGGAACGCGCCGAGCACGTGATGCTGATCGATCTGGGTCGCAACGACATCGGCCGGATCAGCGAGACCGGCACGGTCGAGGTCAGCGAGTCGTTCGTGATCGAGCGCTACTCGCACGTGATGCACATCGTCTCGCAGGTGCAGGGCACCGCCAAGCCGAACCTCAGCTACATGGACGTGCTGAAAGCCACGTTCCCGGCCGGCACGCTAAGCGGCGCGCCAAAGATCCGCGCGCTGGAAATCATCCAGGAGCTGGAGCCGTACAAGCGCAACATCTACGCCGGCGCGATCGGCTGGATTGGCTGGTGGGGCGATGCCGACACCGCGATCGCGATCCGCACCGCGGTGATCCAGAACGGCCGCCTGCATGTGCAGGCGGGCGCCGGCATCGTCTACGACTCCGATCCCGCCGCCGAGTGGGAAGAGACGATGAACAAGGGTCGCGCACTGTTTCGCGCGGTGGCGCAGGCGGCGAAGGGGCTTTGAAACCTTCCTGGCGGGTGTACCTGCTCGCGGTGCTGTCGCTGATCGGCGGCAGCGCTGCCGTCGCGCGCGAGGCGGCAGCGCCGAACTGGCCCGACACCCCGCTCGCGCGCACGCAGGTGCTGGCCCTGCTGCAGACCCTCAACGCCGACCTGCTCAGCCATGACAGCGCCACGCTGACGCTGGAACATTGGTGCAGCGCGCATCGCATGGCGTCGCCGGCGCGCGTCATTGCGCAGCGTGTGCGCGGTAATGACAAGCCGTTGCCGCCCGATTTGCGCGCGCAGCTGTCGATCGATGCGAACGAGCCGGTGAAGTATCGGCGCGTGCAGCTGAAGTGTGGCGATCATGTGCTGTCCGAGGCGGACAATTGGTACCTGCCGAATCGGCTGACTGCGGCGATGAATCGTCAGCTTGACAGCAGCGACGTGCCGTTCGGCAGAGTGGTGCAGTCGCTGCATTTTCGCCGCAAGACCTTGAACGCCGACTTGCTGTGGTCACCGCTGCCTGACGGCTGGGAATTGCATCGCGCGCAGTTGCAACCATCCCCAGGTGAGCTGGTGATGCCGCATCTGCTGTTGCAGCACCGCGCGATGCTGTTTGACGGCGATGGCCGACCGTTCAGCGCACTGGTCGAGACGTATACCGACCAGGTACTCGCGTTCTAGCCAGCGGTTCGCGTATTGCTGCCGGATTCGATTTGCTGCGCCAGGTTGTAGAGGATGCGCAGATCCTCGGCATCAAGCGTGTCGCCGTCGATGCCGCGAAAGTGGTTATGGAACGCCTTCACCGCGGCGGGCCGATCTTCCAGCGGATAGCCGACCAGGCCCAGCGCCATCCATGGATCGAAGCCGGCCGGCGGATCGACCAGCATCCCTTGCGGCCACAGCCCGAAGCCGGCATCGGCGAGCTGCTTCCACGGGAACAGTGGGCCGGGATCGGGCTTGCGCGACGGCGCGAAATCCTGATGGCCGACGATCTGCGTGCGCGGGATGCGCAACCGCGTGGTGAGGTCGGCCAGCAGGCGCAGCAGGTTGTCGATCTGCGGTTGCGCGAATGGCGAGTGGCCGTCGTTGTCGAGCTCGATGCCGATCGAGGCGGAGTTGACGTCGGTGATCGTGCCCCAATGTCCCGGCCCTGCATGCCACGCGCGGCGTTCGTCCGACACCAGCTGGTAGATATGGCCATCGCTGCCGATCAGGTAGTTCGCGCTCACCGGGCCGCCGCTATTGGCGGTGCGCAAGGTATCCAGGCTTTCCTGCACCGAATGCTGATCGGTGTAATGCACCACGATCAGCACCGGCCGGCGCATGTCCTGGTTGGGCGACTTCACCCAGGTCGCCAGCGGATTGTGTGGCGGCGCGTGTGCGCAGGCGCCGAGCAGGAGCACGGTGGCGAGCAGGATCGCCTGGCGCCATGCAGAACAAACGGCGGAAAAGCTTCGCATCATCGAACTCCGGAAATGGCTGTGCTCATGCCGCGGCTGCGGTAGTCAGTGTGCGCCGAACTGCTCCGCGATCTTCAGCGCAGTCTGGTACGGCTCCGGATCGTTGCGGTTGCTGAGCAGAATCACGGTGAGATGCCGCTTCGGCCAGCGCACGATCACGTTGCGGAAGCCGATGCTTTCGCCCGAATGCCACAGCGTGTCGCCGGTGATGCGCCAGCCGAAACCGTAGCTGGCTTCATAAGGTTCGCCGACGACCTTCACGTGCGGGCTGAAGGCGAGCTTGCGTGATGCATCGCTGAGCAGGCGGTCGTCGTACAGCGCGGCATCCCACTGGGCCAGGTCGTCGATCGACGAATAGATGCCGCCATCGCCGCGAGTGGCGCTGGTCAGGTCCTGGTCGGTGCGTTTCCACGCGCCGTTCTCCTCGCTGTAACCGTAGGCGCGATGGCTGACTTCGGGGCCGCCGCGCACATACAACAGCGTGTGATCCATGTGCAACGGCTGGAAGATGCGTTGCCGCAGGAACGCGGGAAGGCTCTGGCCCGACGCGTGCTCCACCACCAGCCCGAGCAGCACGTAGCCGGAGTTGCTGTAGCGATACGCGGTGCCTGGTGCGAAGTAACTCTTCGGCGTGGCCGACAGCATGCGCAGCACGTCGTTGTCGTTGAGCTGTTCG
This sequence comes from Rhodanobacter sp., assembly GCA_027307195.1. Classification (GTDB taxonomy): domain Bacteria; phylum Pseudomonadota; class Gammaproteobacteria; order Xanthomonadales; family Rhodanobacteraceae; genus Rhodanobacter. The sequence continues at coordinate 7,918 of DAHUXL010000107.1, read as the reverse complement.
GTGGTGTCGGCCGGCATCAGGTCTTCATAGTCGATCAGACCGCCGGTGTGGCTGAGCAGCTGGCGCAAGGTCACCTTGTCGGTGGTCGCCGGCAGCGACGGCAGCCAGTGTCGGATCGGATCGTCCAGCTTCAGCTTGCCGTCCTCGGCCAGCAACAGGATCGCCGCGGCGGTGAACTGCTTGGTCACCGAGGCCAGTCGATAGTTGGTGGCCGGTGAAGCCTGCTCGTGCTGTTCCAGATTCGCCAGGCCGTAGCCGCGGCGGACCAGTGGCTTGCCGTCCTCGAGCACCAGCAGCGAGGCGCCGGGCACGTTGCCGTCGTAGCTCTGCATCAGGCGGTCGGTGGCCCGAATCGCGTCGGATGTTGCCGCTTTGGCAGTAAAGGTGGCAAGCAACAGCGAAGTAAAGAGCAAGGCCAGTCGCATGATGAGTCTCCGTGCGTGAAGCTTGAGCCCCTCTCCCCAGGGGAGAGGGGCAAGTCGAGCTATTCCACCGGCACGTCGTAGATCGTGTGCGGCGTGGGTTCCGGTGCGAAGGTGTAGTGCCACCATTCGAGCGGATAGTTGTGGAAGCCGCCACGCTCCATCGCGTTGAGAAGCAGCGCGCGGTTCTCGCGCTGCTGCGGGGTGAGGTCGGGCGTATCGGTATTCGCGCGCACGCCGAAGTAGTCGAAGTCGGTGCCCATTTCCAATGGCTCGCAGTGCGTGTCGTCGGCCGCGCAGCTTTCCAGGGTGAGGTCGACGGTGCCGCCGCGGCTGTGGCCGGAGACTGGTGCGATGTAGTCGCCGAGCAGTTTCGACTTGTCCAGCGTCGGGTAGTGCTGCGCCTTCGTGCGCTGGTCGCCGAGGTCGTGCGCCCAGCGCACGAAATCCGCCACCGCACGGGCCGGGCGGTAGCAGTCCCAGATCTTCAGGCGCAGGTGCTGCGCACGCAGGTCATGCTCGACGCGGGCCAGCGCCTCGGCGACCGGGCGCTGCAGGAAACACTTCGGGGCGCGGTAGCCTTCGACCGGCGCGCCCACGAAGTTGTCGCGGCCGGCGTACTTGATGTCCTCGGCGATGTCCGGCACCAGCGTGCGGATGTCGACCAGATTCGCCGCGGCCGCGGTCTTTGCCGGCGAGAGGGAAGGCGGTTGCTCGGCGCGACTGCAGAGTGGCGAGCCGATGGCGATGAGCAGCGCGATGGCAGCGAGTGGCCGGCGCATCAGTGGCAACCGCCGACGCGCTGGAAATCCAGATCCTCGTAGTCGGAGCTGAAGTCGCCTTTCGGATCGAGCTTGGCCATGCGCAGCGTGATCGGCTGGCTGTCGTGGGCGGCGTGGAAATCCAGCCACGCATCCAGGTCGGCGTCGTCATCCCAGTGCACCAGATAACGTGTGCCCAGGCGCATCACCGTGCCGGCCAGCTTCGGCGACTTCATCGCGGCGAAGTGCACCTTGCCATCGCGCGGACACAGCGCGATATCGCCAAACCACGGATCGCGGTAGATGCCGGTCCATGCAGCCAGTTCCTTCGAATCGGTGGCCTTTTGCGCCGAGGTATCCGGCATCGACGAGGTTGCCGCGTGCTGTTTCGCCGCGCGATCCAGTGCGTCGGCATACCAGTTCACGTCGTGCGTATCACCCGGCACCGTGAAATGCCTGGTCAGCACTTCGCCCAGCACCGTACGCGCGTCATCCGCCTCGCCGTTGATCATGAACACGAAGCCGCTGCGGCGATCCGGCAGCAGCGACAGCATCGAGTACATGCCGTTCAGCGTGCCGGTATGCCACACGTTCCATGTGCCATCGACGTCGGTCATGCGCCAGCCGTAACCGTAGGCCATCACGTGCGAGTGATCCCACTCGCGACGCTGCGCGGACACCGGGATCAGCATGTGCGGCGCCTGCAGGATCTGCCGTTGCGCCGGCGACAGCCACGCCAACTGTGCCGGCGTGGGCACCAGCCAGTTGCGCGCCCAGCTCAGCATGTCGTCGAGATCGCAGCGGATGCCGCCGGCGGGCGCGGAGGTGATCGCCGGGATCAACGCAGCGTCCTCGTCGATCGCCACATTGCGGCCGTGATCCTGCCGATGCGGCTGCGCCACGTTGCCGACCGCGCCGCGATTCCATGCACCGACCTGGCAGCGCGCAAGCCCCAGCGGTTCGAATACCTCGCGATGCATCAGCGTCTCGTAGGGCGCACCGCCTGCGGCGGCGGCCACTTCGCCGGCCACCACGTAGAGCAGGTTGTCGTACTGGTACTGCGAGCGGAAGCTGTAGCCGGGCTTGATGAAGGCCAGGCCATGAATGATGTCGGCACGGGTGAACGCGTTCGGCTCCGGCCACAGCATCAGGTCGCCGCCGCCTTCGGGCAGGCCGCTGGAGTGGGTGAGCAGGTCGGCCACGCGCATGTTCGCGGTCACCCACGGATCGTGCATGCGGAACTGTGGCAGGTACTTCGTCACCGGGTCGTCCCAGTGCAGCTTGCCTTGGTCGACCAGTCGGCCCAGCAAGGCGGTGGTCATCGCCTTGCTGTTGGAGGCGATCTTGAACAGCGTCTGCGATGTGATCTTCTGCCCCGAGCCGGCTACCGTTTCGCCGGCGGTGCGCACATAGACGACCTGACCGTTCTCGATCACGCCGACAGCGATGCCGGGCAGCTGATATCGCGCGATGGTGTCGTCGACAATTTTGTCGTAGGTGGGGTTGGGGGTTCGGGCGATAGCACCCAGGGCGACGAGCAGGAGCAGAAGCGCTAGCGGAAAAGCACCCCACCCCAACCCTCCCCTGCGTCGCAGGGGAGGGGGCAGAAGCTGCGTTTGCCTAATGCTGCGCATCACGCTCCACCTCGTGCCATATGCGCAGCAGGTTGCCGCCCCATAGCTTGGCGATGTCGGCGTCGCTGAAGCCGCGCTTGCGCAGGGCGGCGGTGACGTTGCGCGTCTCGCCGGCGTTGGCCCAGCCGGTGATGCCGCCGCCGCCGTCGAAGTCCGAAGCGATGCCGACGTGGTCGACGCCGGCGACCTTCACCATGTGCTGGATCTGGTTCATGTAGTCGTCCAGCGTGGCCAGCGGATACTTCTGCTGGATCTCGGCCATGCCCTTGTCCATTGCGGGCAGGTAGTCATCGCGATCGCTGTCGTACTCCTTGTGGCCGGACTGCTTCGCGATGGTGGCCTGCAGTTTTTTCTCGGCGGTCTCGCGGGCCGGGTCCTTCTTCAGGAATTCCTTGTATGCCACCGCATCGACCACGCCGCCCTTGGCGGCGATCGCGCGCAGCAGGTCGTCGGGCAGGTTGCGCGGGTGATCGAGCACGGCGCGGGCACCGGAGTGCGAGGCATAGACCGGTGCCGTGGACTGCTTGAGTGCCTCGCGCACGCAGGCGTCCGACGCGTGCGAGATGTCGACCAGCATGCCGAGCTGGTTGGCGCGCTTCACCACGGCGCGGCCGAAGTCGCTCATGCCGGTATCACCGGCGCTGTTCATCGCCGGCTCGCCGTGCTCGGTATCGGGCAGCGAGCTGGTGCACAGGTCGTTGTTGCCGACATGGGCCAGCCCGATCGAGCGCGCACCGCGATCGAACGCTGCATCGAGACGATGGATATCGTGGCCGAGCGAGTACGCGTTCTCGATCTCGATCGTCGCCGACAGCAGACCGGCCTTGTGGTTGGCCAGCAGCTGCTCCGGCGTGGTGGCCAGGCGGATGCGGTCGGGATACTGCATCAGCATGCGACCGATCGCGTCGTACTTCTGCTCGGCCTGATCGACCGCCTTGGCGTAGCCGGCCGCGTCGAGCTTGTGTTGCGGCACCCAGACCACGAAGAAGGCGGCGTTGAGGCCGCCGCGCTCCATCTTGTCCAGATCGACCAGCAGCGGCGTGGCCTTGCCCACGTCGAAGCGCGGTTCGCGCATGTAGGAGAACGGAATGTCGACATGGGTGTCGATGGTGATCGGCGGATCCTGTTCGGCATGCGCGGGAAGCGCCGCGCACAGGGTCAGCACGGCGATGGTGGCAAGACGCGTGATCGTGGTCATGTTGTTTCCCAGTGGCGGGCCGGTGGCTCGCCGGCGATCATTTCCTCGAAGTGCTGGCGACGACGCACCACGGCGTAGCGACCCTGGTTCAGCAGCACTTCGGCCGCCAGCGGTCGCGAATTGTAGGTGGACGCCATTGACGCACCGTACGCGCCGGTGGCCTTGATCAGCAAGAGGTCGCCGGCCACGCATTCGGGCATGACGCGCTTGCGCGCGAAGGTGTCGCCGGTCTCGCAGACCGGGCCGACGATGTCGTAGGTGGTCAGCGGCCGCGGTTCGTCCGCTACCGGCACGATGTCGTGCCAGGCGTCGTACAGGCTCGGTCGCTGCAGGTCGTTCATCGCTGCATCCAGCACCAGGAACTGGCGCTCGATACCCGGCTTGACCCGGATCACCCGGGTCAGCAGCACACCGGCCTCGGCGACCAGGTAGCGCCCGGGCTCGAGCAGCAGGCGGCCGCGGTAGCCGGCCAGCGCCTCGCGGATCACGCCGACGTAATCCGCTGCCGCCACCGGATGATCCTCGCCGGCGCGATAGCACACGCCGAGGCCACCGCCGACGTCGATGCTGCTGATCGGATGGCCGGCCTGCTCGAGTTCCTGCCAGAACGCGGCGACCCGTTGCAGCGCCAGCCGAAACGGTTCCAGCGTGAGGATCTGCGAGCCGATGTGGACGTGCAGGCCATCGAGCTGCACGTGCGAGAGCTGTTTGCGCTCGGCGAACCAGCGACGCGCCTCGTCGATGCTTACGCCGAACTTGTTCTCCGACTTGCCGGTGGAGATTTTCGCGTGGGTGTGTGCGTCGACGTCCGGGTTGATGCGCACCGCCGCGCGGGCGGTCACTCCTTGCACCTTGGCAAGCCGTTGCAGGGTGAGCAGTTCGTCGTGCGATTCGACGTTGAAGCGATGGATGCCGACCGTCAGTGCGCCGGCGATCTCATCCGCACTCTTGCCGACACCGGAGAACACGATGCGCTCCGGTGGCATGCCGGCATGCAGGCTGCGGCGCAATTCGCCGACCGAAACAATATCGGCGCCGACGCCGGCGTTGGACATCAGTTGCAGGATGGCGAGGTTCGGGTTGGCTTTGACCGCGAAGAAGATGGTGGCATCGAGACCACGCAGCGCAGCTTGCAGTCCGCCGATGCGCTGCCGGATCGCGCTGCTGGAGTAGGCGTGCAACGGGGTGCCAAGACGAGCCGCCAGAGCAGCGAGATCGACATCATCGATGGCGGTGTCGGCCAGGAGCGGGGGCGCGGTGGTCACGGAATCAGGGGTCATGAAAGCCATGGAAGGTGTTGCATGTTCGATCAGGACGAGGATGCGCAGATTTCGAAAAAAGCACGACCCGCAAGATGCGGGTCGTGGGTTGGGGAGTCGTCAGAAATCGGCGGAGAAGGAAAGCTGCACATAACGCGGCGCCTGGAAGCCGATCGGCTGCAGGAACGTGGAATTGGTCTGGGGCGAGATATCCGTCTGCAGATCCTGATCCACCTGCACCGTGCGCTGCTGGTTGAGCAGGTTGAATGCGGTGAGTTTCACACGCATCCTGCCACCGTCGTAGGGCAGCACATAGGTGATGTTGGCGTCGAGGGTGTAGGTCCACGGCAACCTGCCATAGTTGCCGCGCGAAGAGGACTTGTAGACACGGTCTTCGGAGGGATAAGGCACGGGCTTGCCGCTCTGGTCGAATTCATTCGGAATGAATCCGCACTTGTCCACGCAGATGAAATAGCTGTGGTAGTTGGTCGCATCGTAGGGATTGCCGACGCCATAGCCGGTGATCGGACCGCCGGAGTTGACCTCCACGTTGGCACCGACTTGCCAGTTCTTGCTGAGCGCATAGGTGCCGCGCAGCTTGAGTTGGTGACGCCGGTCATTGGGCAGGAAGCCGTTGCTCAGGTTGACGTAGGGATCGTCGAAGTTTTCCGTGCGGCCGGTATCGTCGAAATCGGTGTCGGAGTTGACCGGCCCCTCCGCGTTGCCGCGATTCCACGCGGCCGTATACGACGCATTGAACGACCACTTGTCGTCCCACGCCTTGTCGAGCTGCAATTCGATCGCTTCATAGGTGCGCTTGGGCTTGACCCATCCGCGCTGGCCGAGGTACTTGCCGGCGGAGTCGTACATCGCCCAGCCGGACTTGGAGGTGTCGATGGTGAGATAGCCATCCGGCGTACCGTCGCAGTTGGTATCACCCCAGACAGTCACCTTCTTGCCGGGATTCGCCATCACCCAGCCGATGTAGCCGTCGCCGCCGCACTGCGGCGTGGCGCTGATCTCCATGTCGTCGATCGCGTTGTGCAGGCGGCGATAGATGCCGCGCACGCCCCACGACCATTGCGCGCCGAGCAGCTGCTGGAAGCCGAGGATGGCCTCGTCCTGATAGACCGGGTCCATGTTCTTGTCGACTTCGGAACGCAGGTCGCCGACGGTGCCGTTGCCCTGGGAGTCGTCTACCGGGCCGATCTGCGCGCCGAGCTTCGGCACGGCATAGGTCAGGCCATTGAGCGTCTGGATATCCCAGCCGGCGAAGCCGTAGTAAGTCCTTTCATCAAGCAGGCCGCCTGCCTGCTTGATGTTGATCACGTTGGCCACCGGCAGGTAGTAACGGCCGAGGTTGCCGAATACCTTCATGCTGGCATCGCCCTTCACGTCCCACGAAAAGCCCAGGCGGGGCGCGATCTGCTTGCTGATCTTGATGTAGCTGCGGCCGGATGCGTCCTCATTGTCGAAACTGTCGTTGCGGATGCCGGCGTTCAGCACCAGGTTCGGGGTGATCGACCAGTTGTCTTCGAGGTAGAACGCCGAATCGATGGTGGGGAAGGTGCCGGCAATCTTGTAACGTCGGGCACGTACATAGGCGTCGTAGCCGGGCGGAACCACGCCTCCGTTCGGAATGGTGCTGCCGGGCGACGTGGCATAGAGGTTGTAGTAGTACTCGCCGGGCCCGGTGTAATGGCGCGCATAGTCGGATACGTTCTTTTCATGGTCGTAGCCGAAGCGCAGCAGATGGCTGCCGAGCGTCCACTCGAAGTCCGCACGGTACTGCGTGCGCTTGTCGGTACGTGCATAGACGGTTGAGCTGTTGGTGCAGCCGAGCGCCACGCCCGGATCGTGGGCGTTCAGGAATCCGCTGGTTCCGGCAACCACGTTGCACTGCACGTCCAGCTGGGACTGCGTGTTCGCGTCGCGCTGGTTCTGGCCGTACATCAACTTCATCGAGAGATCGTTGGTCAGGTAGCTGCTCCAGGTGAGCGCCCAGTTGCGCCCGCCGGTGTCGCTGTTGATGATGTTGGAGCGGGGGCCGATCGCATGGGTGTCGTAGTCGTAGCCGTAGACGTCGCCGACGTTCTTGGTCTTGTCCGAAAAGGCCATCAGGGACAGCGTATTGCTGTCGGTGACGTTCCAGTCGATGGTGGTTCCCCAGAAATTGTTGTCTGCGTTGTTGTAGGTGATGGTCTTGCCGAGATTGTCGGTATTGTGCGGCTCGCTGCCGCGCGCTTCGTACATGGCGAAGAAGAACAGCTTGTCCTTGATGATGGGCCCGGACGCCCAGACGTTGGTCTTCACCAGCGAGTCCTGGTCGCGACTGGCGGTGATATAGCGACTGCCGTCGGCGTTGTAGCGGTCCTTGGCAGCGGAATGCCAGTTGCCCGGCTCCATCGTGATTTCGGTGCCGAACTTGAACTCGTTGCTGCCAGAGCGTGCCACCGCATTCACCACGCCGCCGGTGGTGCGGCCGAACTCCACCGAGTAGCCGCCGGTCTTGACCTGGAATTCCTGGTAGAAATCGAACGGCGCTTCGGAGAAGCCGTTGCGATTGTAGAAATCCGTGACGTTGAGTCCGTTGACATAGAAGGCGTTCTCGGCGATCGACGAGCCGCCGAACGAGATGCCGCCG
>DAHUXL010000089.1 GCA_027307195.1 Rhodanobacter sp. | reverse complement strand
GCCGATATCCCTACAACGCCGTGGCACGTTACGAGGACGACTTGATGAAGATCGACGCCGTGGTCGCGCCTGCCGCCGCCGGCACGTCGCCAACGGTGCTGTACACCGCGTTCTATGGCGACGAAGGTACGCATCCGCAGGCTGACATGAAGAGCAAACTCGATCTGCTGATGAAAGACCTGCGAGTGATGGAACATTGATGGTCGACGTCGGCTGAACCGCTCCGACTGGAGTGTGTGGCACATCGTGACCACGCCAAGGAGCATCTGCTGGCAGTGCTGTCGGACAGGTACGTGATGGACATCGGAGGGGAAGCGTAGACGTGGAACAACACGAGCAAGCGGTGCAGCAGAACACTGGTGCGGACGACGCACGGGATGCGGCATGGCTGAGGCTGGCCGACGGACAGCGTTTGTTCCTGCGCGACTGGCCGTTGCCGCAGGCGCGCGGCGCGGTGCTGATCGTGCACGGGCTGGGCGAGCACAGCGGTCGCTATCAGCGGCTGGCGCAATGGTTCAATCAGCGCGGTTATGCGGTGCGCAGTTACGACCAGCGCGGCCACGGGCAGACGCCGGGCCAGCGTGGTGCGCTGCGCCATCGCGACGATCTGCTGGAGGATCTGGCCAGCGTCTACAACGACTACAGCAACGGACTGCCGCACGCGCCGCTGCTGCTCGGCCACAGCATGGGTGGTCTGGTGGCGGCGCGTGCCGTGCTGGATGGCCGCATCACACCACCGGCCTTGCTGCTGTCGTCGCCAGCGCTGCGCAGCTGGGAGTCGCCGTGGCTGATCAAGCTGGCGCGGGTGCTGAGCCGTGTCGCGCCGAACCTGCCGCTGCGCAACGGGCTGGATGCCGACAAGCTCTCGCACGATCCGCAGGTGGCGGCCGGCTATCGCAGCGATCCGTTGCGGCATGGCTGGATCACGCCGCGGCTGGCCGACTTCATCTTCCGCGACGGCGCAACCTGCATCGCCGATGCTGCCAGCCTGGCGCTGCCGACCTTGCTGCTGGTCGCCGACAGCGACGAGCTGGTCGATCCGTCCGGCAGTCGTGCATTTGCCAGGAAGGCCGCGTCGAGCGGACAGCTCACCACGCGCTTCTTCTCGACGCTGTATCACGAGCTGTTCAACGAAGCCGAGCCGGGGCGCGGCCAGGTGCTGATGCAGCTGGCTGACTGGCTGGGCCGGCGCGTGTGAATCATGCTGGTATCGATGGCACGCGTAGCATCGCCTGCGGCGCTGTCGTGCCGATGTCGCGATCCCGAAATCGGCGCGCCTCATTCACGCCTCGCTGTTGCCATGAATTGCAGCGATACTTTCGCGTAATCCTAGGGAGAGGGTTTCATGTCACGTTTGCCGATCGTGTGCTGTTCGCGCCGCGCCATGCTGCGCGCCTTCATTACTCTGTTGTTTTGTCTGTCCGTTGCCGCCTGTCATCGCGGCCATGACAGCGACAAGCCGGCCCTGCAGGGTGCGCCGGCCGGCAGCACCTCGACGACGCCAGCGCCGGCGAACGGGAAGACCGCCTTCGCGCTGGTCTCGGTCAGCTCCGAAACCAGTGCCTCGCGCACCGCACTGACCTTGCGCTTCAACGCCACGCTGGCCTCGGCACAGGCATTCGACAGTCTGATCGCGGTCACCGGTCCGAACGGCGAAGTGGTCAGCGGCAGCTGGAGCCTCAAGGACGACGGCAAGACGCTGAGCTTTCCGTTCGTGCAGTCCAACACGCATTACGCGGTACAACTGCAGGCCGGCGTGCTGGCGGCCGACGGGCGCACGCTGGGCCACGTGGTGAAGCACGACGTGTACTCCGGCAACCAGCCGGCGGCGATCGGCTTCGCCTCGCACGGCAGCGTGCTGCCGGCGCGCGGCACCCGCGGTTTGCCGCTGGTGTCGATGAACGTGCATGACGCCGATGTCGAATTTTTCCGCGTGCACGACGATGCGTTGTCCGACCTGTTCTGCGCCTATCCGCGCAACGGCCATCGCGATACCTACGAACTCGATCACGACGTCAGCAGCTACAACAACTGCGGTGAGGGTGACGACCGGCGCAGCCGGATACCGCTGACCCAGCTTGCGGATTCGGTCTACGCGAACCACTACACGCTGGGCGGCGACGCGAACGAGCGCACGGTGACCTACCTGCCGGTGCAGGACATCCGGCAGCTGGCCGAACCGGGCGTGTACGTGGCCGTGGTCAAGGCCGGCGGCACGTTCAAGGACGGCTACGACACTGCCACGTTCTTCGTCAGCGACCTCGGCCTGCATCTGCGTGTGTACCGCGACAACGTGCTGCTGCATGTCGCCTCGCTGCGCGATGGTTCGCCGGTCAATGCGGTGGACGTGGAGATCCGCGACGAGCAGGGTCGCACCACGCTCAAGGCCACTACCGGCGCCGACGGCAACGCGCTGATCGCGTACAAGATCAAGTCCTCCGACGTGCTGGTCGCGCGGCATGGCAAGGACGTCTCGGTGCTGCCGTTCAACCGGCCCGCGCTGGACGTCTCCAACTTCGACATCACCGGCCGCAAGCAGGCACCATTCGAGGTCTATGCATGGTCCGGCCGCGACCTGTATCGCCCCGGCGAGACGCTGCGCGCCTCGGCACTGTTGCGCGATTACGACGGCAAGCCGATGAAGGCGCAGTCGCTGTTCGTGCGGGTCAAGCAGCCGGACGGCCGCACCCTGGTCGAGCAGCAGCTGCAGCCGCAGCAGCTCAATTACTTCGCGCTGAGCCAGGCGATCCCCGCCGACGCGCCGACGGGCCTGTGGCAGCTGGAGTTCCGTCTCGATCCGGCCAGCAAGGAGACCGTGCAGGCGTTCCCGTTCCACGTCGAGGAGTTCCTGCCGGAGCGGCTCAAGGTCGAGTTGTCGAGTGCACAACAAAGGCTGGCGCCTGACGAGCCGCTCAAGCTGAAGGTCGCCTCCAGCTATCTGTACGGCGCGCCGGCCGATGGCAACCGCTTCACCGCGAAGTTGCTGGTGGCGCCCGAGGTGCATCCGCTGGCCAAGTTGGCGGACACGTTCTTCGGCGACCCCACGGTCGAGCTGCCGAAGAGCGCCGATGACGTGGTCGACGCCAAGCTCGATGCGCAAGGCGTGCTGGAGCAGGACGTGGCCTTGCCCGACGACGTCAAGCCGCTGGCACCGCTGGCGGTGACGCTTTCCGGCAGCGTGTACGAGAGCGGTGGCCGCGCGGTCACCCGTTTGCTCAAGCGCACGTACTGGCCGGCGGACGCACTGGTCGGCGTGCGCCCGCTGTTCGATCCGAAGCAGGGCGCCGAGAGCGAGAGCCCGGTCGGCTTCGACATCGTGCGCGCGAATGCCGAAGGCCAGCTTGTTGCTGGTACGCATCTGAAGGTGCGCCTGCAGCGCGAACTGCGCGATTTCTACTGGCTGTACGAACGCGATGGCGGCTGGAAATCGGATGCGAACCAGCGCCTGCAGCTGATCGAGGAAAAGGACGTCGACGTGGCCGCCGGCAAGTCCAGCCATGTCGAGTTTCCGGTCGAGTGGGGCAGCTATCGGGTCGAGGTGTACGACCCGGCAACGAAACTGACCACGGTGTTCCCGTTCTTCGCCGGTTACAGCTGGGACGACGAGAACCTCGGCAAGGAAGCGCGCCCGGACAAGGTCAAGCTGGCGCTGGACAAGGCCCGCTACCACGCCGGCGAAACGATGAAGGTCACCGTGACGCCGCCGCACGACGGCCCCGGTGTGCTGCTGGTCGAATCCGACCATCTGCTCTACACCCGGAACATCGACGTCAAGGCTGGCGCCACCTTCGAGATCCCGGTGACCAAGGAGTGGGAACGCCATGACGTGTACGTGGTGGCGATGGTGTTCCGTGGCGGCGAGGCCGACGAACACACGACGCCGGCCCGTGCGATGGGCATCGAATACGTGGCGATGGATCGCAATGACCGGCGCATCCCGCTCAAGCTCGCCGCGCCGACGCTGATGCGGCCTGGCAATCCGCTCGACGTCAATGTGCAGGCCGGCGGACTGGCCGGCCAGCAGGCGTTCGTCACGCTGTCGGCGGTCGATCAGGGTGTGCTCAACATCACCGACTATCCGGTGCCCGACGCGTGGACGTGGATGTTCGCCAAGCGCGCACTCGGCGTCGATGCGTATGACTTGTACAGCCGCATCATCGAGGCGATGGACGGCGAGCAGGCCAGGCTGCGCTATGGCGGCGACCTGAGCGGCAAGGCGTTGCCGAAGGCTGCCCGGCTCAACCCGAAGGTGCAGATCGTCGACCTGTTCGCTGCGCCGGTCGCGTTCGACGCGCAGGGCAAGGCCACGCTGCATGTCGACGTGCCCGACTTCAACGGCAGCCTGCGTCTGGCGGCACTCGCCTGGACCGACAGTCGTTACGGAAATGCCGACGGCGCGGTCACCGTGCGTGCACCGCTGGTGGTCGAACCGAGCACGCCGCGAGTGATGGCCGCGGGCGACAAGGCCGCGATCAGCCTGGACCTGAAGAATCTGTCCGGCAAGGACGGCACCGCCAAGGTCAGCGTCAAGAGCGGCGGCCCGATCAGCATCGACCAGGCGAACCGCAGCGTGGCGCTGAAGGATGGTGCCGGCACCACACTCAGCATGCCGGTGACCGCCGCGGCGGGTGCGGCGGTGGCGACTATCGACATCCACGCCGAACTGAACGACTACAAGGTTGATCGCCACTTCGAGTTCGCGGTGCGTCCGGCCTGGCCGGAAACGGTCACGACCACACCGCTGGCGCTGGAAGCGGGCAAGCCCGAGCACTTCGGCGCCGCCGCGGTGGCGGGTCTGTTGCCGGCAACGGTGCGCGCGCAGCTCACCCTTAGCACGTTGCCGCCGCTGCCGTATGCATCGGCGTTGCGCGGCATCCTCGACTACCCGTATGGCTGCATCGAGCAGACCACCAGCAAGGGTTACGCCGCGTTGATTCTGGACGGCCAGACGGCCAGGGCGCTGGGTGCGTCGGTGATGAGCGAGGAGGTGCGCAAGTCCGCGGTGGACAGTGCGCTGGCGCGGATCGCCTCGTTCCAGGCCAGCAACGGCCACTTCAGTTTCTGGGGCGGCACCAGCCCAATCGAGACGTTCACCACGCCGTACGTGGTCGACTTCATGCTCGACGCGCGCGATGCTGGTTTCGCGGTGCCGCAGGAAGTGCTGCAGAAATCGCTGCAGCGGCTCAACGACGACCTGCTCGCCGGTGGCCATCCGTACTACAGCTACGAGCATCACGACCACCTGCGCATCGCCGACGAGGCCTATTCCGGCTTCGTGCTGGCGCGGGTCAACCGCGCACCGCTGGGCACGCTGCGGGCGATCTTCGACAACGACCGCAGCAAGCCGGTCGGCCCGTTGCCGCTGATCCACCTGGGCGTTGCGCTGAAGTTGATGGGTGACAACGAGCGCGCGCAGAAGGCGATCACCGAGGCATTCGCCTGGAACAAGGAACGTCCGTGGTACGTCGGCGACTACGGCTCGGACCTGCGCGATCTCGCGCTGATGGTCGCGCTCACGCATACCTATGGCATGAACAAGCCGGAGTACGACGCCAGGCTGGTCGACTGGGCGCGCAACGCCAGCACCAACGTGCGCCAGCGCCAGCAGCAGGACAAGGACTACCGCTGGTCGTGGTCGTACCTGAGCACGCAGGAGCAGGCGGCGATCGCCCGCGTCGCGCGCGCATTCGATGCGAAAAGCAATGCGCCACTGGCCGCGTCGATCACGGTCGGCGGCAAGACCGAATCGGCGCCGGATCAGCGTGTGTGGAGCCGCCAGCTCAGCGTGGCCGAACTCAACGCCGGCGTCACCGTGCAGCCGACCAGCGCGGCAGCGATCTTCGCCACGCTCGACGTGGCCGGCATTCCGCAGAAGGCACCGACGGCCGACCCCAGCCAGATCGACGTGCGGCGCAGCTACTTCACGACCGACGGCAAGCCGTGGACCGGCGACCAGCTCAAGGAAGGCGACACGCTGATCGTCGAGCTGAGCATCGAGGCGCGCATGGACATCCCCGATGCGCTGGTCACCGACCTGCTGCCCGGCGGGCTGGAAGTGGAGAACCTCAACCTCGGCGGCGCGCAGCAGTGGGCCGGCGTGGTGATCGACGGTATCGACCTCGACCAGCATGCCTCGGCGGCGGAAGTCCAGCACGAGGAATATCGCGACGACCGCTATGCCGCCGCGCTGAAGCTGAGCCGCGGCGACAAGGCCCACGTGTTCTACCTGGTGCGCGCAGTGACGCCTGGCAGCTATGTCGTACCACCGCCGCTGGTGGAGGACATGTACCGGCCGGCCGTGCGCGGCATCGGCAACGTCATGCCGGCGAAGATCACCGTGGTCGAACCGTAACGCCTGGTGCATGCAGGAGCCCGCTGGCGGGCTCCTGCAACAACGATCGCATGAGCATTCCCGCCACCACCGTCCACTCGCCGCGCCGCTCCCGCGCGTGGCGCCGGCTACGTGCCATGGCCATCGCGGCCGCGATCGTGCTGCTCGCCGCGTTCGCACTCGACAGGCTGTTCCCGTTGCGTCTGCCTGCGCCCGACACCGGCAGCACGGTGGTGCTGGCGCGCGACGGTACACCGCTGCGCGCCTTTGCCGACAGCGACGGCGTATGGCGTTATCCGGTCAGCGCGAAGCAGGTGTCGCCGCTGTATCTCGCGGCCTTGCTGCATTACGAGGATCGCTGGTTCTACCGCCATCCCGGTGTCAATCCGTATGCACTGGCGCGTGGCTTCGTTGGCGGACTGCTACATGGCCATATCGTGTCGGGTGGGTCGACCCTGACCATGCAGGTGGCGCGGATCATCGGACCGATACCGCACACGTTCCGCGGCAAGCTGGTACAGATCCTGCGTGCGCTGCAACTGGAGGCGCATCTGAGCAAGGCGCAGATCCTCGACCTGTATCTCAACCATGCACCGTTCGGCGGTCCGATCGAGGGTGTCGAGGCGGCTTCGTGGGCGTACCTGGGCAAGCCGGCCAGCCAGCTCTCGCGTGCCGAGGCGGCGTTGCTGGCGGTATTGCCGCAATCGCCGAGCCGGCTACGTCCGGATCGTCATCCCGACGCCGCGCGTGCTGCACGCGATAAGGCGCTCAAGCGCATGCGCGACCTCGGCGTGTGGACTGCTGCGCAGGTGCGTGATGCGGCGATCGAGCCGGTGACCGCGCGTTCGCTGCGCGCGCCGTTGTCTGCCGCGCTGCTGGCCGAGCGCCTGCATCAGCAGCAGCCGCAGGCGCGGCGCATCGTCAGCACCATCGACGCGGACCTGCAGCGCGCCGCCGAGGATCGGGTCACCGCGTACCTGTCGCGCCTGCCGGCGCGCACGTCGGCCGCCGTGCTGGTGGTCGACAACGCCGCGCTGGAGGCGCGCGTCTATGTCGGCACCGCCGAGTTCGCCGATCCGGTCAGGTTGGGCCACGTCGACATGGTGCGCGCGCCGCGTTCGCCCGGTTCGACGTTGAAGCCGTTCCTGTACGGTCTTGCGCTGGACGATGGGTTGATCACCTCGCAAAGCCTGCTGGTCGACGCGCCGCAGGATTTCGGCGGCTACAAGCCGGGCAATTTCGACGAGGCCTTCAGCGGCCCGGTCAGCGTGGCCGAAGCACTGCAACGTTCGCTCAACGTACCGGCGGTCGACGTGCTCGATCGGGTCGGGCCGGCGCGATTCATGGCGCGGTTGGCCAACGGCGGCATCGATCTGGGCCTGCCCGACGGTGCGAGGCCGAACCTGTCGATCATCCTCGGCGGCGCCGCCACCCGATTGGAAAACCTGGTCGGCGCGTACACCGCGCTAGCGAACGGCGGCATCGCCGGCACGCCGCGCTACACACTGGAGCAACTGGTGCAGCCGCGCCGGCTGCTCTCGCCGGGCGCGGCGTGGATCATCCGCGACATCCTCGCCAGCAACCCGGCCGATGTCGAAGGTGCACCGCTGGAAGGCGCGATCAATCGGCATGGCAACGTGGCATGGAAGACCGGCACCAGTTACGGCTACCGCGATGCGTGGGCGATCGGTGTCACCGATCGCTGGACCATCGGCGTGTGGATCGGCCGTCCGGACGGCACGCCGTCGCCCGGCCAGTACGGCGCGGTGACCGCGCTGCCGCTGCTGTTCCAGATCGTCGACATGCTGCCGCAGCGTGGCGGTCGCCCGCATGCCGCGCAGCCAGCCAGTGTGCGTGCAGTCGATATCTGCTGGCCGCTCGGTGGTGCGTTCGATACCACCGCGCCAACACAGTGTCGTCAGCGCCGCATGGCGTGGGTACTCGACGGTGCGCTGCCGCCCACGTTTGCCGAGCGCGATCTGGGTGCGTGGACTGCCGGCCTGGTTACCTTGCGCCTCAACGCCAAAGGCCAGCGCCTCAGCGGTGCCTGTCACGCCAGCCACGAGCACAGCTTGCAACTCGCACGCTGGCCCGCACTCGCCACGCCATGGCTGAGCGTGGACGACCGCGCCAGCTCGGCGTTGCCGCCACTCGCACCGGGTTGCGCCGCCGACTCACTCGATGTCGCCAGCCCGATACGTATCGCCGGCCTGAGCAACGGCGTGACCTTGCGTCAGGCACCGAACAGCGACAAGCCGCTGCGCGTTACAGTGCAGGCGCTGGGTGCGCAAGGCGCCGTGCAATGGTTGCTCAACGGTCGTCTGCAGGGCAGCAGCGAGGGCGATGCGAAACTGGCGCTCACCCTGTCGCCATCGGGCGACTATCGGGTAACTGCACTGGCCAGCGATGGCGCATTCGCGACCATTGCACTGCATGTGGTGGGCCCACCAGGACTCGAACCTGGAACCAAAGGATTATGAGTCCTCTGCTCTAACCATTGAGCTATAGGCCCGCGCAAGAGCGGCAGTTTACCGTAGCGAACGCGCCGCGCACGAGTTGGTAGTGCGTGCGGTCATGTCGAAGCGTAGGCTGGTCGTCCCTCAAGCGGAGAGTCCACATGAACACCGAAGCGATCGCCAAGCGGCTGGTTGAACTGTGTCGTGAAGGCAAGTACGAGGATGCACAGCGCGAGCTGTATGCGGAGGATGCAGTGAGCGTCGAGCCGGACGGTCTGCCGCCGGGCGCGTTGGGCAGCGTGCAGGGGCTGGCAGCGATCTACGAGAAAGGGCGGCAGTTCGGCGCGATGATCGAGGCCGTGCATGGTGGCAGCGTGAGCGAGCCGGTGATTGCGGAGAACTGGTTCAGTGTGGCAATGGCGATGGATGTCACCATGAAAGGCCGTGGCCGGGTGAGCATGAGCGAGATCTGCGTGTACCGCGTGCATGGCGGCAAGATCGTACGCGAGCAGTTCTTCTACGACATCGGCTGAACCCGTGAAACGAAGAAGCCCCGCATGAGCGGGGCTTCTTCTTTACGACGCGGTGACGCTTACTCGACGTCGAGGAACGAACGCAGCTGTTCCGAACGGCTCGGGTGACGCAGCTTGCGCAGCGCCTTGGCCTCGATCTGGCGGATCCGCTCGCGGGTGACGTCGAACTGCTTGCCGACTTCCTCCAGCGTGTGATCGGTGTTCATGTCGATGCCGAAGCGCATGCGCAGTACCTTCGCTTCGCGCGGGGTCAGGCCGGCGAGCACGTCGCGTACGGTTTCCATCAGGCCGGTTTCCGTCGCCGAATCGATCGGCGAGCTGGCGTTGCCGTCCTCGATGAAGTCGCCCAGGTGGGAATCCTCGTCATCGCCGATCGGGGTCTCCATCGAGATCGGCTCCTTCGCGATCTTGAGCACCTTGCGGATCTTGTCCTCGGGCATCTCCATTTCCTTGGCCAGTTCTTCCGGCGTCGCCTCGCGGCCGAACTGCTGGAGCATCTGGCGGGAGATGCGGTTCAACTTGTTGATCGTCTCGATCATGTGCACCGGGATGCGGATGGTGCGCGCCTGGTCGGCGATCGAGCGGGTGATCGCCTGGCGGATCCACCAGGTGGCATAGGTCGAGAACTTGTAGCCGCGGCGGTATTCGAACTTGTCGAC
>DAHUXL010000087.1 GCA_027307195.1 Rhodanobacter sp. | reverse complement strand
CCGTTCGACTTCTCTGTCGCGCAGTTCGATGTCCTGCAGATCCTCATGCACGACGACGGGCTGGAGCATCGCGAGTTGCAGAAGCGGCTGGCCGTCGCGTCACCCACGCTGACCAACATCCTTGATCGGATGGAGCGTGATGGCCACGTGCAGCGCCGTGCTGACGCCGCCGACGGCCGCATCAAGCGGATCTACCTGGGCGACAAGGCGCGCACGCTGTGCTGGTCGGACGAGTTCTGCCAAGCCGGCGAGCGGCTGGTGGAAACCATGTTCCGCGGCTTTTCGGACGACGAGAAACACCTGTTCAGCCGGATGCTGAACCGCATCGAGAAGAACCTGGAGTAATGCGCGGGGTTCGTCCCGGGTGGGGCGTAACCCCTTGTTTTTAGTCATATATATAGCTTCCTACTGACCTGAGGAGAAAAACTATGTTTGCTTCCCTGCTGCAAGCAGCTGTTGCCCTGTCCTGTGCCGCCCTGGCGCTTGCCACCCTGAGCGGACGCCCGCTCGTCACCTCCCGCATCCGCGCGCAGCGACCGCTGCGCTGGGTCTGGGGTGTCCTCACCACGCTCGCCGCCGCGGCGCTGTTCGCGGCGATCTGGATCCCGTTCTTCACCTTCTTCGCCGCCAGCGCACTGATCGTGCTTATGCTTGCGGCGCTGGCCACGATGCTGCTGCAAGGGCGCCGCAGCGGCGGCGTGGGCTGGCTGGCCGTGTTGCTGGTCTGCATCGTCGCGGTCGGCGCACTGCAGCCGCTGGGCCTCAAAGTGCTGGCGCTGCCGAAGGCCGACGTACTACCTCACGCGCCGGTGAGCGCGGCTCGGGTGGTGAAGACCTACGGCCCCGGCATGTGGTTCGAGGGCATCGCCGCCGCCCCCGACGGCACGCTGTATCTGGCGCAGAACACCGGCGAGAACTACGCCACCGGCGACAAGAGCCACGTGCATGCCTCGGTGATTGCGCGGGCGCCGGACGGCAGCGAACGGGTGTTCTTCACCTTGCCGCAGGGCTCTACCGCCGGCGTGATGGCGATCGCCGCGAACGGCACGATTTATATGGCTGGCACCGGTGCGAACCGCGGTCTCTGGCGCATAGAGCCGAACGGTACCGGGCGCCTGTTTGCCCCGCTGCCGAAGGGCGCCTGGCCGAACGGCGTCACCCTCGGTCCGGACGGCAACGTCTATGTGGCGGACGCAGCACTGGGCACCATCTGGCGGGTCGACCCTCGTAGCGGTGCCGCAGCCAAGGCCTATGAAGGGGACGTGCTACGTGCCCGCACCTACATTGCGCTGCCCCCGGGAGCGAACGGCCTGCACTTCTTCGGCCGCGATCTGTACGTAACGGTTTCCGATGCCGGCACCCTGCTCAAGTTCCACCCCGGCGACGACGGCCGGCTCGCGGCGCCGACGGTCGCGGCCCGCGGCGTGCCCGCCGACGACTTCGCGATCGACAGCCACGGCGCCGTCTTCCTCACCACGCACATCTACAACCAGCTGGTGCGAGTCGATGCCGACGGTCGACGCACCGTGATCGCCGACGCCGCGCAGGGCGTGATCGGTGCTACCGACGCCGTGTTCGGCACTGGTCCGGACGACCGCGACACGCTCTACCTGGTGACCGACGGCGGCGCGCTGGCGACCGGAGATGCGGCCGCGCGCGGCACGCTGGTCGCGCTCTCCGTAGGAACGCACTGACAGCGAAGCACGTATCGATGAAACACCCGAATGGAGCGCTGTCCATGTCGGCGGCGCTCCAATTCCTCACCCATAGATTACGGAGAACTTCGATGCTCGGCTGGACGATTGGCCAGGTCACCATCACCCGCGTCGTGGAACTTGAAACCGCCTTCGATACCGCGAACGGGGCAAGCTTCATCCACGGCGCCACGCCTGACGCATTGCGTCGTCATCCATGGCTGTATCCCGACTTCGTGGACGACGAGGACCGCCTGCGCATGTCCGTCCATGCGCTGCTGGTGGAGGCGCCCGGCGTGCGTCTGATCGTCGACACCTGCATCGGTAACGACCGCCCGCGCCGGGCCATCGGCGGTGCCGCGCTATCCACTGCGTTCCTGGAACAGCTCGACGCCGCGGGCTGGGACCGACGCAGCGTCACCACCGTCGTGTGCACCCACCTCCACGTCGACCACGTCGGCTGGAACACCATGCGCGAGGGCGATCGCTGGGTGCCCACCTTCCCCCACGCCCGCTACCTGTTCGGCTGCCACGACATGCAGCACTGGCGCGCCGAAGGCGACGCCGAGCAGCAAACCATCCTGGACGATTCGATCCAGCCCATCCTCGATGCCGGGCTGGCCGAGCTGGTGGAGACGCACCACCGCATCTCGCCCGAGATCGTGCTGATCCCGACCCCCGGCCACACGCCGGGCCACGTTAGCGTACTGATCGAGTCGGACGACGCGCGCGCTCTGATCACTGGCGACATGGTGCACCACCCCTGCCAGCTCGCCTGCCCAGAGTGGTCCTCCGCGCTGGACAGCGACCCACAGCTGGCCGCCCGCACCCGCCGCGACCTGCTCGATGCCTGCGCGGACGAGCCGGTGCTGCTCATCGGCACGCACTTTCCGGCGCCGACAGCGGGCTACGTGCGCCGCGAGGGCAACGGCTTTCGCATCGACTGAAGAAAATACGGTTTGATAGCGCCGTCGCGGATTGTCGACTCTCAGCGAAAAGGCAGGGGTTGCAGCGAGATATTAAGGTCCCTGCGAACGGCAGATGTGGGTCGGTCTCTACCCGTCCCATCTTGCCCGGCCGTCGTCGTGCCCGCACTGGCAGGCATCACCATCAACGGACGGTCAACATTCGAGGCTAGCGCTGCGTGTGCGACGACCAGTTAGACGGCGGCATTGGGAATTTGGAACCGCATCCTTTGCGCCAGGAGCGAGGATCCAGAGCACAAACGCTCGACGTGCCCGAACGGGACGAAGCCCTCGCTGACATAGAGGCGCATGGCTGTCATTGTTTCGGAACCGGCTGTGGCGGTTCTTCGAGAACGTCGAGTGATCAACAGGCCAATAGCGGAGACGCCAAATATGCTCGACTGCAGGTCACTTCTAGAGGCTGCAGTATCGCAGTTGTAATGAAGAGGACTTACGGACTCGCTGAGTTACAACAGCTTCTACGCAGAATCGCGGCTTTGCAAATAACCTTGCTAGTAACCCAAGCCAGCACTCCCGCGATAATTGCAATAATAATCGCCCAGAGCGGTGCGAAGATGAAAGCCAAGGCAGATGTAGATGAACCCGTTGCGGTTCCGCTCCAGTCGAACAACCACGCAAGATGAAAGAGAACCATAAAAAGTGTTGCTGAAGCAGCGAACACGATGCAGGCGACGATGACCGCAGGGCCAAACCGCAGACCAGCTACAAGTACCCCAAAACTAACCACTACAGGAAGAGCGTTCCAGGCCTCGAAACCACTGAACGGCCCCTCGACGTAAACAATAAACGCAATTGCCAGTACGAACGGAATAGCGATAAGGACGTTTTTCATAGCGGCCCGAACGAGGTTTTAGAAAAACTCTCGTCGATCTTGGCCCAACAGCCGGACTCGAACAAGGGCATCGGCATGGCGCGCTACCAACACACCGACATGAGTCCGCGGCTGTTGCCGGTGGATCTGCAGACGCAGTTGGTGTGGGAGTCGTTCGCTCATGCGCTTCACCATCTGGCTGATCAGCTGGATCTGCGCGCCTTCGATGCGCCGCCTTACCAGGTGCCGGTGCCCATCTCGAGATCGCCCGCGGCCCCGAAAGCACTTGCGATTCGCTTTTCCGGCCGCTCAACGAGGTGCGGCTGGTTTGCGTGAACGCGTGTACTGACCGGGCGAACAGCCCATTACCCGCCTGAAGGCAGTGCTGAAGGCGCTATCCGATTCGTAGCCAAGCGATTGACCGATGCGGGAAATGGAGTCCCCTGAATGCATTAGACGGTCACTCGCCAGGAGCATGCGCCAGCGCATTAAATACTCCATGGGTGACGTGCCAACCGTCTTCTTGAACTTCAGCGCAAAGCTTGATCGAGACATGCAGGCACTCTGCGCTAGCGTCTGCAAGGTCCACGGCTGCGCCGGTGCGTTGTGAATTTCTTTGATGGCCGCACTCAGCTGCCGGTCTGCCAGCGCGAATAGCCATCCCGTGCCACCGCCGAGACCCTGCGTCAGATGCAGCCGCAGGGCCAGGACAAGCATCATGTGGGCCAGATGCTGCGCAAACAGAAACCCACCCGGCTGTGGCTCGCGCAGCTCGTTCATCATCAGGTCGATCGACGAACGCAGCACCGCCTTGTCCGTTTCTTTGCGGATGTGCACCACAGCCGGCAAAAGTGCCAGCAGCGCGCTGGCTTCCTTGCCGGCGAACGAGAAATATCCGCCGATCCCGGCGCAGTCCCCGCCACCATTGTAGATTGCGACGCCGCCCTCTCGCGCGGCGGAAAAAAACTCGACGGCATCGATTGGCGTTACGCTGGCTTCGCTAGCGATTCGGAACGATTGGGCCCGGGTCAGCAGCACGCAGTCTCCTGCCAAGAGGCGCACGGCGTCCGATCCGTCCTCCACCTGCAGCCAACACTGCCCGCTAAGCACCGCGTAACAACGAAGGCCTTCGTTCGCGGGGTAACGGAGTCCCCAAGCGCCGCCAGCATCGAGGCCGCGAAACATGAAACTGCGCGGCCGCAGCAGCGACAACACATCGGATAGAGGATCCATCGGTGCTCCGGACGATTGCGAAGGAAGTGCGGACGCCGAAGCATAGATGGCATGTTCCTGCGCTTCTATCCTACGCGAAACGTCTTCGACGATACTTGCCGCGAACATGAAAAGACTGGAATACGACCGCTATGGCGGACCGGATGTGGTGCACCTTGCGTCGTTCACCCTGCCGAAGCCCGCTGCGGACGAAGTGGTCGTGCGCGTCGCGGCAGCTTCGATCAATCCGATGGACTGGAAGCTCCGCAGCGGGCAAATGAAGGTGGTTACCGGATGGAGCTTCCCCCGGGCGATGGGAAGCGATTTCGCGGGCGTCGTGGAGGCAGTCGGATCAGAGGTTTCCCGCTTCAAGCCAGGTGATGCCGTCGTGGGCACGGTATCGATGAAGGCTTCCGGAGCCTTCGCGACCAGGCTTGTCACGT
>DAHUXL010000135.1 GCA_027307195.1 Rhodanobacter sp. | reverse complement strand
AGACGTGGTGCGTGCGATGTTGCTGATCCGCATCAATACGCTGATGCGCGGTCATTCTGGTATCCGCGTGAGCACGCTCGAAGCGCTGACCGCGATGCTCAATGCCGGCGTGGTGCCGGTGGTGCCGGAGAAGGGCTCGGTCGGCGCCAGTGGCGACCTGGCGCCGCTGTCGCATCTGGCGATCGTTCTGCTCGGTGGTGGCGAAGCGTTCTATCCCGGCGAGCGGGTGTCGGGTGCGGAAGCGCTGAAGCGCGCCGGCCTCGTGCCGATTCGCCTGTCGTTCAAGGAAGGTCTGGCGCTCAACAACGGTACGGCGCAGATGCTGGCGACGGGTGTGCTGGCGCTGGATACGTTGGAACAATTGCTGGATACCGCCGATCTGGCCGCATCGATGACGCTGGATGCGTTTGCCGGTCGCAGCGGTGCCTTGCGCCCCGAAGTACATGCACTGCGTCCGCATCCGGGCCAGGTCGAAACCGCCGCGCATGTGCGCGAGTTGCTGGCCGGTTCCACCTTGGTCGATATTCCGTATCACCTGGTGCCGCGCTTCAAGTCGTGGAGTGCTGAGGCGTGGAGCGAACCGGACGATCAGGCGCTCAGTTTCGATATCGGCTGGGACTGGGTGCCGGCCAATCAGCGGCATGGTCGCGAGGCGTTCTACAGCCGCTTCCTGCCGTTCAAGGGTGGCAAGAAGCATCAGCCGCAGGACGCCTACAGCCTGCGCTGCATGCCGCAGGTGCACGGCGCGGTGCGTGATGCGTGGGCACAGGCGTGCCGCGTGTTCGACATCGAACTGAATTCCGTCACCGATAATCCGCTGATCTTTCCGGACAACGATGACGCGCAGTTCATTGAGGAGCAGGTGATCTCGGCCGGTCACTTCCACGGCATGCCGCTGGCGCTGGCGATGAGTTACGTGAAGGCAGCGATTCCGGTGCTGGCTTCGATCTCCGAGCGTCGGCTCAACAAGCTGGTCGATTCGGCCACCAATGATGGTCTGCCGGCGTTTCTCACCGGCAATGAGGACGGTACCGATTCCGGCTTCATGATCGTGCAATACACCGCTGCGGCGCTGGTCAATGACTTGGCCACTCGCGCGCATCCGGCCAGCGTGTATTCGGTGCCGACCAGTGCGAATGCCGAGGATCACGTGTCGATGGGCGCCAACGAGGCGCGCCATGTGCTGGAGATGACCGAAGATCTCTCACATGTACTGGCCCTGGAGCTGTATACCGCGGCGCAGGCGCTGGATTACCGCCAGGCGATGCTGAATGCTGCACGTCGACTGGCCAGCCGCGGTGGTTGGCAGGCGCTCGCTGCGAAGATCAGCAACGCGCCGCGCGAAGATCATCCGCACTACGCGCAGTTCGTCGCCGAGGCGCAGCAACTGACTGCGGCGCTGGCCGGTGCTGGTGATTTCCATGCTGGTACCAGCGTGCGCGAAGCCCATGCGGTTCTGCGCCAGCACATCGCCTTCATGCATCGCGACCGCGCCATGGACGGCGACGTGCGTACGGTCTGCGCCCTGGTGCAGCAGGGCGCATTTCGCTCCGCTGCCTGACCATCATTCCTGAAGGAAACAAGTCCATGAGCCTGATCCAGACCCCGGTGTCCTACGGCGAGCTGATCGACAAGATCACCATCCTCGAGATCAAGTCGCGGCGCATCGGCGACGCCGCCAAGCTGGCCAACGTGCGCAACGAACTGGATCTGCTCAATGCGACCTGGGCCAACGACGCTGCCTCGCAAGCCGACATCGCCGACGAACGCGCACGCCTGCTGGCGGTGAATGAACTGCTGTGGGACATCGAGGACAGGATTCGGCTGAAGGAGCGCGCGCAGGCGTTCGATCAGGAGTTCATCGAGCTGGCGCGGGCGGTGTATTTCCGCAATGACGAGCGCGCGGCGTTCAAGCGCGAGATCAACCTCAAGCTCGGCTCGCAGCTGGTCGAGGAAAAGTCGTACCAGGATTACCGGGCGGTTTGATGTCACTTGTGGGAGCGACTGAAGTCGCTCCCGCAAGCATTGCTAGGACAAATTCAGCTCGCGCGCGGCGGCTTCGTAGCGCTCGATCACCTCGTCCACACCGATCAGGTCCATTACCCCGGGCTTTTCGATCTTGCTGCCCCATGGAATCTCGCTGGCCGGCTTGCCGAGATACTTGCGTGCGGCCTCGTCGTACTTGTTCACACACCAGCGGCGGTCGGAGTAGGGACCGGAGCGATCCGGATTGCTGGCTGCGTGCAGACCCAGCACTTTGGTGCCAACGGCGTTGGCCATGTGCATCGGGCCGGAGTCGGGCGTCAGCAACAGCTGTGCGTGACTGAGCAGGGCCATCAGTTTCTTCAGCGTGTCCTTGCCGGTGAGGTCGATCGGCGTGCGTTGGCACGCGGTCAGTACCGCATCGGCCATCGTGCGTTCCATCGCGGAGGGACCGCCGATCAGTGCCACGCGCCAACCGCGTGCGGCGGCATGATCCATCACCGCGGCATAGCGTTCCGGCCGCCAGTTGCGCAGCGCATGACTGGACGTGGGGCTGACCAGCAGGGTCGGCGTATCGCCGGACAGTTGTTCGGCTGCCCAGGCGTGTGCCTCATCGGGAATCGGGATGTCCCAGCGTACCTGCGTCTGCTTCAGTCCAAGCGGTTCGCAGAAGCTGCCGATCGCATCCAGCACATGTTCGCCACTGCGCGCCGGGATGCGTTCGTTGATGACCAGGCTATGCAGGTCTTTCGCACGTGCATAGTCGTAGCCGATGCGGCGCTTGGCCTTGATGCCGATACTGAGCAGATTGGAGCGCATGGCGACCTGCATCTGCAGCAGCACGTCGAAACGTCGCCCGCGCAAAGCGGCATGCACCGCGCGCATGCCGGCCCAGCCCGCGGTCTTGTCGAACGTGACGAACTCCACCCCGGGCAGGTCGCCGACCAGCTTGCGCTCCAGCTTGCCGACGATCCAGGTCAGCGCGGTGCCCGGCCACGCCTGTTGCAGGGTGCGCACGAGCGGCACCACATGGGTGACGTCGCCGATGGCGGAGGTGCGCAGCAGGCAGATCGAGACAGCGGCAGTCATCGGGTTCGGTGTCATGGGGCCTGGGTTAGAATCAAGGACAGTCACTGGGCATGATGATGCAGGAACGAACCCACAAGGATGCCGAAGGCGCGATTCTGTTCGACGCAGCGGTGTCGCCACAAGTCGGGCACGAATGGTTTGTGCCGGATTACTGGCGCAAGCGGGACGCGCTGCGCACGCAGGTCGGTGGCCGTGGCGGCGTGGCGATCATTGCTGCGCCGATAGGTGAGTGTGTGTTGCGGCACTATCGTCGCGGCGGTCTCGTGGCAGCCCTGATGGGTGACCGCTATCTGTGGACCGGCGCTGACCGGACCCGCCCTTTCGAGGAATTTCGCCTGCTGGCCGAGATCGCCAGGCTCGGACTGCCGGGGCCTGTGGTAGTGGCTGCGCGCTATTGTCGACGCGGCCTGATCTACAGCGCCGACCTGATCACTCGCCGCATCGCCGACGCACAGACGTTGGCCGAGTGTCTCGCGGCAGGGCGCCTGGATGGCGAGCTGGCGGAGGAGGTTGGCGCATTGGTCGCACGCTTTCATCGTGCCGGTGTCTGGCATGCCGATCTGAACGCGCACAACGTGCTGGTGACGTCGGGCGAGTTGTACCTGATCGATTTCGACCGTGGCCGGCTGCGCACACCCGCCGATGCGTGGCAGCAGTCCAACCTGCAGCGCCTGCGCCGCTCGCTGCTGAAGCTCGGCGCTGCCGGTCAGGGCGAGGCGGCATTCGAGAAAGATATCTGGCAACCGTTACTTTACCGGTACGGGCGTACGCTGACTCCATGAATTGGCATCTGCATTTTCTCGGGGTGGGCGCCGCGCATGCGGTGGAACTCGGCTCTTCGGCCGTGGTGCTGGAGCGTGCCGGCGTGCCGCAGCTGCTGATCGACTGCGGCCCCGATACGCTGGACCGCTACGTGGCTACCTATGATGCCTTGCCGCCGGCGCTGTACATCACGCACACCCACATGGATCACGTGGCCGGACTGGAGCGGCTGTTCATCCGGCTGTGGTTCGATCCGCACCTGCGCGGCACCACCCGACTGTTTGCGCATGCCGGACTGATTCCCTGGCTGCAGGCGCGGGTAGCGGATTATCCCGGTGCGCTGGCCGAGGGCGGCGTCAATTTCTGGGAAGCGTTCCGCCTGGTGCCTTGCACGCGCGGCTTCTGGCTCGACGGACTGTGGTTCGACGTGTTCGCCACCCGGCATCACGTGCCGGGCACATCGTACGGCCTCGCCCTGGACGGCAGCTTCGTCTACACCGGCGACACCCGTCCGATCCCAGAAATACTTGCGCGTTACGCCGGTGGCAATGAAGTGATAGCGCACGATTGCAGCCTTGTCGGCAATCCATCACACACCGGCATCGACGATATCGAACGTGAATATCCGGACGAGGCGATGCGCTCGCGGCTGCTGCTGTACCACTACGGCAGTGTGGCCGATGGCACCGCACTGACCGCGCTCGGCTACCGCATCGCGGCCATGGGCGACCGGATCGCCGTGGGCGAACCGTCCGTGCCACGGTCCGATGCCGGCTGAATCAAGTTGCATCCGCTTGCCTGTATCCGGGCCTGCGGCTATCCTTCCGCTTCTTTGCCGGACCTTGATGGCCCGACAGAGGCGGTTTCACCCATGCGGAGAGGTGTCCGAGTGGTTGAAGGAGCACGCCTGGAAAGTGTGTATACGGTAAAACGTATCGCGGGTTCGAATCCCGCTCTCTCCGCCAGTGAGTGAAACCGTGCGAGTGCCTGCAAGTTCTCGCTACATGAAGTGCTGCGACAGCTATCCGCGCTGTCGTGGCAGGGCCTGACCGCCCACGTCTATGGTGGCCCCGTCGGTCCCCCCGCGACGATAGTTCGCAAACTCCGCCAGGTCCGGAAGGAAGCAACGGTAGCGAATGATTCGGGTGCCGGGGTGTGGCTGGCGGGGCCGCCGCCTTTTCAGGGTGACTGATCCCCCTCTCCGTTTACTGACTTACCCCGCCCGACTTGGCACAATCACTGTTCGCCCCAAGGTAGTCAGGCATGTCTTATCAGGTACTCGCTCGCAAATGGCGCCCGCGCAAGTTCGCCGAGCTGGTCGGGCAGGAGCATGTGGTGCGCGCGCTCACCAATGCGCTCGAGACCGGACGCATGCATCACGCCTACCTGTTCACTGGCACTCGTGGTGTCGGCAAGACCACCATCGCGCGAATCTTCGCCAAGTCACTGAACTGCGAGCGCGGACAGTCGGCTGATCCCTGCGGCGAATGCTCGGTCTGCACCTCGGTTGATGAGGGGCGTTTTGTCGATCTGCTGGAGATCGATGCAGCCAGCAATACCGGCGTGGACGATGTGCGCGAGGTGATCGAGAACGCGCAGTACGCGCCGTCGCGTGGCCGCTTCAAGGTGTACCTGGTCGACGAGGTGCACATGCTGTCGAAGAACGCGTTCAACGCGTTGCTGAAGACGCTGGAAGAACCGCCGCCGCACGTGAAATTCCTGCTCGCCACCACCGATCCGCAAAAACTGCCGGTGACGGTGCTGTCGCGCTGCCTGAAGTTCAACCTGAAGCGGCTGCTGCCGGATCAGATCTCCGGTCAGATGCGGCACATCCTCGCCGCGGAAAACATCGCCTACGAAGACAGCGCGATCAGCGAACTGGCGCGTGCTGCCGATGGCTCGCTGCGTGATGGCCTGTCGCTGCTCGATCAGGCGATTGCCTACGGCGGCGGTGCGCTGCATGCCGATGACGTGCGTACCATGCTCGGCAGCGTGGCGCGCGGGCAGGTGCTGGGTGTGCTCGATGCGCTGGCCGCTGGCGATGGCGAGCGGCTGCTGGTCGAGTGCACGCAGATTGCTTCCTACTCGCCGGACTTCGGTGGCGTGCTCGACGATATCGCCAGCGTGCTGCATCGACTGCAGTTGATCCAGCTGATTCCCGGTTACCGGCCGGACGAAGACAGCGACGACGACAACGCGCTGGCCACCCTGGCCGAACGAATGACGCCGGAAGACGTGCAGCTGTATTACCAGATCGCCACCTCGGGTCGGCGCGATCTGGCGCTGGCGCCGGATGCGCGCACCGGCTTCGAGATGACGCTCCTGCGCATGCTGGCGTTCCGGCCTGGCGATAGCGCACCAGCCGCACGTTCGGAACGCCTGCCTGCGGGCAGCTCTGTGCCGGCGCCACCGTCAGCGCGACCGGCCGCTGCCGCATCACCACGCCCGGCGGCGATGGCAGAACGCCGGCAGGATTCCGCGCCACCAACGCCTGCGGCACCGGCATCAAGTCCGGCGATCGCCCCCGCTGTGGCTCCGTTGGCGCGGGATGCCGGTGGCCTGCCGAATTGGGAAAGCCTGATCGAGCGTGCCGGCTTGCGCGGACCGTTCGGCCTGCTGGCGCAGAATGCGGTCCTGCGCGAACGCGATGGACAGACCCTGGTGCTCGCACTGCAACCGGCGCATATGAGCCTCGCGGTGGAGCCGATGGTCAGCCAGATGGAGGAACGCATCGGACAGGCGCTCGGCGAGCGCATTCGCCTGCGCTTCGTCAGCCACAGCCACGGTGCGGTGACAGAAACCCCGGCGGCGCGTGCGGCACAAGTGCGCGATGCGGCGCAGGCAGCGGCCGAGCAATCGATCGAAGGCGATCCGCTGGTGCAGTCGATGAGGCGCGAGTTTGGTGCGCGCGTCGTGCCACAGTCCATCAAACCCTTTGACAACGAATCCGGAGCAGTGAGATGAGAGGACAGATCGGTCAGCTGATGCAGCAGGCCCAGCGCATGCAGGAAGACATGAAGCGTGCGCAGGAAGAGATCGCCAAGCAGGAAGTCACCGGCAGCGCCGGCGGCGGCCTGGTCAGCGTGGTGATGACGGGCGCGCATGAAGTGCGCCGCGTGCAGATCGACCGGCAGACGTTTGCCGATGATCCGGAGATGGCTGAGGATCTGGTTGCCGCCGCGGTCAACGATGCGGTGAACAAGGTGGCCGAGCTCAGCAAGAACAAGCTCGGCGGCGTCACCGCCGGGATGAACCTGCCGGCCGGTTTCAAGATGCCGTTCTGATTGATCGTGAGCAACGGATCGAGTCTTCTGGCGGAACTGATCGAGGCCCTGCGCTGCCTGCCCGGCGTGGGTGGCAAGAGTGCGCAGCGGATGGCCTTTCACCTGCTGGAGCGTGAGCGCGAGCGTGGCCTGAAACTGGCCGCCGTGCTGGAGCAGGCGATGCAACGCATCGGCCATTGCAGCCAGTGCCGCAATTTCAGCGAAGAGCCGCTGTGCGCGTTGTGTGCCAGCAGCAGTCGCGATCGCCAGGTGTTGTGCGTGGTCGAATCGCCGACCGATCTGGCGGCGATCGAACAGGCCACCGGTTATCGCGGCCAGTATTTCGTGCTGATGGGACGGCTGTCGCCGCTGGACGGACTGGGGCCGGAAGAACTGGGATTGGCGCAGCTGACCCAGCGTCTGGGCGAAGGCGAGATCGAGGAACTGATCATCGCCACCAACCCCACGGTGGAAGGCGAGGCGACCGCGCATTACCTGGCCCAGCTGGCCCGCGCCGGTGGCGTGCGGCCGACCCGGTTGGCGCATGGTGTACCGCTCGGTGGCGAGCTGGAATACGTCGACCGCGGCACCCTGGCGCATGCGTTCGGCAGCCGCCAGTTGCTTGATTGATTCATCATGGGGAAACAGGCGATGAGCGATACGATTTTCAGCAAGATCATCCGCCGCGAGATTCCGGCCGAGATCGTCTACGAGAATGACAAGGTGCTGGCGTTTCGCGACCTGAATCCGCAGGCGCCGGTGCACGTGCTGTTCATACCGAAGCGACCGCTGGCAACGCTCAACGATGCGACGACGAGCGATGTGGCCTTGCTCGGCCAACTGCTGCTGGCCACCGCGGACTACGCGAAGCAGGAGGGCTTTGCCGAGCAGGGTTATCGCACGGTGATCAATTGCAATGAGGATGGCGGGCAGACTGTGTTTCATCTGCATGTGCATCTGCTGGCCGGCCGGCGCATGCACTGGCCACCGGGCTGAATGCGGCAACACGTCCGCGACCCGCACACGAAAACGCCGGCGTGACGCCGGCGTTTTCGTGTGCGGTTACGGCTTCGGAGCCGGCGGCGGTGGTGGCGGTCGCACGATGATCACCCGTCGTGGGCCTCCCCAATATCCGGGTCCGCCCCAGCCACCGCCCCAGTACGGGCCGAAGCCCGGGCCCCAGAACGGGTCATAGAAGCCGGGCGGGTAATCCACCACGATCGGGCGTTTCGGCCACAGATAAACGACATCGGCTTCCACGCGCGGATAGGCGTAATCGAACTCGCCGACCTTCTGCGACACGGTGCCGTGCAGCGTACCGGTCACGGTCAGCTCGCGTCCGCGGGTGAAGACTTCCGGATCGTAGAAGCCTTCGCGACAAGCGACGAAGCGGCCCTGGTTTTCGCCGGCACTGCCGGCTTGCGGACGTGCCTGGCTGTCCAGCGGGCGCGACAGCAGATAAAAGCAGGTCTGTTGCGGACCCGGCTCGGTCTTGATGATCTCGCCACCCCAGCGTACGCGGGTGCCACCGGCGCCACCTTGCTGGGCGCTGGCGGTGGAGACATCGGTGTAGGTGCCTTCCAGCGGTTTGGGGATCGTCGCGCAGCCGGCCAGCAAGGCGAGGGCTGCGGCGAGGGTAAGTGGGCGGTACAGGGACATGGGGATATCTCCATCATGGGCGACGGCGTGCGCCATCGCGTCGGCTCTTATTTGACCACGTTGGCAACCCGGAAATCCCGCACGGCGCGTTGAAACCCACGCGACGATTCAGGCGACGGTTCGTCATGGGCGTAACGCAATTCCAGGTAACTGCTCATCAACCTCGCAAGTTCATCGCGTTGACCGGGCAGCGCACGCGCGGCGCGGCTCAGGTAATGCTGTGGACCCTCGGCGGGCCGGCGCGCGACGCCCATGCGTGCAAGCTTTCGTTCCAGCTCGCGCAGTGCATCACGCAACGGATCACGTGTCCGGCGACGCAACAAAGCCCATGCCAGTCCGATGGCGATGAACAGCACGCTGCTGATCGTCAGCAGTATGCCCAACATCGCGGTGTCGGTATCGCGGATGCCAAACGGCGTCAGCAGGCCACGCTGACGCAAGGCGTCGAAACCGATAACGCCCTGGTCCCACCAGCGGTTGACGATGTCCCAATGATTGCGCAGACCTTGCAGCCAGTCGTTGCGATACCAGGCCAGTTGATCGCCCGCCGCGGCAGCGGCTCCCAGCGAGACCCGCTCCGGGCGCACCGCGCCGGTGGGATCGACGCGGACCCAGCCGCGCCCGGCCAGCCATACCTCACTCCACGCATGCGCATCGGAATAGCGCACCAGCAGGTACTCGCCGAGCTTGTTCCAGTAGCCGCCCTGGTAGCCGGTGACCACCCGCGCAGGGATGCCGGCCGCGCGCATCAACACGGTGAACGCCGACGAATAGTGTTCGCAGAAACCCTCATGGGTATCGAACAGGAAATCGTCCACCGAGTCGCGCCCCAGCGGTGCCGGTGCCAGCGTGTAGCGGAAGCCGCCATCGTGAAACAGGTTCAGTGCGGCTTGCACGATCGCCGCATCGTCGCTGCCGTAGCGTTGCCGCCATTGTGCGGCCAGCGTGCGCGTGCGCGGATTGAAATTCGCCGGCAGTCGCAGGCCGAGGCGACGCGAACGCTCGTCCAGTGTGGGCTGCAGCCGGTAATGCAATGCGGAGCGGGCGGAATAGCTGAACTGATCATTCACCGGTTTGTCGGCCAGTACTTCACGGTCAGGCTGCAGGCTGGTCTGCGCTGGTGCCTGCAACGGAACATCCAGTGTGGGCAGTACGCGTTGATGGGTGGGCTGCAGGCTGATCCGGTACTGGATCGAGCTGCTGGCTTCGAGTGGTGCCGGCTCTCGTGGCTTTGCGTACCGGGCATCGAGATAACGCCAGCTGCGTCCGTCGAAATTCCACATTACGTAGGCACGAAAATAGCGCAGGTCTGCTGGTGGCGGTGCGCCATCGAAACTGACCCGCATCGCTGGATGGTCGTCGGTGAGCAAGTCGGTGAAGTTACCCGGCGACATGCTGTCGCTGAGGCCAGTGCGTGCCTGCTCCGGCGTAGGTGCGCCCCACAGCGGCGAGCTCAATCGCGGTACCAGCAGGAATGCCAGCAACGCCAACGGCAATGCCGCCGCCGACAAGGCCACGCTCGGCAGCAGGGCGCGCGGCAGGCTGGTGGGCGTTTGTCCCGGTTCCAGTGCGCGCAAGGTGGCGAGTGCCGGCAGCAGGCCGAGCGCGACCACCACGGTGGCGATCAGCCCCTGGTCGAACAACAGCGCCGCCATCAACGCGAAACAGGCAAAGCTGATGCCGACACGGGCATCACGGACGGTCTCGGTTTCCAGCAGCTTCAGGATCAGCAGGCCGACTGCCAGCGCGCTGCCCGGCTCCCGGCCGAAGATATTGCCGTAGTGGACGATCACCGCCAGCGTCAGCAGAGCCAGCAGCGGCAGCTTGAGCCAGCGCGGCACGCGACCGGCTTGCTGACGCCGTTGCCACCAGCGCCAGCCAAGCGTCAACGCCAGCGCGATGCTGAGCCACCAGGGCAGGTGCGGTGAATGCAGGCCCAGTACCAGGGCCATGGTCAGACTCAGCAGATCGAACGCTCGAGCGTCGATCGGAAGTTCGACCGCTTTCTTGCGCGATGCTGGCGACGTCATGGCAGTTGAGCCAGCGCATTCATGCAGCGCGCGTAATGCAGCGGGCCACTGCTGCTGGCGATTTCGTTGCCGGGCAGCCACAGGCTGTAGCTGCAACGTTGGGCCTGCGCTTCGTTCAACCAGCGTGCCAGTCGGGCAATGCGTGCCTCATTGTCCAGTGCGCCCAGTTGACGCCAGTCCAGCTGCCATTGCAGACGGCTTTGCGGCTGCTCGAAATCCTTCACCAGCAGATGGTCGTGACGGGCGCTGGCCTTCCAGGCGATGTGTCGTTGCGGATCGCCGGCACGATATTCGCGCAGTGCGGCCAGCTCGTCGCCGCGATGCAGGCGCATGCGACTGGCATCATCGGCAGGTGCGCGTGGCGACGGGCCGGCCACTTCCGGCCGTGGCCACACCAGTACCGATTGATCGGGATGCAGCCAGCTCCATGCACGAAACAAACCCAACGGCCAGCTGCTCCACAGGCGCAGACGCGGCAGCGGTTGCCAGCCGCGCTGCACGGTGGGCAGTAGCAGCTTCACTTGCGCGGTGGTCCTGGCATCGATTGCGAAAGCGACGGAGCTGCTTCCAAGATCAAGGCGGATGGCGTTGCGCAGGCGGCCGGAGTCGAATGCCAGGGTGAGTTCGATGGCTTGCCCGGCGACAGCATGACCGGCGCGGATATGGCTCAGGTGCAAACCGTCCAGATTGCGAAACGTCACCAGCATGCTGGCCGCGCTGGCCGCGCCAAGCAGGCAAGTGAGCAGCAGCGCCCCGTTGTTGGCGTAATTCAGCGCCCCGACCAGCATCACCAGCAGCAACACCGAAAAGCTGATGCCGAAGCCGCTCGGCACGATGTAGATGCGTCGCCGATGCAGTTCGATTGGCAGGCTTTCGGGACGACGATAGCGGGTGAGTGCCGGCAGCCGCTGTTCGGCCCATCGCTGGATGCGTTGCAGCGGGCTACGCATCAATCCACCGCAACCTCGGCCAGCAGCTGCCGCGCCAGCGTATCGCCGTTGGCGCCGCGTGCCGGTAGCAGGCGGTGCGCAGCCAGTGGCACGAACAGCGCCTGGATGTCTTCCGGTAATACATGCTTGCGACCGCTGAGCAGCGCCCATGCACGCGCCGCGCCGAGCAGGGCCAAGCCGGCACGTGGCGACAGGCCCACGCGGATATCGACGTGGCGACGGCTGGCAGCGAGTAACGCCTGCAGATAGTCGAGCAGGGCAGCGCTGGTGGTGATCGACTGCGCCTGCCGGTGCAAAGCGATCAGAGCATTGCCATCGAGTTGCGGCATCAGCTGCGCCAGCAGGTCGCGGCGATCGCTGCCGGTGAGCAGGGCGCGTTCCGCGGTGGCATCGGGATAATCCAGCGACAGTCGCAGCATGAAGCGGTCAAGCTGCGAATCGGGCAGCGGGAACGTGCCGTTGAGGTCGAGAGGATTCTGTGTGGCGACAACGAAGAACGGTTTCGCCAGCGCGTGTGTCTGGCCGTCGATGGTGACCTGATCCTCAGCCATCGCTTCCAGCAGCGCGCTCTGCGTCTTCGGACTGGCGCGGTTGATCTCGTCGGCCAGGAGCAGGCCGGTGAAGATCGGGCCGGGATGGAAGCGGAACTGGCCGGTCTCGCGCTCGTACACGCTGACACCGATGATGTCCGACGGCAGCAGATCACTGGTGAACTGCACGCGCTGAAACTCCAACGCGAAGGTGGCCGCGAGTGCGTGCGCCAGCGTGGTCTTGCCTACGCCCGGCACGTCTTCCAGCAGCAGATGGCCGCCAGCGATCAGGCAGGTGAACGCGAGTTTCACCTGGCGTGGCTTGCCCAGCAGCACGCGGTTGACCTGGGCCATCGCGGCTTCCAGGCGCAGTTGCAGAGGTTCTTCGTGTGACTGGGTGATGGCGGACATGATTCTTCTGTAGTGGCCGGATCAAGAAAGTGGAGCGCTACGTGTGCCTGACTGCGGCAGTGTAGCGATCTACGGCAGAGCAATACCTGCGTCGCGCAGCATCCGCGCCAATGCAATCAGCGGCAGCCCGATCAGCGCACTGGGATCACGGTTGTCGATCGACTCGAACAGAGTGATCCCGAGCCCTTCGCACTTGAAGCTGCCGGCACAGTCGAGC
Source organism: Rhodanobacter sp. (assembly GCA_027307195.1). GTDB lineage: Bacteria > Pseudomonadota > Gammaproteobacteria > Xanthomonadales > Rhodanobacteraceae > Rhodanobacter. The sequence goes on along the minus strand of DAHUXL010000135.1, from coordinate 45,434 downwards.
GGTTGTTCGCGTTCGATGTAACGGGCGATTTCCGCCGCGCCCAGTTCGCGAAAGCGCACGCATGTGTGATCGACATGGGTTTGCCGGTGTCCGTCGCGGGTATCGAGCAGGCACAGCGCGGTATGAAAGTGCACTTCGCGACCGGAGCTGGCGTTGAGCTGGGCGCGGGCGCGTTCGACCGTGCCGGGCTTGTCGAGGATCAGGCCATTGAGCTCGGCGACCTGATCGGAGCCGATCACCAGCGCGTCTGGCCAACCGCTCGCCGCCGCTTCGGCCTTGGCGATGGCCAGCCGCAGGGCCCGCTCCGCGGGTGCTTCATGCGGCAGCGGGGCTTCGTCGGTGTCCGGGGCGGATTGCTCGAAATTCGCAACCAGTCGGCGCAACAGTTCGGCGCGGTAGCGCGAGGTCGAGCCCAGCACGAGCCGGGGCGGCGGGGAGTACGGCGCGATCATGTATCCGAGTCACGCCGGATGTGTTCGCGCATGGCGCTGTTCAGGTCATTCTGGGCCTTGCTGAGTGCCTGCAACAGCGGTTGCAGGCGATCGCGGGTGCTGCGCATCGAGGCGGCGGCCTCGTCCAGCTCCGACTGGCTGGCCTGCGGCGAACGGTCGCGGATCCACAGGCGCTGTTGCAGCAGCCCGCGCAGGCCGGCGTCGATCGCATGTTGGGCGTCCTGCTCGCTGGCGGCGGGCAGGTCGGGATTGAGCGACATCACCGCATGCGCTTGCTGCAGGCCGGACCGGCAGGTCTTGAGGTCCGCTTCCAGCCGGTCGGCCAGGTCAAGCAGGTTTTGCAGGCTGGCGCTTCGTTGTGCCTGGCGCCGGCGCAACAGCCAGGCCGCGCCCAGCAGGGTAATCAACAGCGCCAGCAGCACGGTGGTGCCGAGCGTCAGATAAGAGTTCAAGGGCGGCGGCTCAGACGACAGGGAGATTCAGTCTGCCGCATTGGGGCCGGATCAGGCAAAATACGCTGCTGCCGGGACGGTTTGATACCGCTCCGGCGTCGTGCCAGTTGACTTCGGGTGGCTTCGAACCTAACATTTCCCGATTATGTCCGTGACACTGCCAGAGTCCGTGGACGCTTGGCGCATGGTCTCGGCGCGGCGTTCGTTCGAGGGAACGCTACCCATCGCGACCATGTCACGCCTGTGCGAGGCGCTGGCGAGCACGGATGGGTTGGTGCATTTCGAGCTGGAGTTCGGGCGCGACAGCCTCGGCATCAGCTATGTCGATGTTCGAGCGCAGGCTTCGCTGACATTGGTCTGTCAGCGCACGCTGGAGCCGTTTGTACTGCCGGTCGAAGTGAGCACCCGGCTTGGCCTGATCAAACTGGAGCGCGATGAGGCTGGCTTGCCGCCGGATTGCGAACCGCTGCTGGTGGCCGAGGATGGTCGATTGAGTCCGGCGGATGTGATTGAAGACGAATTGTTGTTGGTGCTGCCGCTGGTTCCGGTCAATCCGGACAGCAGCCTCCCCGACGAAGTGACAGGCTACGAGCCGGAAGACGATACCGCCGGCGATGAGCGCTCCGAAAATCCGTTCGCGATATTGCGCGAACTGAAGAAGTAACCACCGACCCGGTCATCCGATCCGGGTCATGTCGCAACAGATCATCAAGTTTCCGTTGGAGAATTACCATGGCAGTTGCCAAGAGCCGCCGTACCCCGTCCACCCGCGGCATGCGTCGTTCGCACGACGCGCTGAAGACCGTGCAGCTGTCCACCGATCCGACCAGTGGCGAAGTGCATCTGCGCCATCACGTCACCAAGGATGGCTTTTACCGCGGCAAGAAAGTGATCGAAACCAAGGCTGCGGTGTCGGTCGAGGATTGATCGATTCTGCGGAATCCCCTGGGATTCCCGGAATCTGGTCATGCGAGACGGCGCGGCGACGCGCCGTTTTGCATTCAGGGACGCCGGAACGTAACGTTGCGGTGTTGCGCAGACGCCGACCATGGCGTTCGATCCTCTGTATTCGTTGATGGATAGCTGAATGTCCCAGATCTACTCCCGCATCATCGCCACCGGCAGTGCGCTACCCGAGCGCGTGGTCACCAACGCCGATCTGGAAAAGATCGTCGACACCAGTGACGAGTGGATCCATACCCGTACGGGTATCCGTCAGCGCCATATCGCTGCCGACGGCGAAACCACAGGCGATCTGGCTTTCCTGGCCGCACAGCGTGCGCTGGAAGCAGCCGGCGTCAAGGCGTCCGAACTCGACCTCATCGTGCTCGGCACCACCACGCCGGACATCATCTTTCCGTCGACCGCCTGCCTGGTGCAGCACCGGCTCGGTGCGAACGGCTGTGCCGCGTTCGACGTGAATGCCGCCTGCTCGGGCTTCGTCTACGCGCTGGGCATTGCCGACAAGTTCATCAAGAGCGGGCAGTCGAAGAAGGTGCTGGTGATCGGCGCCGAGACATTGACCCGGATGGTCGACTGGACCGAACGCGAAAGCTGCGTGCTGTTCGGCGACGGCGCCGGCGCCGTGGTGCTGGAGGCTTCCAGCGAGCCGGGCATCTATGCCACCTGCCTGCATGCCGATGGCGGTTTCAAGCATCTGCTGTACAACCCGGTTGGCGTGTCGGTCGGCTTCAAGGACGAGCCCAATCACGGCGTACGCATCAAGATGGCGGGCCGCGAGGTGTTCAAGGTCGCGGTGAAGACGCTCGACTCGCTGGTCGATGAAACCCTGCAGGCGGCCGGCATGGTCGAGTCGGACATCGACTGGCTGATCCCGCACCAGGCCAACCTGCGCATCATCGAGGCGACCGCCAAGCGGCTGAAGATGTCGATGGATCGGGTCATTGTCACGGTCGACAAGCACGCGAACACCTCGTCCGGCTCGGTGCCGCTGGCACTCGACTACGCGGTGCGTTCTGGCAAGGTGCAGCGTGGCCAGAACCTGCTGCTGGAAGCGTTCGGTGGCGGTTTCACCTGGGCCTCGGCGCTGCTTCGCTACTGAGTCACGACAGTTCAAGTTTTCTCGACGATGCCGCCCTCAGGGCGGCATCGTGTTTTTCCGCCCTGCAAAAGTAACGAATACAGCTGCGTATGGGCGGCGATGCTGGCACCATGGCGGTTTTCGCCGACGGATCCGCGCATTCATGAGTTCAACTTCCGCTTCGCTCGCTTTCGTTTTCCCCGGTCAGGGTTCGCAGTCGGTCGGCATGCTGGTCGAACTGGCCGCCACGCACGCCGAAGTGCAGGCGACGTTTGCAGAGGCCTCGCAGGGCGCCGGACTCGATCTGTGGAACTTGAGCGCGCGGGGACCGGAAGACCAGCTCAACCGTACCGAGAACACCCAGCCGGCGTTGCTGGCCGCCAGCGTGGCGGTGTGGCGGGTATGGCAGAAGCTGGGCGGCGCGCAGCCGGCACAGTTGTCCGGTCACAGCCTGGGTGAATACAGCGCGCTGGTCTGTGCCGGCGCGCTGTCGCTGCATGACGCGGCAGCACTGGTCGCCGAGCGCGGTCGGTTGATGCAGGCGGCCGTACCGGCTGGCGTCGGTGCGATGGCGGCGATCCTCGGTGGCGACGATGCGCAGATTGCTGCGGTATGCGAGGAAGTGGCGCAAGGCCAGGTGGTGTCGCCGGCGAACTTCAATTCGCCCGGCCAACTGGTGATCGCCGGCAATGCCGAAGCGGTCGAGCGTGCGTTGGCGAAACTCGCCGAGCTGGGCGTGAAGAAGGCGATCAGATTGGCGGTGTCGGTGCCGTCGCATTGTGCGCTGATGCGCGAAGCGGCCGACCGGCTGGGCGAACGCATGGCTTCGATCGCCTGGCAGTTGCCGTCGATCCCGGTGGTACAGAACGCCGAGGCGCGCAGCTACGGCACGATTAATGAAATTCGCGGTGCGCTGCAGCGTCAGTTGTATCTGCCGGTGCGCTGGACCGAATGCGTGCAGGCGCTGGTCGCCGGTGGTGCCACCCGCGTCGCCGAGTGCGGTCCAGGCAAGGTGCTGACCGGCCTGGTCAAGCGCATCGACAAGGCGATCGAGGCACGGGCCATCGGTGCGCCGGCCGAACTGGGTGCTGCGCGCGCCGAATGGGCGTGATCTTTCCGCGGTACGCATGATTTCCACTACTGAAAGTCAGGAACCTCTACAGATGAGCAACCCACTGCAAGGTGAAATCGCGCTGGTCACCGGCGCCAGCCGCGGCATCGGCGCGGCGATTGCCGACGAGCTGGCGGCGATGGGCGCCACCGTGATCGGCACGGCGACCAGCGAGAGCGGCGCTGCCGCGATCGGCGAGCGGCTGGCTGCGCATGGTGGCCATGGCCGCGTGCTGAATGTCACCGACAGTGCCGCCGTCGACGCACTGGTCGACAGCATCGCGAAGGAATTCGGCGCGGTATCGATCCTGGTCAACAATGCCGGCATCACCCGCGACCAGCTGCTGATGCGGATGCGCGAGGAAGACTGGAACATCATCCTCGACACCAACCTCAGCTCGGTCTACCGCACTTCCAAGGCGGTGATGCGCGGCATGATGAAGGCGCGCAAGGGCCGCATCATCTCGATCGCCTCGGTGATCGGCCTCACCGGCAATCCAGGCCAGGCGAATTACGCGGCAGCGAAGGCCGGCATCATTGCGTTCTCCAAGTCGCTGGCGCGCGAGATCGGTACCCGCGGCATCACCGTCAACGTGGTGGCGCCGGGCTTCATCGACACCGACATGACCCGCGCGTTGCCGGAAGAGTCGAAGCAGGCATTGCTCGGCCAGATCGCTTTGGGCCGGCTTGGTGACGTCGTCGATATTGCCAAGGCGGTGGGTTTTCTGGCCTCGCCGGCGGCGGCCTACATCACCGGCGAAACCCTCCACGTCAACGGTGGCATGTATATGCCGTAAGGCGTGTGGAAGCAGTTGTCGCCAGCGGGCCCGTTTTAGGCGACAATTGCGCTTTCGCGTCGGTCCCCATGGACTGCGTGCTGGTATCACCGGCGGATCGTGGCGGCCACGCGGTTTAGCCACTACAATGCCGCCGGCCTTTTGCAGGCATTACGCCGGCACAGACAAACATTTACTCCTTGAGAGGTATGGGCAACATGAGCACCATCGAAGAGCGCGTCAAGAAAATCGTCATCGAGCAGTTGGGCGTGAAGGAAGATGAAGTCACGGCGAACGCTTCGTTCGTGGACGATCTGGGCGCAGATTCGCTGGACACGGTGGAACTGGTCATGGCGCTCGAGGAAGAGTTCGAGACCGAGATTCCCGACGAAGACGCCGAGAAGATCACCACCGTGCAGCAGGCCGTGGATTACATCAAGGCCCACTCCAAGGATTGATTGGCAGGGAATCGATTGATCAGGTATCGATCGATTCGGGTTGAATGCCTCTTGCCGGACTGGCAAGCATTTCACCGGCCAGTCTGTCCATGTGGCGATATCGAACGCTGCGCCTTCTTGGCGCAGTTTTCGTTTCTGCATTTTGTAACGTCCGACCCCGTATGGTGCGCGGGATGCGTCCCTGCCGCGGTGGGCGACGTACCTGCGATTCGTCTCGCGAAGTAGCCGTCGACGGTGGTTTTGCGGAATCACGAAGGAATACAGCATGAGCAAGCGTCGAGTAGTAGTGACCGGCATGGGCATCATCTCGCCGGTCGGCAACGATATCGCCACCGCCTGGGAGCGCGTCCTCAAGGGCGTCAGCGGGATCGGTCCGGTCACCCATTTCGATACCTCCGCTTATTCCACGCGCATTGCCGGCCAGGTCAGCGGCTTCGATCCGGCACAGTGGATGCCGGTCAAGGACATCAAGAAGATGGACCCGTTCATCCACTACGGCGTGGCGGCGGGTACCCAGGCCTTGCGCGACTCCGGGCTGGAAGTGACCGAAGAGAACGCACCGCGTATCGGTGTGGCGGTCGGCGCCGGCATCGGCGGCTTGTACACGATCGAAGCGACCACGCTCGAACTGGCCGCCAAGGGCCCGCGCCGGGTGTCGCCGTTCTACGTACCCAGCTCGATCATCAACATGGTCTCGGGCCAGCTGTCGATCATGTTCGGCCTGAAGGGACCGAACATCGCGTGTGTGACGGCCTGCACCACGGCCACCCACAACATCGGTCTGGCTGCACGGATGATCCAGTACGGCGATGCCGACGCGATGATCGCCGGCGGCACCGAGTTCGCCACCACCGGCACCGCGATGGCCGGCTTCTGCTCGGCCAAGGCGATGTCCACTCGCAATGACGAGCCGACCAGGGCCAGCCGGCCATGGGACAAGGATCGTGACGGTTTCGTGCTGTCCGACGGCGCCGGCGTGCTGATGCTGGAAGAATACGAACACGCGAAGGCGCGCGGCGCCCGGATCTACGCCGAACTGGCGGGCTTCGGCATGAGCGGCGATGCGTTCCACATGACCGCGCCGAGCGAGGGCGGTGAGGGCGCGGCACGCTGCATGCAGAGCGCACTCAACGATGCCCACCTTGCGCCGACCGAAGTGCAGTACGTCAACGCACACGGCACCTCCACGCCGCTCGGCGACCTGGGCGAAGTGATGGCGGCGAAGAAGATCTTCGGCGATCACGCCTACAAGCTGGCGATGAGCTCGACCAAATCGACCACCGGACATCTGCTGGGTGCGGCCGGCGGTGTCGAGGCGATCTTCACGATCCTGGCGCTGCGCGACCAGGTGCTGCCGCCGACGATCAACCTGGACGAGCCGAGCGAAGGCTGCGATCTGGACTTCGTGCCGCACACCGCGCGCGAAGCGAAGCTCGACGTGGCGATCTCCAATTCGTTCGGCTTCGGCGGTACCAACGGCACGCTGGCATTCCGTCGCGTCTGACCGATCGATCAGGCGTGACCTGCCAGCGGCGTACCCTTGCCGGCCGGCGCGACTTGCTCGCGCCGGCCGCTTCGTTTCCACGGCGCTATCCGTGCCTGCTGGAAAGCGTGGTGCGTGGCACCGCGCAGTCGCGTTACGACATCCTGTTCGCGTTCCCTGGCGACCGGCTCACACTGCACGCGGACGGTCGGCTTTGCGACGGCGCCGGTAATTTGCAGAGTGGGCGTTTCCTCGATGCGCTCGACGCGGCTTGGCAAGCCGAACGATTGCCGCCAGACGATGATGAGATGCCGTTCCATGGCGGCTGGGTGCTGCTGCTGGCATACGAACTGGCCGGCGAGATCGAGCCAAGATTGAAGCTGCGGCCGCCGTCGGCATTGCCGGTGGCACTGGCCGTGCGCTGCCCGGCAGCGGTGATCGTCGATCACGCCCGCGACTGCACGATCCTGCTGGCCGAGGCCGGCCATGAGCATCTGCTCGACACGCTGGAGTCGGATCTCTCCGCCGCACCGCTGATCCCGTCGTTGCCCGCACCCATCGTCTGGGAAGAAGATGCGCCGCAACGCTTTCTGGATGGCGTGACGCGCATCCACGATCACTTGTATGCCGGCGACATTTTCCAGGTGAACCTGTCACGGGCATGGCGCGCGCGCTATGCGCGGCCACCCGCGCCGGCAACGTTGTATGACGTGCTGCGGCGGGCCAATCCGGCGCCATTTGCCGGGCTGTTCCAACAACCGGACTGGGCGGTGGTGAGTTCTTCGCCGGAGCGATTGGTCGAAGTGCGCCGCGGCGTGGCACAGACCCGGCCGATTGCCGGTACGCGGCCACGCCTGCCTGGCGATGACGAGTTGGCGCGCATCCGCGAATTGAGCGCGCATCCGAAGGAGCGCGCCGAGCATGTGATGCTGATCGACCTGGAGCGCAACGACCTTGGCCGTGTCTGCGTGCCGGGCACGGTCGAGGTCGATGAGTTGATGGCAGTGGAAAGTTACGCCCATGTTCATCACATTGTCTCCAATGTACGAGGCCGCCTGCGTGCCGAGGTGACACCCGGTGAAGTCATCGCTGCCACGTTCCCCGGCGGCACCATCACCGGCTGTCCCAAGGTGCGCTGTATGGAAATCATCGCCGCACTGGAAGACGCACCACGTGGTGCCTATACCGGCGCGTTGGGCTATCTCGATCGTAACGGTGACCTCGACTTGAACATCCTGATCCGTACCCTGACCCTCACCGGGGATGAAGTCAGCCTGCGTGCGGGCGCCGGCATCGTTGCCGATTCGCTGGCGGCGCTGGAGCTGGATGAAACCCGCGCCAAGGCTCGCGGCCTGCTGCGTGCGCTGGGAGTGCCGGATTGATGGCCGTGCGCATGCGGATCGACGGCGCAGCGGCCGACCAGGTTCCGGCACTGGATCGCGGCCTGGCTTACGGCGATGGCCTGTTCGAGAGCATTCGTTTCGTCGGTGCCGTGGCGCCCTTGTGGCTGCGCCACATGCGCCGGCTCAGCGAAAGCTGCGAACGCCTGCGGATACCGGCGCCGGATGCGGCGCAATTGTGGCGGGAGGCCCTGGAAGTCACCCTTGGCATGCCGCAAGCGGTGGTGCGTATCACCGTTACGCGCGGTGTCGGCGCACGTGGTTATGCGCTGCCAGCATCGCCGCGACCGATGCGTGTGGTGGCAGCCTCCGCCCCACCGCAGGTCGCGGACTCCGCGTATGCGCAGGGCGTGCGCATGCGCGTCTGCGATATCCGCCTGGCGGAACAGCCGCTGCTGGCCGGCATGAAACATCTGAACCGGCTGGAACAGGTACTGGCGCGTGCCGAGTGGAGCGATCCGGCGATCGCCGAGGGCGTGCTGTGCGATAGCCATGGCCGGGTGATTTCGGCGACCATGGCCAACCTGTTTGCGGTCGTCGATGGCGTGCTGCTTACGCCGGCGCTGGACCGCTGCGGCGTGGCCGGGGTGGCTCGGGCTGAAGTACTGGCAACGTACCCGCAGACGCAAGTCGGCGAGCTGATGCTGGATACTCTGCTTGGTGCGAACGAGATCTTTCTCAGTTCGAGCGTGCGCGGCATCCTGCCGGTACATTCACTGTGCGAGCGGTCGTATGCACCAGGCGCACTCACGCGCCAGCTGCAGCTGCATTGGCACAATCTCGGGTTTTCGATGGAGCAGGCCGAATGAGTCACCAACCGATGCGCGGGCGTGCATGGCCGTGGATGCTGGTCGCGCTATTGGCGATCGCCGGTGCGCTGCTGTATGGCTGGAATGACTTCAACCGTTTCAGCAATGCGCCACTGCATGTGACCACGCAGGGCGACAGTATCGACGTCGGTCGCGGCACCAGCTTCAGGAGCATCGTCGGAGAACTGAACCAGCGCAAGCTGAGCACGGCCAACCCGTGGTACTGGCGCCTGCTGGCCGAGCAGATGCGCGTGGCCGGCAAGCTGCACGCCGGCGAGTACGCCCTGGATATCGGCATCACGCCGCGCCAGCTGCTGGCCAACATGGCCACCGGCAAAGTGCTGCAACGCAATTTCACCATCGTCGACGGCTGGACCTTCGGCGAGTTGCGCCAGGCGCTCGCCAAGACTGACAAGCTCGGCCACGACAGCGCCAGCCTGGACGATGCAACGATCATGCAGAAGATCGGCGCTCCCGGCGAGGCGCCGGAAGGGCGCTTTCTGCCGGAGACCTACGCCTATGTGAGAGGCGACAGCGATCTGGACATTCTCCGGCGTGCGCACGGCGCCATGGTCAAGACGCTCGACGCATTGTGGTCGGCGCGTGCCAGCGATCTGCCGCTGGCGACCCCGTACGACGCGCTGATCCTCGCTTCGATCGTGGAGAAGGAAACCGGTCGCCCGGATGAACGCGCACAGATCGCCGGCGTGTTCGTGCGGCGTCTCAAGAGTCACATGCTGCTGCAGACCGATACCAGCGTGATCTACGGCATGGGCGCGAGCTACGCCGGCAATATCCGCAAGAGCGATCTGACCACCGATACGCCTTACAACACCTATACCCGGCCCGGCCTGCCACCGACACCGATTGCGCTGCCGGGCAAGCCGGCACTGCAGGCGGCATTGCATCCGGCTGCTGGCGACACACTTTATTTCGTGGCTCGCGGCGATGGCGGTCATGTTTTTTCCAGCACGCTGGAGGAACACAATCGCCACGTCGACTGCTATCAGCGGAAACATTGCCAATGAGTGCGGCGCGCGGAAAATTCATCAGCCTCGAAGGTGGCGAGGGTGCCGGCAAGAGCACCTTGCTGGCCGGCCTGCGCGCATACATCGAACAATATGACATCGAGCTGGTGCAGACCCGTGAGCCTGGCGGCACTGCCGTCGGCGAAGCCGTGCGTGCGATCGTGCTCGATCCGGCCCAGCGCGCGCTCGCCGCCGAGACCGAGCTGTTGCTGATGTTTGCCTCGCGCGCGCAGCTGGTGCGCGAGCTGATCGAGCCGGCGTTGAGCGCGGGGCGGTGGGTGCTGTGCGATCGCTACGCCGATGCCAGCTACGCTTATCAGGGCGGCGGTCGTGGCCAGCCAGTCGAGCGGATTGCCGAGCTGGAGCGCTGGGCCTGCGCAGGCGTGAAACCCGACCTGACGCTGCTGCTCGATCTGCCGGTGGCGACCGGGCGTGCCCGTGCTGCGGGCCGTGGCGATGCCGACCGCATCGAGGTCGAGGCGGATGCCTTTTTCGAACGCGTGCGCACGAGCTATCGCGAACGTGCTGCGGCCGAGCCGGATCGCTTCCGGGTGATCGATGCCAGTCAGTCACCCGCCGCTGTGCTGCAGGTAGCGACGCAGGCACTGGGCGTGCTGGTTGGAGAGTTGCAGGCATGAACCCGTTGCCTTGGCACGCCGAACACTGGGCGCGGCTGCAGGCGCGCCGCCAGCGCGATGCATTGCCACATGCGTTACTGCTGTGCGGTGCGGAAGGTCTGGGAAAGCGCGCGTTTGCCCAGCGTTTCGTGCAGGGCTTGTTGTGCTCGGAATCTGCCGGCGGCGATCCCTGTGGCCATTGCCGCAGTTGCCTGCTGGTTGCCGCCGGCACGCATCCGGACGTGATCTCGCTCAGCCTCGGCCTGCGCAAGGATGGCGTGCTGCGCGGCGAGATCGTGGTCGACCAGATCCGCGAGCTGTCGGCGCGGCTGGCCATGCGCAGCCAGTTCGGCGGCTGGCAGGTCGCCACCATCGATCCGGCCGATGCGATGAATCCGGCCGCTGCCAATGCATTGCTGAAAACCCTGGAGGAGCCGGCCGCACAGACCATGCTGATCCTGCTGGGCGATGCGCCGTGGCGCTTGCCGCAGACCATCCGCAGTCGCTGCCAGCGGATCGAATTCCATCTGCCGGCGGCCACCGACGCTTTGGCGTGGCTGCAGGCCGAAGGTGTGCGCGATGGGGTCGCCGCACTCGACGCTGCGGGCGGCAATCCCGGTCTGGCCCGCGCCTGGGCGCAGGAAGGCGCGCTCGACCGGCGACTGGAAGTGCGCAAGGATCTGGCTGCGCTTGCTGCGGGCCGTGGCCAACCGCTGGACGTGGTCAAGCGCTGGCTGGACAACGAGCCGGCGCAGCGCTTGTGGTTTGCCGCCCAGGCCACGGCCGACGAGATCAAGGCGCGCTCGACCGAGCGCAGCGGACCTCTGGCCAGCGCGATGGACGTCGAGGCATTGGGCCACTGGTACGGCGCGGTCAACCGCACCCGCGAGAGCCTGCGCGGCCCCTTGCGTGGCGACCTGCTGCTGCTGGAACTGCTGGTACAGTGGCGTTGAACGAATCCGTCGCGAACCCGTCCCCGGCGATTCCTGCGGGCGGATTGCCGGCGTTTTCCGCGCAAACCCGCTTGCTGGTGGTAGCGCCACATCCGGACGACGAAACCATCGCCACTGGCCTGTTGATCCAGCAAGTGCTGGCGGCAGGCGGCGAGGTGCGTATCCTGCTGCTGACTGCCGGTGACAACAATCCCTGGCCGCAACGCTGGCTGGAGCGGCGCGTGTGGATTGGCGCCGCCGATCGGCAGCGGTGGGGTCGTCGCCGTCACGCGGAAATGCTGCAGGCGCTGCAGTGCCTGGGCGTACCGGCACAGGCGCTGCATACATTGGGCTGGCCGGACATGGGCGTCACCGACATGCTGCTGCATGCGGCAGCCACGGCGGTGCCCACGCTGGCCGCGGCAATCCATCAGTTTCGTCCCAGCCTGATCGCGCTGCCCGCGCTGGACGATCATCACCCCGATCACGGCTCGGCCCACGTACTGGTGCGGTTGGCCCTGGCCGGGCAGTCCGATCCACCCGGGCTGCTGGCCTATCTGGTGCACGGCCACGCCTGCAGTGGCAGCTTCATCGAAATCCATGGCTCGGTCGTGCAATCGGCCAACAAGCACGAGGCACTGGCAGCCCATCGCAGCCAGATGGCCTTGAGCGGCAATCGCTTGCGCCGGCTGGCCGCCATGCCGGAACGCTATCTCGACTTGTTGGCGATGCCAGCGGGGTCTTCTGTGCCCCTGCCATGGCAGCCCCCGAGATGGCTGTGGCCGTGGTTGCGGCTGAGCGTGGTCACTGCGGCAGGAGCGCAGAGCTGGCGCTGGCGGCAGGCCCCGCTCCAGCGCGACAGTCACGGCGCCTATCATCTGATTGCTTCGGGCGGCATGGCCGGCACTCCGCGTTTCGCCCGACTGGCGCTGACTCTGCCCACGGTGTGGATATTCGATCAGTGGGGCTGGTGCCTGCTCTGAATCGAGCGTCATCGTTGATACCGGTCTTGCATAGACCGAGTGACAGGGCTAGCTTCTGGGGTGGGGGGGAAATGATGACGCGGGTGCAGCCAGTGGTTGCACCGTTACTGCGCCATCATCGAAACCGGTCGTCGACCCAGGCTGCGATGTCAAAGCAAGCCGCTGATTCCGTCTACCCGGCTGATCAACTGAATGCGCAATCCGGATCTGAATTCGTTAGATGCCAGTCCAGCGCCGGAAGCTGCGTCCAGCGAGCATTTCTACGCCGCGCTTTTCGACATCGGTCAGTTGTTGGTCCGCTCGCTTGATCCACCCGCACTCTACGAGGCCGTCATTGAAGTGCTTGAACGCCGGATCGGCGCCTTGCGGGTGATGGTGGGTGAGGTCGAGCACGACACCGGACGGTTCCGCAGGATTGCTCCCGCCCGAGTTGCACCGGGCATGGCGGATATCTACCCCGAACACATGCCGTTTTCGGTTGCGCACCCATCATTCTGGCAAGGGGTGCCACAGCTGGAAAACGATATCCGCCATACGCCGGGTCTGGAGATGTTCCGTCCAGCGTATGTACGGCATGGCATAGCTTCTGTCGTTGCCGTGCCGATCATGAAATTTGGCGAAGTGTGCGCGGGGCTGGTGATACGGTCCGCGCATCCCGGTTACTTTTCCCCGCAGATGATCGAGTTGCTGCAGCAGGCCGCTGCCAGCATCGGATTGGGGCTGGAGGTACACGAGCAGCGCACCATGTTGCTGCAATCGGTGCGGGAAGAAGCTTGCCAGCGACGCGCATTGCGCCTGCTCAGCGAGATGGTCAAGGTGGTGACGCACAGCAATGATGAGCAGGTATTGTTGACGGATGCCTGCCGGGTCGTGCGGCGGATGGGCGGCTACCAGGCGACCGGGATCGCCTTGCTGGAGGGTGATGACGGGCAGACGCTGCGCTTGCATGCACAGGATGACCAGACGGGCGAACACGAGGCGAAGCCCTGGCTCGACCTGAAAGACGTTGCACACGCCGATGATGCCGCCGTCATCGCGATGCTGACCGGGCAGCCCCATGTCAGACACCTGTCGTCGACGGACCGTCCGGACTGGCCTTTTGCTGGCTCTCTGCCTGGGTTGCGTGCATTGCTGGCTCTCCCATTGCTGGTGGAAGGGCACCTCGTCGGCGTGTTCGTCATCGCTGCAACTGGAGCGGATGTGTTTGAGCCGATCGAGTTGCAGATATTTTCGGAGATGGCGATCGAGTTGGGGCTGGGCATCCAGATGCAGCGTGCGCGCGCCGCGCGCATTGCCGCCGAGCAGGATCTGCGATTCAACCTGCAGCATTTCCGGACTGTGTTGTCGAACCAGTACTCCGGCGTGTTGGTGATGTCCGAAGACAACCGAGTGAAGTTCGTCAACGAGGCGTTCTGCGAACTTTTCGGGTTGTCAGAAACACCTGCCGGGCTGGAAAATCTGGCTTCGGCCACGATCTATGAGCGATTGAAACAGACCCTCGAAGATCCCGAGGGTGAGTGGCAGCGGATCCAGGACATCCTGGCCAGAAACGAGCCGGTCAAGGGCGACGAGGTCGCCATCAAGGGTGGCCGCACCTTCCTGCGAGACTTCATCCCGATCACTATCGACGGTGTGCCGCAGGGGCGGCTATGGCATCAGCGCGAGATCACCGAACAGAAATTGCATGAAACCAGGGTCGAGCGACTGGCCTTCTACGATGTGGTTACTGGCTTGCCGAATCGGCGCCTGTTGTTCGAATTGCTGGAGCAGGCACGGGCGCAGGCCACCAGGGAGCGCTCGCTGCTGGCCGTCGGCGTACTCGATCTCGACCGCTTCAAGAGCGTCAATGACACGATCGGACACGGCGGTGGCGATCATGTGCTGGCGGAAGCGTCGGCACGGATCCTCGGCATGCTGCGTGAAGCCGATGTGCTGGCCCGTTTCGGTGGCGACGAATTTGCGCTGGTGATCTCGGGACTCGACAGTCGGGAGCAGCTCGATGTCATCAGTCGCTGCATCCTGCAGGCCTTGCGGGCACCGTTCAATCTGATGGGCGAACAGCTGTACCTGTCGGCCAGCATCGGCTGGACCCTGTTTCCGCTCGACGAGTCCGACGCCGAAGGCCTGGTTCGCCATGCCGACCTGGCGATGTATGCGGCGAAGGAAGAGGGCAAGGATCGTGGCTCGTTGTACGAGCCAACGATGGAGCTGGAGCAAGTGCGACTGCAGGCGATGCGTGAACGGATCGCCCAGGCGCTGCAGCAGTCGCACTTGCAACTGTTGTTCCAGCCAATCGTGTTCATCGACGGGTTGCCTGGCCGGCACGGAGTGGCCGGCATGGAGGCGCTATTGCGCCTGAGCGACAGCGAGGAGCTGATCGAGCCGGCCAGGTTCATGCATGTGCTGGACGATCCGCAGCTGGCCCGTCCGATCGGTCGTTATGTGCTGGACGAGGCGCTGAGGTGTTGCCAGTCCTGGATGCGGGCGGGCATCTCGATTCCAGTCTCGATCAACATCAGCACCCGCCATCTGCTGCATCCCGCGTTCTTCACCGATATCGACGCCGTGCTCGAGACCTATCCGGACGTAATGGATGTGGGTTTCGGCATCGAGGTGACCGAAACCGGCCCGTCGATGGACCATGCCCGCGCCAAGGTCGTCATCGAGGAATGCCGCCGGCGCGGCATCCGCGTCGGCCTGGACGATTTCGGCACTGGCAGCGCCTCGCTGAGCCACATCCAGCAGCTGGATATCGAACACATCAAGCTCGATCAGAGTTTCGTGCGCGATATCCTCAGTGATGAACGCAACATGGCGATCGCGGCGGGCGTCATCACCACGGCCCGCATGCTGGCCAAGACGGTGATTGCCGAAGGTGTCGAGACGGCAGAGCAGGGCGATCTGCTGGCATCGCTGGGTTGCCATCAGCTGCAGGGATTTTCGATTTCACGCCCGATGCCTGCCGCGACCGTGCCGGGATGGGTTGCCGGTTGGGTGCCTCCCGCATCATGGGGAAACCTGGTCAACGAGCGCCAGTCGCTGCTGGCCGGTCAGCCGGACGGCGGATGAGAATAGGGTTGCAGCGTAGCGATGAGGCATGCGTCATGCCGCAACAGTGGTGCGCGTGCGGCGCAGCCTCTAAGATCGGTGCCATCGATCGGGCGGTTCAAGCGTCCGGCAGGAGTCCAGCATGAAACCCATGGCGGCCCGTCAGGGCATCATTTCACTGAAAATCAAGGACGCGGCGTCTCTGTACAACGCGTACATGCCATTCCTCAAGCACGGTGGATTGTTTGCGGCGACCGCGCAGTCCTATTCGCTGGGTGACGAAGTGGTGCTGCTGGTGACCCTGGCCGAGGAGACCGAGCGGCTGTCGGTGGTTGGCAAGGTGGTCTGGATCAGCCCGGTCGGTGCGCAGGGCAACCGCACCGCCGGCATCGGCATCCACTTCAATGAGTCGGGCGATGCCGAAGCCGCCCGCAGCCGGATCGAGAACATACTTGCTGGCACGCTGACCTCGGAGCGCGCTACCCACACCATGTGAAATACATGGCGATAATCCGCACGCCGTCGGCCGTCAAGGCTTGTTGTACCCATGCGCACTGATACAATGGCGTGATTCGCGAGCTCATCTCGCGGAACGTCGGACGCTTGCGGTTTCAGACCTGCGGGCGTGTTGCGCAGCCCATGGTTGTGTCGACCTGCCGAATCGAAGTCGCCGGACCGTGAGTTACTGGGTTAGTCCCCGCGGTCACTGATGCGCCTGATGGCGCGGAGGTAAGTTGCATCGTGCTTGCCGAATACTGGCCCGTTCTGTTGTTCATCGGCGTTGCCACCGGCCTCGGCCTGGTCTTGCTGGCCGTCGGCCTGCTGGCTGGTCCGAGTCGTCCCGAGGCGGAAAAGCTTGCGCCCTACGAGTGTGGCTTCGAGGCATTCGAGGACGCGCGCATGCGCTTCGACGTGCGCTATTACCTGCTCGCCATCCTGTTCATCATTTTCGATCTGGAAATCGCCTTCCTGTTTCCGTGGGCGGTGGTATTCCAGCAGATCGGCATCATCGCGCTGATCGAAATGGGGCTGTTCCTGCTGCTGCTGGTCATCGGTTTTGCCTACGTGTGGAAGAAGGGAGCACTGGAATGGGAGTGATCTCCTCCATCGACAAGGTGATGCATAACCCGCAACCCTTGAACCTTGTCGACGATATCCTGCGGCCGGCCGGCGACAACCCGGTGGTGCAGCGCGGTTTCGCCACTACCAGCGTCGACGCGCTGATGAACTGGGCGCGCACCGGCTCGATGTGGCCGATGACATTCGGTCTGGCCTGCTGCGCTGTGGAGATGATGCACGCCGGTGCGGCGCGCCTGGATCTGGACCGCTACGGCGTGATCTTCCGTCCCAGCCCGCGCCAGTCCGACGTGATGATCGTCGCCGGCACCCTGGTCAACAAGATGGCGCCGGCGCTGCGCAAGGTCTACGACCAGATGCCCGAGCCAAAGTGGGTGATCTCGATGGGCAGCTGCGCGAACGGCGGTGGTTATTACCATTATTCCTATTCGGTGGTGCGCGGTTGCGATCGCATTGTGCCGGTGGACATCTACGTGCCGGGCTGTCCGCCCACGGCCGAGGCGTTGATCCACGGCATCCTGCAATTGCAGAAGAAGATTCGCCGCACCAGCACCATCGCGCGTTCGTGAGGTCCTGATATGTCCGACACACCTGCGACCTCGCTGGCCGAACGCCTGGCTGCGCGATTCGGCGACACGCTGACCATCAGCACCCAGCGCAACGAAATCACCGCCGAGCTGGCCGCTGCCGACCTGATCGCGGTGGCCACCGCGCTGCGCGACGAGCCGGGTTTCCGGTTCACCGAACTGATCGACCTGTGCGGCGTCGACTACCTCGGTTACGGCCAGACCGAGTGGGATACGACCGATATCTCGTGGACTGGCTTCTCGCGTGGCGTGGAAGGCCAGGCGATGGGGCGCTTCGACTGGGCCGGGCGTCCGCGCGGCCACGACGAGCCGCGTCGCTTCGCCTCGGTGGTTCATCTGCTGTCGATCGAACACAACCGTCGCCTGCGCCTGCGCGTGTTCTGCGCGGACGACAGCCTGCCGGTGGTGCCGTCGCTGACCCTGGTGTGGCCGGGCGTGAACTGGTTCGAGCGCGAAGCGTTCGATCTCTACGGCATCATCTTCGATGGCCATCCGGACTTGCGTCGCATCCTCACCGACTACGGTTTCGTCGGTCATCCGTTCCGCAAGGACTTCCCGCTGATCGGCAATGTCGAGGTGCGCTACGACCCCGAGCAGAAGCGGGTGATCTACGAGCCGGTGTCGATCGAGCCGCGCGTACTGGTGCCGCGCACCATCCGCAACGACGCCGACCTGATGCAGGCCAAGGCCGAAGCCGCCGACCACTGGCGGGAGAATTGAGCATGCAGGAAATCCGCAACTACACGATGAACTTCGGCCCGCAGCATCCGGCTGCACACGGCGTGCTGCGCCTGATCATGGAGATGGACGGCGAGACCATCGTCCGCGCCGATCCGCACGTGGGCCTGCTGCATCGTGGCACCGAGAAGCTGGCCGAGTCCAAGCCGTTCAACCAGTCGATCGGCTACATGGACCGGCTCGATTACGTCTCGATGATGTGCAACGAGCACGCCTACGTGAAGGCGATCGAGAACCTGCTGGGGATCGAGGCGCCGGAGCGTGCGCAGTACATCCGCACCATGTTCGACGAGATCACCCGCATCCTGAACCATCTGATGTGGATTGGCTCGAACGGCCTCGATCTCGGTGCGATGGCGGTGTTCCTGTACGCGTTCCGCGAGCGCGAGGAACTGATGGACGTGTACGAGGCGGTGTCGGGCGCGCGCATGCATGCGACCTACTATCGCCCCGGTGGCGTCTACCGCGACTTGCCGGCGCAGATGTCGCAGTACCGCGAGTCGCCGTGGCACAAGGGCAAGGACCTGAAGCGCATCAACAGCTGGCGCGAAGGTTCGATGCTGGATTACCTCGAGGCGTTCACCGCCGATTTCCCGTCGAAGGTGGATGAGTACGAGGAACTGCTGACCACCAATCGCATCTGGAAGCAGCGCACCGTCGGCATCGGCGTGATCAGTCCTGAGCTGGCCCAGCAGTGGGGCATGACCGGTGTGATGCTGCGCGGCTCGGGCGTTGCCTGGGATCTGCGCAAGAAACAGCCGTACGCGAAGTACGCCGAGATGGATTTCGACATCCCGGTTGGCGTGGGCGGCGACTGCTACGACCGTTACCTGTGCCGCGTCGAGGAGATGCGCCAGTCGAACCGGATCATCCAGCAGTGCGTGAAGTGGCTGAAGGCCAATCCCGGCCCGGTGATGGTCGAGAACTTCAAGGTCGCGCCGCCGTCGCGGGTCGAGATGAAGGAGGACATGGAAGCCATGATCCATCACTTCAAATTGTTCACCGAGGGCTACTGCGTGCCGGCTGGCGAGACCTATGCCGCGGTCGAGGCGCCGAAGGGCGAGTTCGGCTGCTATCTGGTTTCCGATGGCGCCAACAAGCCGTTCCGCGTGCATCTGCGGGCCCCGGGCTTTGCCCACCTGTCATCCATGGACACCATCGTGCGCGGCCACATGCTCGCCGACGTGGTGGCCATGATCGGTACCTATGACCTCGTGTTCGGCGAAGTGGATCGCTGAGCCGGCACGACGGAGAAACGCATGAAAGCCACCGGACATTTCGAGCAGGTCAGGAACGTCGATCCGCTCGTCGTACTCAATGACCATACCCGCCATCACATCGATGAGTGGGTAGCCAAGTTCCCGCCGGATCGCAAGCGCTCCGCGCTGATCCAGGCGCTGTTTGCCGCGCAGGAACAAAACCAGGGCTTCCTGACCGACGAGCTGATCACTGCCGTTGCGAAGTACCTCGACCTGCCGGCGGTGTGGGCGTACGAGGTTTCCAGCTTCTACTCGATGTTGGAGACCAAGCCGGTCGGCCGCAACAACGTGGCGATCTGCACCAACATCTCGTGCTGGCTCAACGGCGCGGAAGGCCTGGTGCGTCACTGCGAGAAGAAGCTCGGCATCAAGACCGGCGAGAGCACGCCGGACGGCCGCGTCTATCTGAAGCAGGAAGAGGAATGCATCGCCGCCTGCGTGTACGCGCCGGCGATGACGGTGAACGGGCATTACCACGAGCGTCTCACCACCGAGAAGCTCGATGAAATTCTGGATGGGTTGAAATAATGGCCGTCGGACCCGCACCCCAGGAACATCAGGTCGTCTACACCACGCTGCATTTCGATACACCGTGGTCGATGGACAGCTATCTGCAGGTCGATGGCTACAAGGCGTGGAAGAAGATCCTCGCCGAGAAGCCCGATCCGGTCGCGCTGATCGAGGAAATCAAG
This sequence comes from Rhodanobacter sp., assembly GCA_027307195.1. Taxonomy (GTDB): domain Bacteria; phylum Pseudomonadota; class Gammaproteobacteria; order Xanthomonadales; family Rhodanobacteraceae; genus Rhodanobacter. Next base: position 25,492 of record DAHUXL010000135.1, on the reverse strand, counting down.
AAGAGCAGCCTGCGCGGTCGCGGCGGCGCGGGTTTCCCGACCGGCCTGAAGTGGTCGTTCATGCCGAAAGGCACGATGCAGAAGTACATCCTGTGCAACTCGGACGAATCCGAGCCGGGCACGGCGAAGGATCGCGACATCCTGCGCTACAACCCGCATGCGGTGATCGAAGGTCTGGCGATTGCGTGCTATTGCACCGGTTCGACCGTGGCTTACAACTATCTGCGTGGCGAATTCCATCACGAGCCGTTCGAGCATCTCGAAGCGGCACTGAAGGAAGCCTACGCCGCCGGTCTGCTCGGCAAGAACATCCAGGGCACCGGGTTGGATGTGGACATCCACAACGCGCTCGGTGCGGGTGCCTACATCTGTGGTGAAGAAACTGCATTGATGGAGTCGCTGGAAGGCAAGAAAGGCCAGCCGCGCTTCAAGCCGCCGTTCCCGGCCAACTTCGGCCTGTACGGCAAACCGACCACGATCAACAACACCGAGACCTATGCTTCGGTGCCTGCGATCCTGCGCAACGGCGCCGACTGGTTCCTCAATCTGGGCAAGCCGAACAATGGCGGCCCGAAGATCTTCTCGGTGTCCGGCCACGTCAACAACCCGGGCAACTTCGAGATTCGCCTCGGCACCTCGTTCAAGGATCTGCTGGCGCTGGCCGGCGGAGTGCGCAACGGCCACAAGCTGAAGGCGGTGATCCCGGGCGGCTCCTCGATGAAGGTGTTGCCGGCCGACGTCATGCTCGAGAGCACGATGGACTACGACTGCCTGCAAAAGGCCGGTTCGGGCCTCGGTTCCGGCGCGGTGATCGTGATGGACGAGACCACCTGCATGGTCAAGGTCTGCCATCGCATCTCGCGCTTCTATATGGCCGAGTCCTGCGGCCAGTGCACGCCGTGCCGCGAAGGCACCGGCTGGATGTACCGCGTGCTGACGCGCATCGTGGAGGGCAAGGGCACGCAGGACGACCTGCACCGCCTGAAGGCGATTGCCGGCCAGATCGAAGGCCACACCATCTGTGCGTTCGGCGAAGCCGCGGCGTGGCCGGTGCAGGGCTTCCTCGCGCGGTTCTGGAACGAATTCGAATACTTCGTGCAGCACGGCCGTTCCATGGTCGATGACAAGCTGGCCGAAGCCAATCAGGGAGTTGCCGCATGAGTGCGCAGCCCAGCAACAACGCCGCGCCCGACCTTATCAACATCGAGGTCGACGGCAAGCCCACGCAGATCCGCAAGGGCGCGATGATCATCGAGGCGGCCGACGCGATCGGCGTCGCGATCCCGCGCTTCTGCTATCACCGCAAACTGCCGATCGCCGCGAACTGCCGCATGTGCCTGGTCGATGTGGAGATGGGCGGCAAGCTGATGCCCAAGCCGCAGCCGGCGTGTGCTACTCCAGTAGCGGAAGGCATGAAGGTGATGACGCGCTCGGACAAGGCGCTGAAGTTCCAGAAAGACGTGATGGAATTCCTGCTGATCAACCATCCGCTCGACTGCCCGATCTGCGATCAGGGTGGCGAGTGCGAGCTGCAGGACGTGGCGCTGGGTTACGGTCGCAGCGTCTCGCGTTACACCGAGCGCAAGCGCACCATCGCCGACGAGAACATCGGCCCGCTGGTCGCCACCGAGATGACCCGCTGCATCCAGTGCACGCGGTGCGTGCGCTTCACCAGCGAGATTGCCGGCACCTATGAACTGGGTGGCATGAATCGCGGCGAGAACCTGCAGATCGGCACATACATAGGCAAGACGATCGAGACCGAGCTGTCAGGCAACATCGTCGACGTCTGCCCGGTCGGCGCGCTTACCAACAAGCCGTTCCAGTTCCAGGCGCGTGCCTGGGAGCTGATTGCCAAGCCGTCGATCGGTTACCACGACGCGCTAGGTTCCAACCTGTGGCTGCATACGCGCCGCGGTGAGGTGCTGCGCACGGTGCCGCGCGACAACGAAACGATCAACGAATGCTGGCTGTCCGATCGCGATCGCTACAGCAATCAGGGCCTGTACGCGGCCGACCGCATCCATGCGCCGGAAGTGAAGCGCAACGGCCAGTGGCAGGCGACTACGTGGGAAGATGCATTGCAGTTTGCCGGCGAGGCGCTGAAGAAGGCGCCGGGCAGCGAGCTGGGCATCCTGGTGCATCCGGCCAGTTCGAACGAGGAGGGTGATCTGCTGCTGCGTCTGGCCCGCGGTCTGGGCAGCGCGCACGTCGATCATCGTCTGCGTCAGCTCGACTTTGCCGACAACGCCGTGGCCGGCAGTTTCGCGTTGCCGGTCACCGCGGTAGCGCAGGTGAAGGCCGCTCTGCTGGTCGGCTCCGATCTGCGGCACGAAATGCCGCTGCTCAACCACCGCCTGCATCAGGCGGTGAAGAAGGGCGCCAAGGTCTATACGGTCAATCCGGCCAGCTTCGATTTCAACTACAGCCTGGCCGGCGAATCGATCGTCGCGCCGCAGGCGCTGGTCGATGCGCTGCTGGCGCTGGCCAAGGCGGCCGTGGCCGTCGGCGCAACCGCACCGGCGACACTGGCCGATGCGATCAACGCCGCGACTGGCGATCAGGGTGACAGCGATGCCATCGCGGCGCTCAAGTCGGGTAGCGCGGTGGTGATTTTCGGTGAAGCCGCGGTCACCCATCCGCAGGCTTCATGGCTGCGTGCACTGGCCCGCTTCATCGCCGACGCCACCGGTGCCGGTTACAACGAACTGCCGGTGGGTGCGAATGCCGTGGGTCTGGCCAAACTTGGCGTACTGCCGGGCAACGGTGGACTCGACGCGCAGGCGATGCTGGTGCAGCCGCGCAAGAGCTACGTGCTGTATGGCGTCGAGCCACCGCACGATTTCGCCGATGGCGCGGCAACGCTGAAGGCGTTGCGCAGTGCGGAGCAGGTGGTGGCGTTCAGCGCCTACGCCAGTGCTGCGTTGCGCGAAGTGGCCGACGTGATCCTGCCTATCGCGCTGCTGCCGGAAATCGACGCGACCCTGGTCAATGTCGATGGTCTGGCGCAGGGTGTCAGCGCCGGTGCCAAGGCACCGGGGCAGGGCCGTGCGGGCTGGAAGGTGTTGCGTGCGTTGGGTGGTGCGCTGAAGTTGACCGGTTTTGAGTTCGACGACCTTGCTGGCCTGCGTGATGGCATCAGCGAACGCGTCGTGGCGCCACGCAGTGGTCTGGCCGCACGTGCGGCTACCGCTGGACTGACCCGTCTCGCCACCTGGCCGATCTATCGTGGCGATGCGGTGCTGCGTCGTGCCACCGCGTTGAATGCCCATCCGCTCAATCGTGCCCCGGCGGTACGCCTGAATGCAGCAGAGGCGCAGCGACTCGGTCTGGTCGATGGCGCACAGGTGCGCATCGGCGACGTGCTGCTGCCACTGGTGGTCGATGCGGCGGTGCCGGATGGCACGGCATGGATCGAGGCAGCCCAGGATCTCACCGCCACGCTGCCGCCCTATGGCGCGGCCATCACCTTGAGCAAGGCATAAGCATCATGGCTGATCAACTAATCAACCAGCTCTTGTGGCCGATCATCTACATTCTGTGCATCACGGTGCCGCTGATCATCGCGGTGGCGATGTTCGTGTACTGGGAGCGCAAGGTCATCGGCTGGATGCACGTGCGGCTGGGGCCGAGCAAGATCGGTCCGTTCGGTCTGCTGCAGGCATTCGCGGACGTGGTCAAGCTGCTGATCAAGGAAGTGATCCTGCCGACCAAGGCGAACCGCTTCCTGTATTTCATGGCGCCGTTGCTGGCGTTGATCCCGGCACTGGCGGCGTGGGCGGTGATTCCGTTCAGCAGCAAGATGGTGCTGTCGAACGCCAACGCAGGCGTGCTCTATCTGCTGGCGATGACCTCGCTCGGTGTGTACGGCATCATCATTGCCGGCTGGGCCTCGAACTCGCGTTACGCTCTGCTCGGCGCGATGCGTTCGGCCGCACAGGTGATCTCCTACGAGCTGGCGATGGGCCTGTGTCTGGTCTGCGTACTGGTGCTGGCGGGCAGCTTGAATCTGACTGACATCGTCAACGCGCAGGCCGGTGGCAAGGGCCTGTTCGACTGGTTCTGGCTGCCGCTGCTGCCGGTGTTCGTGATCTATTTCATCTCCGGTGTGGCCGAAACCAACCGCGCGCCGTTTGACGTGGCCGAGGGTGAGTCGGAAATCGTCGCTGGCTTCCACGTCGAATATTCCGGCTCGGCCTTCGCGATCTTCTTCCTGGCCGAATACGCCAACATGATTCTGGTCAGCTTCCTGGCCTCGATCCTGTTCCTGGGCGGCTGGCTCAGCCCGTTGCAGGGCTGGATCCATGTCGATGCACCGGCATGGATCAACTGGATCTGGACCGGCAGCTGGGCCTGGCTGTTCATCAAGGCGTTCGTGATGAGCTTCCTGTTCCTGTGGTTCCGCGCCACCTTCCCGCGCTATCGCTATGACCAGATCATGCGACTGGGCTGGAAGGTACTTATCCCGATCGCCATTGTCTGGGTGATGGTTGCCGGCTGCATGAAATTTTTCGGCTGGGTCAGCATCGGCGTGGGGGCCTGACCAATGAATCGCATTACCGGTTATTTCAAGAGTCTGCTGCTGATCGAGCTGTTCCAGGGCATGGGTCTGACCATGCGCTACATGTTCAAGCCGAAGTACACCGTGCGTTATCCGATGGAGCACATTCCGAAGTCGAACCGCTTCCGCGGTCTGCATGCGCTGCGTCGCTATGCGAACGGCGAGGAACGTTGCATCGCGTGCAAGCTGTGCGAGGCGGTATGCCCGGCGTTGGCGATCACGATCGACTCGGCACCGCGCGAGAGCGACGGCCAGCGCCGCACCACGCGCTACGACATCGACCTGTTCAAGTGCATCTTCTGCGGCTTCTGCGAGGAGAGCTGCCCGGTCGATTCGATCGTCGAGACCAGCATCCACGAATACCACTTCGAACATCGCGGCGAGAACGTGGTGACCAAGCAGCAGCTGCTGGCCATCGGTGACCGCTTCGAGCAGCAGATCGCTGCCGACCGTGCGCAAGACGCGGCGTACCGCTGAGGCCAACGATGAACCCCCAACTGTTCCAACTCATCTGTTTCTACGCCTTCGGTTTCGTCACCGTGGCCGCCGCGCTGTCGGTGATCACGCTGAAGAACACCGTGCACGCCGTATTGGCGCTGGTGCTGACGTTCTTCAGTGCTGCCTGCCTGTGGATGCTGATCGATGCCGAGTTCCTCGCTCTGGCGCTGATCGTGGTCTACGTCGGTGCGGTGATGGTGCTGTTCCTGTTCGTGGTGATGATGCTCGACATCGACCAGGAGAAGATGCGCGAGGGTTTTGTGAAGTTTCTGCCGGTCGGCCTGATCGTGGCAGCAGCGATGCTGGTGGAGATGCTGGGCCTGATCGGCGTGCGCGCGATGCATGCACAGGCCATGGGCGCGAATCCGGCCACCGCCGCCGGTCTGTCCAACACGGCGTGGCTGGGGCAGGCGCTGTACACGAAATTCCTGCTGCCGTTCGAGATCGCCGCGCTGATCCTTACCGTGGGCGTGGTGGCAGCGGTCGCGCTGACCCTGCGCACGCGTGGTGATGCACGCTATGAATCGGCCAGCCAGCAAGTCAAGGTCAACCCGCGTGATCGCGTCCGCATCGTGAAGATGGCGGCCGAGCGTCCCGTCGATGAAACGCCGGCACCGCCGCAGGAGTCCACACCATGATCACGCTCTCGCATTACATCGTGCTCGGCGCGGTGCTGTTCTGCATCGCCGTCGCCGGCCTGTTCATCAACCGCAAGAACGTCATCGTGCTGCTGATGTCGATCGAGCTGATGCTGCTCGCGGTGAACATGAACTTCGTGGCGTTCTCGCGCTTCCTCGGCGATGTGTCGGGGCAGGTATTCGTGTTCTTCATCCTCACCGTGGCCGCGGCGGAAGCCGCCATCGGCCTGGCGGTCCTGGTGCTGCTGTTCCGCAATCGCAGCACGATCAATATCGCCGACATCGACAGCATGAAGGGCTGATCACATGGGTCTTTCGACATACATTCTGCTGACGATCGCGCTGGCGCCGCTGGTCGGTTGCCTGCTCGCCGGCTTCCTGGGCAGGTTCCTCGGCCGTGCCGGCTCACATACTGTCACCATCCTCGGCGTGGCGATTTCCTGTGCGCTGTCGTTCTACGTGCTGTACCAGCTCACCCTGGGTGGCGCCGGAACGTACAACCAGAACATCTACACCTGGCTCCAGATCGGCCACTTCAACGCCAGCGTCGGCTTCCTGGTCGACCGCCTGACCGCGATGATGCTGGTGGTCGTGAGCTTCGTGTCGTTGCTTGTGCACTTGTACACCATCGGCTACATGGCAGATGACGACGGCTACAAGCGATTCTTCAGTTACATTTCGCTGTTCACCTTCTCGATGTTCATGCTGGTGATGAGCAACAACTTCATGCAGCTGTTCTTCGGCTGGGAAGCGGTGGGCCTGGTGTCGTACCTGCTGATCGGCTTCTGGTACAAGCGGCCGACCGCGATCTTCGCGAACCTGAAGGCGTTCCTGGTCAACCGCGTGGGCGACTTCGGTTTCCTGCTCGGTATCGCTGCGGTGCTGTATTTCCTCGGTACGCTGGATTACGCGACCGCGTTCGGCTCGGCGCCCTCGCTGATCGGCAAGACCCTGCAGATCACCGCGGGCACGCAGTGGGATGCCGCCACGGTGATCTGCATCTGCCTGTTCATCGGCGCGATGGGCAAGTCGGCGCAGGTACCGCTGCACGTGTGGCTGCCCGACTCGATGGAAGGCCCGACCCCGATCTCCGCGCTGATCCATGCGGCGACGATGGTGACCGCCGGCATCTTCATGGTGGCGCGCATGTCGCCGCTGTTCGAGCTGTCCCCGACCGCGCTCAGCTTCGTACTGGTGATCGGTGCGACCACGGCGCTGTTCACCGGTCTGATCGGTATCGTGCAGAACGACATCAAGCGGGTGATCGCGTACTCGACGCTGTCGCAGCTGGGCTACATGACGGTGGCGCTGGGCGTGTCGATGTACAGCGGCGCGGTGTTCCACCTGATGACGCATGCGTTCTTCAAGGCACTGCTGTTCCTCGGCGCAGGCTCGGTGATCATTGCGATGCATCACGAGCAGGACATGCGCTACATGGGCGGCCTGCGCAAGTACATGCCGATCACCTGGATCACCATGTGGATCGGTTCACTGGCGCTGGTGGCGGTACCGTTTACTTCCGGCTTCTACTCGAAGGACGCGATCATCGAGGCCGTCGGCGAATCGCATCGCTGGGGTTCGCATTACGCCTACTTCTGTGTGATGGCCGGTGCACTTGTGACTGGCTTGTACACGTTCCGCCAGATGTACCTGACCTTTCACGGCAAGGAGCGCTTCACCGTCGTCGAGCATCATGGCCATGGACACCATGACGACGATCACGTCCACCACGAACCTGGCGTGCTGGAACATGCGCCACATGAGTCGCCGTGGGTGGTGACGTTGCCGCTGGTGCTGCTGGCGATCCCTTCGCTGCTGGTGGGCTTCTTCACGGTTGGACCGGTGCTGTTCGGCAACTGGTTCGGCAGTGCGATCCATGTGGAGGAGGCGAACAACTTGCTGGCCGAACTGGGTCAGGAGTTCCACGGCTCGCTGGCGATGGCCCTGCACGGGTTCACCCAGTTGCCGTTCTTCCTGGTGCTGACGGCTTTTGCGATCACCACCTACATTTATCTGTTCAACCCGGCCATGGCCGGCAAGATCAAGTCGGCGTTGAAGCCTTTGTGGACCGTGCTCGATCGCAAGTACTGGGTCGACGACGTGTACTTCGCGGTGTTTGCCCGCGGCGGCGTGAAACTCGGTCGCCTGTTCTGGAAGGCGGGCGACACGGCGGTGATCGACGACACCATGGTCAACGGCTCGGTGAGCCTGATCCACCGTATCGCTGCGACGATGCGCCGTCTGCAGTCGGGTTATCTCTATCACTACGCCTTCGCGATGATTCTTGGCCTGATCCTGCTGCTTGGCGGGTACTGGTTCTTTGGTTCTGGGCCTATCGGTTCCGGTCTGGTCGGGCAATAAGGGAAGCAAGCACACATGTTCAATCACTTGCTAAGCCTGCTGATCTGGCTCCCCGTCGCCGGTGCGATCCCGGCGCTGCTTGCCGGCTCCACACGTCCCAATCTGGCGCGCTGGTTGTCGCTGCTGGTGGCAGTCCTGACCTTCGCGGTCAGCCTGTTCCTGTTGGTGCAATACCGCCCCGACGCGGGTGGCATGCAGTTGACCGAAAGCTATCTGTGGATCGCCTCATGGGGTGTCCATTACAGCCTGGCGGCCGACGGCATCTCGGTGGCGCTGATCCTGATGACCACCTTTGTCGGCATCCTGGTGATCGCTGGCGCGTGGGAAGTGATCCAGGACAAGCCGCACCAGTACATGGCCGCGATGCTGATGCTGGAGGGCCTGCTGATCGGCGTGTTCTGCGCCACCGACGCGCTGCTGTTCTACGCGCTGTTCGAGGCGATCCTGATCCCGATGTTCATCCTGATCGGCATCTGGGGCGGCCCGCGACGGGTGTATGCGACGCTGAAGTTCTTCATCTACACGTTCTTCGGCTCGGTCTTCATGCTGATCGCGCTGCTGTATCTGTACCAGAAGGCGCACACGTTCGACCTCGCCACGCTGGCGGCGCTGCCGCTGACGCTGCAGGAACAGACCTGGGTCTTCTTCGCGTTCCTGATCGCATTCGCGATCAAGGTGCCGATGGTGCCGGTGCATACCTGGTTGCCGGATGCCCACGTGGAGGCGCCGACCGGTGGCTCGGTGGTGCTGGCGGCGGTGATGCTGAAGGTCGGTACCTACGGAATGCTGCGCTTCATCCTGCCGATCGTGCCGGACGCGGGTGCGCACTACGCCTGGCTGATCATCGTGCTGAGCCTGATCGCGATCGTCTACATCGGCTATGTCGCGCTGGTGCAGGAGGACATGAAGAAGCTGGTGGCGTATTCCTCGGTAGCCCACATGGGCTTCGTCACGCTCGGCATCTTCATCGCGTTTCTGCTGGTGCGCGAATCGGGCAATACCGACATGGCGCTGCTCGGCATGCAGGGTGCGATGGTGCAGATGATCTCGCACGGCTTCGTTTCCGGCGCGATGTTTACCTGCATCGGCGTGATGTACGACCGCATGCATACGCGCCAGATCAAGGATTACGGCGGCGTCATCAACGTGATGCCGTGGTTCGGTTTCTTCTATGTGCTGTTCGCGATGGCGAACTGCGGCCTGCCCGGTACCAGCGGCTTCGTCGGTGAGTTCATGGTGATCCTGGCCAGCTTCGCGGCGAATCCGTGGATCGCGTTGTTTGCCGCGTTCACCCTGATCATCGGCGCGGCCTACACGCTGTGGCTGGTCAAGCGCGTGCTGTGGGGCGATATCACCAACCCGCACGTGGCCGAGATGAAGGAAATCAACGGCCGCGAGACGTTCGTGCTGGTTTCCTTTGCCGCCGCCGTGCTGGCGCTGGGCATCTGGCCGCAGCCGCTGGTCCACCTGATGGACAGCTCGGTGTCGCAGCTGGTGCAGCAGCTCGCCATTCACAAGATTTGATCGGGACCGAACATGCCAACTTTGAATGACATCCTGATCATGTTGCCGGAGTTCTATCTGGTGGCGGCGGCGTGCCTGTTGCTGCTGCTGGACGCCTTCATGAAGCCCGAGCAGCGTCCGGTGCTGCACTGGCTGTCGATTGCCGTGCTGCTGGTGGCGATCTACCTGCTGGTGATGGGACAGCCGCCGCAGGCGGTGACGGCATTCGGCGGCATGTTCGTGCGTGACGTGACGGCCGAGATCCTCAAGGTCTTCGCGCTGCTCACCACAGTGCTGGTATTCGTCTACGCGCGGCCATACCTGATCGACCGCAAGCTGCTCAGTGGCGAGTTCTACACGCTGATGATCTTCGCGGTGATCGGCATCATGCTGCTGGTCTCGGCCGGCAACCTGCTTACCGTGTATCTGGGGCTGGAGCTGCTGTCGCTGTCGTCGTATGCGCTGGTGGCGCTGAATCGCGACGCGAAGCTGCCGTCCGAGGCGGCGATCAAGTACTTCGTGCTGGGCGCACTGGCCTCGGGCATGCTGCTGTATGGCATGTCGATGGTCTACGGTGCTTCCGGCATGGGCGGCACGCCGAGCCTGGATCTGGCGCAGTTGCATAACGTGATGAGCTACACCACGGCGCCGAAGCTGCTGCTGTTCGGGCTGATCTTCATGATCGTCGGCATCGGCTTCAAGCTCGGTGCCGCACCGTTTCACATGTGGATACCCGATGTGTATCAGGGGGCGCCGACACCGGTCACCACCTTCATTGCCTCGGGTTCCAAGCTGGCGGCATTCGGCATGGCGTTCCGGCTGCTGGATTCCGGCATGGGTGACCTGTCGCATCACTGGCAGCTGATGCTGGCGGTGCTGGCGGTGCTTTCGCTGGCGATCGGCAACCTGGTCGCGATCGTGCAGACCAATCTCAAGCGGATGCTGGCCTATTCGACCATCTCGCACATGGGCTACCTGCTGCTGGGACTGGCCGCGGCGGGACCGGAAGGCTATGCCGCCGCGATGTTCTACGCGATCTGCTATGCGCTGATGGGCGTGGCGGCGTTCGGCGTGATGCTGGCGCTGACTCGCGCCGGGTTCGAGTGCGAGGAAATTTCGGATCTCAAGGGACTCAACCAGAAGTCGCCATGGATGGCATTCCTGATGCTGCTGGCGATGTTCTCGCTGGCCGGTGTGCCGCCGCTGTTCGGTTTCTGGGCCAAGGTGCTGGTATTGGAGGCGGCCATCCACGCGAACATGCTGTGGCTGGCGATCGTCGGTATCGTGTTTGCGATCATCGGCCTGTACTACTACCTGCACGTGATCAAGGTGATGTACTTCGACAAGCCGGCCGAGGGTAGTGAATTGCAGGCCAAGCCGGATGCGTCCCTGCGCGTGGTGTTGTCGCTGAATGCGCTGTCGCTGCTGGCACTGGGGCTGTACTGGGGTCCGCTGCTGGGCTGGTGCCGATCCGCGTTCGGACTTTGATGTCGGGTGCGCGGGACGACCATAGCAAGGTCATCGCAGGCGAACTTTGTTCTGGATTGTTGGTGTTGAGGCTTGCAAGAAACCGGCCACCCCGCTAAACTCTTCGGACTCTGATGCGGGGTGGAGCAGTCTGGCAGCTCGTCGGGCTCATAACCCGAAGGTCGCAGGTTCGAATCCTGCCCCCGCTACCAGATCTTTCTTGGTGCAAGAAAGCCTCCTCGTGAGGCTTTTTTGTTGGGCGCACGGATGCGTCATGCCGAGCCGCCGTGAGCGGCTCCGGCGCCGGAAGGAGCTGCGGGAGAGGGACATCGGCGAGATAAGGAAATGGGCCGTTGGAGCCCATTTTTTGTTTCTGCTGTTCTGAAAAGCGATCTGGGAAGGCGAACCCATGGATACACAGGCACTGACGCAACGCTTCACCGAGGTACTGGCCGATCTGGGTCTGGAATGCCTTGGCGTGGAGTTCAACCCTTCGCAGGGGCAGAGTACTCTGCGTATTTACCTGGACTTGCTGGACAAGATCGGGCCTGACGGCGAACGTCGTGAGGTCGGTATCGAGGATTGCGAGACCGCCAGTCGCGAGCTGTCCGCGTTGCTGGATGTCGAGGATCCGATCCCCGGCAATTATGTGCTGGAAGTTTCCTCGCCGGGCATCGATCGACCGCTGTTTACTGCCGCACAGTTTGCGAAAGTCAGCGGGCAGGAAGTGAAATTGCTGCTGAAGTCGTCACTGGAAGGGCGTCGTCGCCTGCGCGGCAAGTTGATCTCGGTGGAAGGCGAGCACATCGTGCTGGAAGCCGAAGGCAAGACATTCGAATTCGATCATGCGCTGGTGGAAAGTGCGCGTGTAGTGCCAAATTGGGAGGCGCTGGGTTATGCGCCGCAGCCCAAGCGCGGTGGCAAGACTGCGGCCCCCAAGGCCCCGAAGTAATCAGTACGAATAATTCATCAAGATCGATTGGCCGCCGCTGGGCGCCTATGGAGTTGCTGCAATGAGCAAAGAACTTTTGCTGGTCGTCGACGCGGTTGCCAATGAAAAGGGCGTGCCGCTGGAAGTGATTTTCGAAGCGATGGAGGCTGCATTGGCCTCGGCCGCGAAGAAGCGCTATCCGGACGAGGAGCCCGACATCCGCGTATCGATCAACCAGAGCACCGGCGAATACCAGACGTTCCGTCGCTGGGAAGTCATCGCCGACGATGGCGAGATGGAATCGCCGTCGTATCAGCTGCGCCTCATGGATGCGCTGGACGAGCGTGCCGACGCCGAAGTGGGCCAGTACATCGAGCAGCAGGTCGAGAACGCCGAATTCGGCCGCATCGCCGCGCAGGCCGCCAAGCAGGTGATCGTGCAGCGCGTGCGCGAAGCCGAGCGCCAGCAGGTGGTCGATGCGTTCGCCGATCGCGTCGGCGAGCTGGTCACTGGCATCGTCAAGCGCGTCGAGCGCGGCAACATCTATCTCGACCTGGGCAGCAATGCCGAGGCGTTCATTCCACGCGACAAGACGATTCCACGCGAGTCGGCCCGCGTCGGTGACCGCGTGCGCGGCTACCTGTACGAAGTGCGCTCCGAGGCGCGGGGTCCGCAGCTGTTCGTCTCGCGTGCGGCGCCGGAATTCATGATCGAGCTTTTCAAGCTGGAAGTGCCGGAAGTCGGCCAGGGTCTGGTCGAGATCAAGGGCTGCGCCCGCGATCCGGGAGACCGCGCCAAGATCGCCGTGCTGGCGCATGACAGCCGCACCGATCCGATCGGCGCCTGCATCGGCATGCGGGGTTCGCGTGTGCAGGCGGTCTCCAACGACCTCAACGGCGAGCGCGTCGACATCATCCTGTGGCACGAGAACCAGGCGCAGTTCGTCATCAATGCGATGGCGCCGGCCGAAGTGCAGTCGATCATCATGGACGAGGAAAAGCACTCGATGGACATCGCGGTGGCCGAGGACAAGCTGTCCCAGGCGATCGGTCGCGGTGGCCAGAATGTCCGTCTGGCCAGCAAGCTGACCGGCTGGCAGCTCAACGTGATGACCCAGGACCAGGTCACTGCCAAGAGCGAGTCCGAGCAGGAGGCCGCGCGCCAGCTGTTCATGGACAAGCTCGAAGTGGATCAGGAGATTGCGGTTATCCTCGTGCAGGAAGGCTTCTCCAGCGTCGAGGAAATCGCCTACGTGCCCAGCGCCGAGCTGCTGGCGGTGGAGGGCTTCGACGAGGACATCGTCGAGGAACTGCGCGCCCGCGCCCGCGATGCACTGTTGACCGAGGCACTGGCGGTAGAGGAGGGCGTCGACGAACATCAGCCGTCTGCCGAGCTGTTGGCGCTGGAAGGCATGGATGAAACGACGGCCTATGCATTGGCCGCTCGCGAAGTAAGTACGGTCGACGATCTGGCGGATCTGGCGGTGGATGACCTGATCGATATCGATGGCATGAACGAAGAGCGCGCTGCAGCACTGATCATGGCCGCACGTGCGCCGATGATCGCGCGGCTGGAGAAAGGCGGCTAACCGCGGACGGCGGCACCCTGGATGGGTGTGCCGAGAAAGGCTTTACGGAGTCTTTCACCAAGGATGGAGGTGGCGGCATGAATAATGTCGCACTGATGATAAGCGCGGGAACGGCGGAGCAAAGAACACGATGTCGGACGTCACGATCAAACAACTAGCCCAGGTACTGGGCATGCCGGTCGACCGGTTGCTTACGCAACTGGGCGAGGCGGGCATGAAATTTTCCGATCAGGAGCAAGTCATCAGCAGCACCGAAAAGGTGAAACTGCTGGGCTTCCTGCGTCGCACGCACGGCAAGACTGAAGCCGCCGCCGAGGTCGATGACAGCGCGCCGCGCCAGATCACCCTCAAGCGACGTACGGTCGGTGAGCTGAAAGTGGCCACGCCGGGCGGCCGCGGTGCTGCAGGTACAGCCAAGACGGTCAACGTCGAGGTACGCGCCAAGCGCACCTACGTCAAGCGCAGCGTGATTGCCGAAGAAGCCAGCGCCGAGCCCGAGCGTGAAGATGCCGTGCGCAAGCTGCATGAATCACAGCAGCAGCGCCAGCAGGAAGAGCAGGATCGCCTCAGTGCCGAGCATCGCCGTCAGGAGGAAGCACAGCAGCGCGCCCTTGACGAACAGTCACGGCAAGCTGAAAAGGCACAGTCCAAGGTCGAGGCAGCCCGTGCAGCCGAGCCGGTCGTGGTCGACCATGCCGAGGTCGAGACGGCGCCGGAGCCGGCAGCCGAGGTCGCCTTGTCGGACACTGGCGAGGACGCCACCGGATCCGTCCAGCGCATGGACCAGCGCGATCTGGGCATGATCCTGCCGCGCATCCATGAGCCGCGCAAACGCGAAAAACTGGTGAAGCCCGTGCCGGCACCGGCACCAACCCCCGTCGCAGCTGCGGCCCCGGCGGCCCCGGCGGCTCGCACAGCCGCGGCAGGCGGAGCGGCCGCACCGGCTGCGGCTGGCGACGCCAACCGCAACAAGCCCAAACATCCGCGTGAACGCAACGACAGTGCGGGCGCGGCAGGTGGCAAGGAAGGTCGTGAAAGCGCCGGCAAGCGTTTTGCCGGCGGCCAGATGCATCTGAGCGAGGCCGACCGGGCGCGCCGCTCCTCCTCCAGCAACAAGCGTGGCAAGCCGGGTCGCAGCAGTGGCCGCGAGATGCTGTCGCGCGGCAACAGCGCTCCGCCGAGCGGTCCGCATGGCTTCTCGCGTCCGACCGCACCGGTGGTGCGCGAAGTGGTCGTCGGCGACACCAATGTCGTCGCCGAGCTGGCGCAGAAGATGGCAGTCAAGGGTTCCGAGGTGGTCAAGGCGCTGTTCAAGATGGGCGTGATGGCGACCATCAACCAGACCGTCGATCACGATACTGCGGTGCTGGTCGTCGAAGAGCTTGGCCATGTGCCGGTTGCCGACAACCAGAACAACGCCGAGGAGACGCTGGCGGCACATACCCAGAACGTCGAACTGGAAGGCGAGAAGGTTACGCGCCCGCCGGTGGTGACGATCATGGGCCATGTCGATCACGGCAAGACCTCGCTGCTCGACTACATCCGTCGCACCAAGGTGGCCTCCGGCGAAGCCGGCGGCATTACCCAGCACATCGGCGCGTATCACGTGGAAACGTCCAAGGGCGTGATCACGTTCCTGGATACGCCCGGCCATGCCGCGTTCACCTCGATGCGTGCCCGAGGCGCGCAGTCGACCGACATCGTGATCCTGGTGGTGGCGGCCGATGACGGCGTGATGCCGCAGACGGTCGAAGCGGTGAAGCATGCGCGCGCCGCCAAGGTGCCGCTGATTGTCGCGGTGAACAAGATGGACAAGGACGGCGCCAACCCGGACAACGTCAAGCAGGGTCTGGTGCAGTACGAAGTGGTGCCGGAAGACTGGGGCGGCGACGTCCAGTTCATCCCGGTGTCGGCCAAGACCGGCGCGGGCATCGAGGATCTGCTCGACGCGATCTCGGTGCAGGCTGAAGTGATGGAGCTGAAGGCGGTGGCCGATGGCCGCGCCTCCGGCGTGGTGATCGAATCCAGTCTGGATCGCGGTCGCGGCCCGGTCGCGACGGTGCTGGTGCAGCAGGGTACGCTGCGCAAGGGCGATTTCATCGTCTGCGGCATCGAATACGGCCGCATGCGCGCACTGATCGACGAAACCGGCAAGCAGGTGCTGGAAGCCGGCCCGTCGATTCCGGTGCAGGTGCTCGGTCTGTCCGGCGTGCCGGAAACCGGCGACGACTTCGTATGCGTCGAGGACGAGCGTCTGGCCCGCGAAGTTGCGCAGGAGCGCGAGCTCAAGCGTCGCGAAACACGCATGGTCAGCAAGAGCAACCGGCTTGAGGACATCATCGCGAAGATGGGGCAGGGCGTGGAGCAGCAGACGCTCAACATCCTGGTCAAGGGCGACGTGCAGGGTTCGGTCGAGGCACTGCGCGAATCGCTGACCCAGATCGGCAACGAGCGGGTCCGTGTCAACGTGGTCTCGTCCGGCGTGGGCGGCATCAACGAATCCGACGCCACTCTGGCGGCGGCTTCGAAGGCGCTGATTATCGGCTTCAACGTGCGCGCCGATGCATCGGCCCGCAAGGTGATCGAAACCGCTGGCCTGGACGTGCGCTACTTCTCGATCATCTATGACGTGATCGATCAGGTGACTCAGGCGGCCACCGGTCTGCTCGGCATGGAAGTGCGCGAGGACATCATCGGCACGGCCGAGGTCCGCGACGTGTTCCGCAGTTCCAAGTTCGGCGCCGTGGCCGGTTGCATGGTCACCGAAGGTACGGTCAAGCGTAGCAAGCCGATCCGCGTGCTGCGCGACAACGTGGTGATCTTCGAAGGCGAGCTGGAATCGCTGCGCCGCTTCAAGGAGCTGGTCGACGAAGTGCGCAACGGCATGGAATGCGGCATCGCGGTCAAGCAGTACAACGACGTGAAGCCTGGCGACCAGATCGAGTGCTTCGAGCGCACCGAAGTGGCACGCACGCTGTAACAACAAGGGGCGAGGGACGGGTAGCGAGAGCGCAGGATGCGGCACCAGGCAAAGTGAGAATCTTCGCCTGAAGTCCGACATGACACCCTCGCTACCCGTCGCTCGTCCCTTTGTTTTTCAAGGAGTTCTTTATGCCATCCCGTGATTTCAAACGTACCGACCGTATCGGTGCCGAGTTGCGCCGCGAACTGGGTTTGCTGGTGCATGCGGCCGTGCGCGATCACGGGCTGCCGTCGGTCAGCGTGTCGGACGTGGAAATCACCCGCGACCTGGACTGGGCCACCGTCTGGGTGACCGCCATGCTGCCCGAACAGGGTCTGCCGGCGGTGAAGGCGCTTAACGAGATCGGTCACGAGATCCGCCATTCGCTGGCACACAGCGGCATGCGCATGCGCCGGGTGCCGGAATTGAAATTCAAGTATGACGACTCGGTCGACAAGGGCGAGCGGATTGAAACCTTGCTGCGCGAACAGGCACGCAAACTGACGCCGCCCGGCGGGGACAAGCAGGATTGAGCCGCAACGTTGGGTGCTGCTGAACCGATGAGTCGTCTGCCGCGTATCCAGCACCGTGACCTGCACGGCATCGTTCTGCTCGACAAACCATTGAGCCTGAGCTCCAACCAGGCGTTGCAGTCCGTGCGCAAACTACTGCGTGCGGCCAAGGGCGGTCATACCGGCGCGCTCGATCCGCTGGCTACGGGCCTGCTGCCGCTATGTTTCGGCGAGGCAACCAAGCTGGCCGGCAGCCTGCTCGGTGCGCGCAAGGCCTATGTGGCCGAGTGCCGGCTCGGCATCACTACCGATACGGCCGATTGCGAAGGCGAGATCGTGCGGCAGCGCCCGGTACCGGCGCTCAATGAGGCAAGCATCGAGACGGCGCTGACCAAGCTTCGTGGACGCATCCTGCAGGTGCCGCCGATGTATTCGGCGCTCAAGCAGGATGGCGAGCGGCTATATGCGAAGGCGCGCCGTGGCGAGAGGGTCGAAGTGCCGCCACGCGAAGTGGAGATCCACCGGTTGGATCTGCTGGCATGCACGGATGACACGCTGACCCTGCACGTGGAATGCGGCTCCGGTACCTATGTGCGCTCGCTGGCGGTGGATCTGGGTGAGGATCTGGGCTGCGGTGCGCATCTGACCGCCCTGCGCCGGCTGTGGGTGGAACCGTTCCGCGAGCCGCGCATGGTGACGCTGGAGCAATTGCAGCAGGCGGCGGAACAGGGCGACAAAGCGTTGCTGGCGTGGTTGTTGCCGCTGTCGGCCGGATTGTCCGATTTGCCGGTGCTGCAGCTCGATGAAGCCCAAAGCATGGCGATTTCGCGCGGCCAGCAGATCCCGCTGCCGCAAGCCCCGTCGACCGGCCGCTGTGCCGCCTATGCCAGTGACGGCGCACTGCTGGCGCTGCTGGAACTGGATGATGAAGGCCGTGCGCGCATCCTGCGCGGCTTCAACCTGCCGTCTGACTGAAGAAATTGGCCCGATACGCCGCTCCGCACTTGTTGTAACACCACTCCCATCAGTAGAATAGACAGGTTATTTCAACGCTTTCATTCATCTAGGCGAAGCTTGTGCTTGCGTCATCGCGATGATGCAAGCACAAGCTTCGCATCGCCTTTCCAAGGAAACGTATACCCATGTCCCTTACCGCAGAACAGACCGGCAAGATCATTGCTGATTTCGGCCGCGTGCCGAACGACACCGGTTCGACCGAAGTCCAGGTGGCCCTGCTGTCCGCCCGCATCGACCACCTCACCGGCCACTTCAAGGACCACAAGCAGGATCACCATTCCCGCCGTGGTCTGCTGAAGCTGGTCAACCAGCGCAAGCGCCTGCTCAGCTATCTGAAAGATCGCGATCTTGCGCGCTACCAGACCCTGATCGAACGCCTCGGCCTGCGGCGGTAATTCGTGCGTTCATCCGTGAACGCGAAGATCAAGAGGCGCCCATCCGTGGGCGCACTTCTCAATCAGAGCAGGAATTAAGCACGTGGCAAAAGTAACCAAGTCATTCCAGTACGGTAGTCACGAAGTCACGCTGGAGACGGGCGAAATTGCCCGCCAGGCGTCCGGCGCGGTGATGGCCAGCATGGGCGGCACCGTGGTGCTGGTCACCGCGGTGGCGGCCACCAAGCAGAAGGAAGGGCAGGATTTCTTCCCGCTCACCGTGGACTATGTGGAAAAGTTCTACTCCGCCGGCCGTATCCCGGGCGGCTTCTTCAAGCGCGAAGGCCGTCCGACCGAGAAGGAGACGCTGACCTCGCGTCTGATCGATCGCCCGGTACGCCCGCTGTTCCCGGAAGACTTCAAGAACGAAGTGCAGGTCATCGCGCAGGTCGTCTCGCTCAACCCCGAGGTTGACGGCGACATCGTCGCGCTGCTCGGTGCGTCTGCCGCGCTGTCGCTGGCCGGTATCCCGTTCAAGGGTCCGATCGGTGCGGCCCGCGTCGGTTACGCCAACGGCCAGTACCTGCTGAACCCGACGGCCACCGAGCTGAAGACCTCGCAGCTGGATCTGGTCGTTGCCGGTACCGCCGGTGCGGTGCTGATGGTGGAATCCGAAGCCCAGCTGCTGTCCGAGGATGTGATGCTCGGCGCGGTGATGTTCGGTCACCAGCAGATGCAGACCGCGATCCGTGCGATCGCCGAGCTGGCTGCCGAAGGCGCCAAGCCGTCGTGGGACTGGAAGGCACCGGCGCGCAACGAGTCGCTGGTCGCCGCGCTCAAGGGCGCCGTCGGCAGCAAGCTGGACGAAGCGTTCCAGGTGCGCGACAAGCTGCAGCGCCGCGACGCGATTTCCGCGATCAAGGCCGACGTGCTGGCTGAGCTGAAGGCGCAGGCCGAAGCGAACGGCTGGGCGTCTGCTGAATTGTCGAAGGAGTTCGGCGAGCTCGAATACCACACCATGCGCGACAGCGTGTTGAAGACCAAGGTGCGCATCGACGGCCGTCAGCTCGACGACGTGCGCGCGATCACCGCACGCGTCGGCGTGCTGCCGCGTACCCACGGCTCGGCGCTGTTCACACGCGGCGAGACGCAGGCCCTGGTCGTCATTACGCTGGGCACCACGCGCGATGCGCAGATCATTGATGCGCCGGGTGGCGAGTCGAAGGATCCGTTCCTGTTCCATTACAACTTCCCCCCGTTCTCGGTGGGTGAGGCTGGTCGTTTCGGTGCGCCGAAGCGTCGTGAGATCGGCCACGGCCGTCTTGCCAAGCGCGGCGTGCAGGCAGTGAAGCCGACGATCGAGGAATTCCCGTACGTGGTGCGCGTGGTCTCGGAAATCACCGAGTCCAACGGTTCCTCGTCGATGGCCTCGGTGTGCGGTTCCTCGCTGGCGATGATGGACGCGGGCGTGCCGTTGAAGGCGCCGGTGGCTGGTATCGCGATGGGCCTGGTCAAGGAAGGCAGCGACTTCGTCGTACTGTCCGACATCCTGGGCGATGAGGATCACCTCGGCGACATGGACTTCAAGGTGGCCGGCAGTGCCGATGGCATCTCCGCGCTGCAGATGGACATCAAGATCGACGGCATCACCGAAGAGATCATGAAGGTGGCGCTGGAGCAGGCCAAGCGTGGTCGTCTGCACATTCTCGGCGAAATGGCCAAGGCGTTGACCACGGCCCGCTCGGAAATGAGCGAATACGCTCCGCGCCTGATCACCATCAAGATCCATCCGGACAAGATCCGCGAAGTGATCGGCAAGGGTGGCGCCACGATCCGTTCGATCACCGAAGAGACCGGCACCACGATCGACATCAGCGACGACGGCACCATCATCGTCGGCTCGGTCAATCGCGAAGCCGGTGAAGCCGCACGCAAGCGCATCGAGCAGATCGTCTCCGACGTCGAGCCGGGCCGCATCTACGAGGGCAAGGTCGCCAAGCTGATGGACTTCGGTGCATTCGTCACGATCATGCCGGGCAAGGATGGTCTGGTGCACGTGTCGCAGATCTCCGATGAGCGTGTCGAGAAGGTTTCCGACAAGCTCAAGGAAGGCGACATCGTCAAGGTCAAGGTGCTGGAAGTGGACAAGCAGGGCCGTATCCGCCTGTCGATGAAAGCCGTGACCGAAGACGAGCGCGCCAGCGACGCCACCGCCTGAGTTTCAAGGTCAGCGTGATTCCACAAGGCCCGGCTCATGCCGGGCCTTGTGCGTTCTGTCGTTGGTGATTTTGTGCAATACGTTTTTGCTAGGATGCTTGGTAACCACGCATGAGGACGCACCGATGGCTGATCCCGCGAACGATTTCATCAGGGACTATCAGACCCTGGCGCAGCAGTCATGGGATGCCTGGACGCGCCAGCTGCAACAGCAGCAGCCTCAGCCCGCAGCCAATCCATTTTTCACGCCGCCGACAGCACCTGCCTCAGGCAACGACACGCTGGAACGCACACTGGCCGGCCTGAAGGGATACTTTGACTGGATGCAGGGCGCCGCCGCCAGCGGTGCCGCGGCCCAGCCGGTCGATTGGCGTCAGCAACTGCAGCAACTGTTCGGTGGTGCCAGCCAGCCGTTTGCGCAGGCGTTCGGCGGCATCGACAGTGCCGGCGCTGGCGCGGAAGGCTTTGCGCGGCAATGGCAGTCGTGGATGCAGGCGGCGCAGCACGGTGGTTTTGGTGATCTGCCGGGCGCGCATGGGCCGACACCAGCCTTTGGTCAGGATCGCGAACAACAGATGAAGCACCAGGCGATGGCCGCTGCCGTGCTGGAGTCGTTGCAGGCTTCCGCGCGTTATCAGGCGTTGATTCAGCGCTCCAACGCGCAGGCGATGCAGCGCCTGCAGGACAAGTTGGCAGAACGCGCCGAGCCGGGTCGCCAGGTCGATTCGCTGAAGGCGCTGTATGACCTGTGGATAGACGCCGCCGAAGAGGCCTATGCCGAGATCGCGCTGACCGATGAGTTTCGCGAAGCTTACGGTGAGATGGTCAACACGCAGATGCGCGTGCGCCAGATGCAGCAGCAACAGACCGAGCAGTTCTGCCAGCAACTCGGCGTACCGACGCGCAGCGAGGTGTCGAGTCTCGGCGAGCGAGTGCAGGCCTTGCGTCGCGAATTCCGTGCCAGCCGGGCACCGGCGCCCGCAGACCACACTGATGAGATCATGGCGCTGCGTCGCGAACTGGCTGCGCTGAAGCGTCAGATGGCCAGTGGTCCAGCCGCGTCACCTGCCGCGAAGAGGGCTGCGCCGGCCAGGCCGTCGACTTCGGCAGTAAAGAAGTCCGTTTCGAAGGCTCCGGCAAAGGCAGTGCATACGACGACGGCCGGCAAGGCCAAGTCTGCCGCCGCATCCCAATCCCGCACCAGCCCGCGCAAGCGCAAGTAAGGAGAGATCGTCATGTACACGCCATTGCGCATCGACCCGACCAAGGCCCTTGGCGATATCGCCGCGTTCCAGCGCAAGCTCGCCGCCGGCATGGGTCACCTGCGCAGCATGCGCGAGCCCGAGTATGCGAACACACCACGTGAGCTGGTTTACAGCGAAGACAAGCTGAAGGTGTGGCACTTCACCGGTCACGGCAAGGCCACTTCGAAGACGCCGTTGCTGATCGTCTATGCGTTGGTCAACACGGTGTGGATGACCGATCTGCAGGCCGACCGGTCGATGGTGCGCAACCTGCTGGAGCAGGGCGAGGACGTCTACCTGATCGACTGGGGTTATCCCGACGGCGCCGATCGCTGGCTGACCCTGGACGATTACATCAACGGCTATCTCGATCGTTGCGTCGATGCGGTGCGGCAACGTCACGATCTCGACGCGATCAATCTGCTCGGCATCTGCCAGGGTGGTGCGTTCTCGCTTTGCTACACCGCGTTGCACGCGGACAAGGTGAAGAACCTGATCACCATGGTCACGCCGGTGGATTTCCACACGCCGGACAACATGCTGTCGCACTGGTGCCGCAACATGGATGTGGACCTGTTCGTCGACACCATGGGCAATATCCCCGCCGGGCTGATGAACTACGTCTACCTCACGCTGAAGCCGGTGCGGCTGAACCAGCAGAAATACATCGGCATGGTCGACATCCTCGACAACCCGACCGAGCTGGAGAATTTCCTGCGCATGGAGCGCTGGATCTTCGACTCGCCGGATCAGGCCGGCGAGACATTCCGCCAGTTCATCAAGGATTTCTACCAGGACAACAAGCTGGTCAAGGGCACGCTCGAGATCGGCGGCAAGCCGGTGGATCTGGGCATGATCACCCAGCCGGTGCTGAACATCTTCGCCGAGCAGGATCATCTGGTGCCGCCGGATGCCTCGCGCGCATTGGGCAAGCATGTCGGCACCACCGACTACACCCAGCTCGCGTTCAAGGGTGGCCACATCGGCATCTACGTCTCTGGCCGCGCGCAACGCGAGGTTCCGCCAGCCATCCACCAGTGGCTGCATGCACGTGATTGATTTCAACGCGATTGATTTCAGATGGGGATAGACAAGTGAGTACGGATAAACGTTTGTGCCGCTCCCGCAGCAACCGGACACTGGCCGGTGTCTGCGCCGGAATCGCCGAGTATTACGGCTGGGATCCGACCCTGGTACGGGTTGCATGGATCGTGCTTACCTTGCTGGGCGGGTCCGGGATCCTGCTTTACCTGATCATGTGGCTGGTGATGCCCGAGGCGTCCTGACAGGTGCCCGTTCGATATCGCGTGTCACGGTTATCGGCAGGCAAAAATACCATCCATGATTTCGAATGCTGCTGTCGTTGCCCGCATCCGCTTCGGCGATAATGCGCGGATGACTACGCACATCGAAACCCACGATTCCATCCGCGCCGTGCAGTGGCAAGGCGACCATCTGCGCCTGCTCGATCAGCGTCTGCTACCTGGCGAAGAACGCTGGATTGATTGCCGTGACGCGGCGCAGGTAACCCAGGCGATCCGCGATCTCACTGTTCGCGGCGCACCGGCGATCGGCATTGCCGCGGCATGGGGCGTGGCGATGGCGGCGCAGCAGCATGCCGCGCTGGATGAGGTGTTGGCGATGCTGCGTGCGGCGCGGCCCACCGCAGTGAACCTGATGTGGGCACTCGACCGGATGAAAAAGCGCCTCGCTGCCGGCGCCAACGCCGAAGCGCTGGTGCGCGAGGCGCAGGCGATCCAGGACGAGGACCTGGCTGCGAACCGGCACATGGGCGAACTCGGCGCGTCGCTGATCACCGCGGGCTCGGGTGTGTTGACCCACTGCAATACCGGTTCACTGGCTACCGCCGGTTACGGTACGGCGCTGGGTGTGATCCGCGCCGGTGTGGCGGCCGGACGGATCAGCCGGGTCTACGCCGGCGAAACCCGGCCGTGGCAGCAGGGTGCTCGTCTGACCATGTGGGAGCTGGTCCGCGATGGAATTCCGGCGCAACTGATTGCCGATTCCGCCGCTGCGCATCTGATGAAATCCGGTGCCGTGCAATGGGTGATCGTGGGCGCCGACCGGATCGCCGCCAACGGCGATACCGCGAACAAGATCGGTACCTATCAGTTGGCGATTGCCGCGAAATACCACGGCGTGAAGTTCATGGTGGTGGCACCGTCCTCGACGGTCGACATGGCCACCGGTACCGGCGAGGAAATCGAGATTGAACTGCGCGACCCCGCCGAGCTGCTCAGCACCGCGGGGAAACGCACCGTGGTCGAAGGTGCGCAGGCGTGGAACCCGGTATTCGACGTGGCACCGGCGGAACTGATCGATGCGATCGTGACCGAACGCGGCGTGATCGAACGGCCGAACAGCCTCGCGATGCAGGCGATGTTCGGGTGGTGAAGCTGCTGCCCTGAGATGATTTGCAGGGTCTGCGCACGGTGGTTGTCGAATTTTCAGGCTTGCACCGGTGGCCCGTGGGGACCATCGCAGCGGGTTCGGTGGTCGCCGCGCTGGTCAATTTTTCGACAGCCCGGGGAATGCTTTTCATGCGCCCCAAAACGTCGCCATAAGTTATTGATCTACAACAATTAAATCCTGACGTTTTGATGTCATTCGTGCTACACTTCACAGGTTGATTTCGGGTCGCTTGCGCATGCGCTGGGGGCGCGGCGCCAGCGTCCTTCTACGTCATCAAGGAAATGAAAATTCATGGCAGAACTCGCCAAAGAAATCATTCGCGTCAACATCGAAGACGAGATGCGCCAGAGCTACCTCGACTACGCCATGAGCGTGATCGTGGGGCGCGCCCTGCCGGATGTCCGCGATGGTCTGAAACCGGTGCATCGCCGCGTGCTGTTTGCGATGAATGAACTGGGCAACGTCTGGAACAAACCGTACAAGAAGTCGGCCCGCGTGGTCGGTGACGTGATCGGTAAATACCATCCGCATGGCGATCAGTCGGTCTACGACGCGATCGTGCGCATGGCGCAGCCATTCTCGCTGCGCTACCTGCTGGTCGATGGCCAGGGCAACTTCGGCTCGGTCGATGGCGACAACGCAGCCGCGATGCGATACACCGAAGTGCGCATGTCGCGGCTTACGCACGAATTGCTGGCCGACATCGACAAGGAAACCGTCGACTTCGGGCCGAACTACGACGAGAGCGAACACGAGCCGCTGGTATTGCCGGCGCGCGTGCCGAACCTGCTGATCAACGGTTCGGCCGGCATCGCCGTCGGCATGGCTACCAACATTCCGCCGCACAACCTCAACGAGGTGATCGCGGCGACGATGGCGCTGATCGAGGATCCGTCACTCGGCATCGACGATCTGATGCAATACATTCCGGGGCCGGATTTTCCGACCTACGGCATCATCAATGGCTCCTCCGGCATCATCGAGGCGTACCGCACCGGTCGCGGCCGCATCCTGGTTCGCGCCAGAGCAGAGATCGAGACCGAGCCGAACGGCCGCGAGACGATCATCGTCCACGAGCTGCCGTACCAGGTGAACAAGGCGCGGCTGATCGAGAAGATCGCCGAGCTGGTCAAGGAAAAGAAGCTCGAAGGCATCAGCGAGCTGCGCGACGAGTCCGACAAGGACG
>DAHUXL010000085.1 GCA_027307195.1 Rhodanobacter sp. | reverse complement strand
CCGGACAGGCTGCTGCCCAGGTTCAGCACGATCACGCCGGCAAAGCCGATCGCCAGGCCGACGCTCTCGCGTCGGTTCGGCCACTCGCCGTACATGCCGGAAAACAATGCAGCGAACAGCGGCATGCTGGCCACCGCCACGGCAGCGATGCCCGAGCTCACCCGCTCCTCGGCAAAACACACCAGGCCATTGCCCATGCCGAGCAGCAGCAGGCCGGTGAACGCGGCATTGCGCCACTGCAATGGCGTCGGTGGCGCCATTCCGCGCAGGCGCAGAAAGCCGTACAGCGCGACGCCGGCGCACAGGAAACGGACACCTGCCAGCACGAACGGCGGATAGCTTTCCAGCGCGTAACGGATGCCCAGATAGGTCGAACCCCAGATCACGTACAGCGCGAACAGCGCCAGCGGTATCAGGAAGCGGGGCTCGGTCAGGTTGCGCGGCGATGCCGCCGTGGCACCTGCAGAGCTATCGGACATGGGGGCGGATCGTGTGGGGACGGCGCATTATCCGCGACCCCACTGCGCTTGTCGCCAAGCAGCTTTCCCGTCATGGGGCGGTTTTGGTTGTGATGCTTCCGCTCAGTGCGCGACCGGACGACCCTGCCGGATCACCACGAACTCGCCTTCCAGCACGGCCGGCTGATGGGCCGCATTCGGCGCAGCGGGCTTCGCCGGAGCGCGGCCGAGCTTCCACTGACGCACGGCCAGCAGCACGACGCTGCCAACCAGCAGGACACCGGCGACTACCAGCCCGAATACCAGCAACACGCCAATCAAGGCCACGCCCAACAGCAGCGACAAGGCACGAACCAGTGGATGGCGAGGGCGACGCATGGAAGGCATGGAAAAGTGCATGTGTTAAAAATCCGTGTGGTAAAATCAACGACTTACGCGTGTAACGATGGGGCCATCCGGCTCCCGAGGCAAGTGCCGATGGATACAGTTTTCCCCGTCGAATCGCCAGACCAGCAGGCACTCTGCCGGCTGGACGAGATTCCCGATGGCGGCGCCACCGCGGTCGACGCCATGCTGGCCGATGGCGGGGTCGATCCCAAACAGAGCAGCGTGATCCTGTTGCGGCGCGGCGAGCAGGTGCGCGGCTATCTCAACATCTGCCCGCATACCGCTCGCCGGCTCGACTACGCCCCCGGCAAATTCCTGCTGAAGAACGACACCCTGATCTGCGCCGTACACGGCGCCACCTTCAACCAGGCCGATGGCTTGTGCATCGCCGGCCCGTGCCGCGGCGAACATCTGCGCGAGGTTGCGTTGCAGGTGCAGGACGGGGTGATTCATTTGCTGCCGAGAGCCTGATCAGTCGTGCAGACAGTTGCCGGCGACTTCCCGCTGTCTGATCCCGACGACGGGGATGGTCATAACCGGCACGATACTCAACAAGACGCGCGCGAATTGCATATCGGGTTCAATGGAACATCAGATTGATCGCGAGCAAGGTCACCACGAGTACCAGCACGGTGAGCGGTGCGCCGACGCGCAGGAAATCCTTGCCCTTGTAGCCGCCGGGGCCGGTGACCATCATCAGCGCCGGATGGCCGGAGCTGAGCAGGAAGGTGTTGGACGAGGACACCGCCACGATCAGCGCATAGGCCGACGGGTTGCCACCGGTGGCGACGGCCACGCTGATCGCGATCGGCACCATCATCACGGTGGCGCCGACGTTTGACATCACCTGCGAGAACAGCAGGGTGAGGATGGCCAGGCACGCCTGCAGCACCCACGGTGATGCGCCGCCCAGATGTTCCAGCACGACCTGCGCGATCCATGCGGCGGTGCCGGTGGCATCCATCGACCACCCCAGCGGGATCAGACACGCCGTGACAAAAATCGTCTTCCAGTTGATCGCCTTGTATGCCTCGTCCATGTTCAGCACGCCGGACAGCAGCATGCCGATCGCACCGGTCATCATCGCCACCGACAGGTCG
>DAHUXL010000083.1 GCA_027307195.1 Rhodanobacter sp. | reverse complement strand
TTTCCAGCGCAGCGCGTTGTAGACCTGCGGCACCAGACAGGCGTCAGCCATGCTCGGCGTCTCGCCGTGGCAGTAACGGCCGGTCGCCGCACTCTCCGTCAGCATCGCCTCGATCGCCTTGAAGCCACTGGCGATCCAATACCGCGACCACGCTGCGCGTTGCTCCTCGCTGGCACCGAACTGCGCTTCGAGCTGCTGCAGTACGCGCAGATTGCCCAACGGATGGATGTCGCAGGTCACCGCCATCGCCAGCGCACGCACCTGTGCGCGGCTGCGCGCATCGACCGGCAGCAGCGCCGTCTCCCGTTCGGGATGCATCTCGTCGAGGTATTCCATGATCGCCAGCGACTGGGTGACCACGCGGTCGCCATCGAGCAGACAGGGGATCAGCTCCTGCGGATTGAGCATGCGGTAACCCTCCGCATGTTGCTCGCCGCCATCGCGCATCAGGTGCACCGGTCGCGTCTCGTAACTCAAACCCTTCAGATTCAGCGCGATACGCACGCGATAGGCGGCACTGGAACGCCAGTAGCCGTACAGCACCAGACCAGTAGCCATGAACCATCCCCTTGGACGAGTAACCGCAGTTTAGCCGCAGTGTGGCCTCGACATATGGCCGGTCGCAACGCCTTCTTCGGCCATCCGGCCTGACCGGCCGTCGTTTGCGTCGACAGGCAACGCGTCGGACAATAGGCGGTTGCCGCCCAGCCAGGGCGAACTCGACCCACTACTGGAGTTCTGCCGTGTCAGTCATCCGCATGAGTGACCTTGATTTGCGCGACCAGCGCGTGCTGATCCGCGAAGACCTGAATGTGCCGATCGATGACCACGGCCAGATCACCTCGACCCAGCGCCTCGACGCCGCGTTGCCGACGATCATGGCCGCCCGCGATGCGGGTGCGCGCGTGCTGGTGCTGTCGCATCTGGGCCGGCCGAAGGAAGGCCAGTTCGATGCCGAGTCCTCGCTGGCACCGGTCGCTGCCTGGCTGCGCGAGCAGCTCGGCACACCGGTACGGCTGGTGGCCGATTACCTCGACGGCGTCGAGGTGGCTGCCGGTGAAGTGGTGCTGCTGGAAAACTGCCGCATGAACGTCGGCGAGGGCAAGGACGACGAAACACTGGCGAAGAAATATGCCGCGCTGTGCGACATCTTCGTGATGGACGCGTTCGGCACCGCGCACCGCGCCCAGGCCTCGACCCACGGCGTGATCAAGTTCGCCCCGATTGCCGCTGCCGGCCCGCTGCTTTGCGCCGAGCTGGACGCGCTGGGCAAGGCACTGGAGCATCCGGCGCATCCGTTGCTGGCGATCGTCGCCGGATCCAAGGTCTCGACCAAGCTGACCCTGCTCGACAACCTGATCGGCAAGGTCGACCAGCTGATCGTCGGCGGCGGCATCGCCAACACCTTCATCGCCGCGATGGGCCACTCGGTCGGCAACTCGCTGTACGAGCCGGCCCTGATCGACGCGGCGAAGAAGGTACTGGCCGACGCCAGGCGCCGCGGCGCCGAAGTGCCGATGCCGGTCGACGTAGTGGTGGCACCGGCATTTTCCGCGCAGGCACCGGCCACGGTGAAACCGGTCGACCAGGTCGGCGATGGCGAGATGATCCTCGACATCGGGCCGGAGACCGCCAGGCGCTACGCCGAGCTGATCGCCAAGGCCGGCACGGTAGTGTGGAACGGTCCGGTCGGTGTGTTCGAGTTCGACGCATTCGGCAAGGGCACCGAGACGCTGGCCCATGCGATCGCCGAGTCAAACGCGTTCTCGATCGCCGGCGGCGGCGACACGCTGGCCGCGGTCGACAAGTACGGCATCGCCGACAAGGTGTCCTACATCTCCACCGGCGGCGGTGCCTTCCTCGAATTCCTCGAAGGCAAGGAGCTGCCGGCGGTCACCGCATTGAAGGCGCGGGCCACGAAGTAATGCTCTGCCTGTTCGACCTCGACGGCACCCTGATCGATTCCGAGCATGGCATCACCGCGTGCGTGAAACATGCGCTGGCGCGGCTGGATGTTCCCGCGCCGGCGCATGAGGAACTGCGTCGCTGGATCGGTCCGCCATTGCGGCACAGTTTCGCGCCGCTGCTGGATCACGACGTCGCGCGGATCGAAGCAGCCGTGGAGTACTACCACGAGCGTTTCAACACGCACGGCTGGCGCGAGCATGAGGTCTATCCGGGCATCGAAGCGCTGATCGAGCAATTGCTTGCCGCTGGTCATCGGCTCGCCGTGGTGACCAGCAAGCCGCAGCGGCACGCCGCGCCGATCATCGCGCACCTGCCGTTCGGCGAAGCCTTCCTGCGCCTGTACGGCCCGCACCCGGACAGTCCGCACAGCGAGAAGGCCTCGATGATTGCCGAGGCATTGGTGGACTTCGGCACCGAGCCAGGGGACACGGTGATGATCGGCGACCGCCATTTCGACATCGACGGCGCGGTCGCCAACCAGGTACGCGGTTTTGGCGTGCTGTGGGGCTTCGGCAGCCGCGCCGAACTGGAACAGGCCGGCGCCAGCGCGATCGCCGCAACACCGGACGAACTGGCCAGACTGCTGTTCGACTGAATTCCATGCCGCACATGAAAAAGGCCGCGGCATAGCCGCGGCCTTTTTTGTATCCGTCGCGGAGACTCAGCGGATAACGCGCTTCACCGCATCGATCACATGCGCCACCGTGAAACCGAAGTGCTCGAACAACTGTGGCGCCGGCGCCGAGGCACCGAACGTGGTCATGCCGACCACCTCGCCATCCAGACCCACATACTTGCACCAGAAGTCGGCGGTCGCCGCTTCCACCGCCACGCGTGCGCGGCACCAGCCCGGCAGCACGCCTTCGCGGTACTCCAGCGGCTGTGCATCGAATACCTCGGTGCACGGCATCGACACCACGCGCACGCCCACGCCCTGCTGCGCCAGCGCGCGCGAGGCTTCCATCGTCAGCTCTACTTCCGAGCCGGTGGCGATCAGGATCGCCTGGAACTTCGTGTCCAGCGGATCGGACAGCACATAGCCGCCACGCATGATGTCGGCGACCTGCTGCTCGCTGCGTTGCTGATGCTTGAGGTTCTGCCGCGAGAAGATCAGGCACGACGGCGCACCCTTGCGCTCGATCGCCGCCTTCCATGACGCCGCCGATTCCACCGCGTCGCACGGCCGCCACAACTGGTTGTTCGGGATGTAGCGCAGGCTGGCCATGTGCTCGACCGGCTGGTGGGTCGGGCCGTCCTCGCCAAGACCGATCGAATCGTGCGTGTAGACGTGGATCGCGTGCGCCGGGATCAGCGCGCTCATGCGCACCGCGTTGCGTGCGTAGTCGGAGAACACCAGGAAGGTGGCGTCGTACGGGATGAAGCCGCCATGCAGCGCCACGCCGTTGGCGATCG
Organism: Rhodanobacter sp.; assembly: GCA_027307195.1. Classification (GTDB taxonomy): domain Bacteria; phylum Pseudomonadota; class Gammaproteobacteria; order Xanthomonadales; family Rhodanobacteraceae; genus Rhodanobacter. The sequence goes on along the minus strand of DAHUXL010000083.1, from coordinate 669 downwards.
CGGTCATGCCGAACTCGCGCACGCCGTAGTAGACGTAGTTGCCCTTGCCATCCGCACTGTTGCCGGTGGCGGCGTCGAGACTCCCCTTCCACTTGGTCAGGTTGGAGCCGGCCAGATCGGCCGAGCCGCCGATCAGTTCCGGCAGCAACGGACCGAACGCATCCAGCGTCATCTGCGAGGCCTTGCGCGAGGCCACTTCCGGGCCTTCCGCCTGGAGTTTCGCGATATACGCCTGCGACTTCGCCGCCCAGTCGGCCGGGAGTTCACCAGCGAGACGGCGCTTGAATTCGGCGGCCAGTTCCGGATACGCGGCAGCGTATTTCGCGAACGCGGCATTCCAGGCCTGTTCGTGTTCATTACCTGACTTTCTGTGATCCCAACCGGCGTAGATCTCCGCGGGGATCTCGAACGGTGCGTAGTTCCACCCGAGTTGCGCGCGGGCGGCGGCGATCTCGTCCTTGCCCAGCGGTGCACCGTGGCTCTCTTCCTTGCCCTGCTTGTGCGGCGCGCCGAAACCGATGATGGTCCTGGCACAGATCAGCGTCGGCTTGTCGCTCTGCGCGGTAGCGGCGGCAATCGCCTTCTTCACCGCCTCGGCGTCATGGCCGTCCACACCACGGATCACGTTCCAGCCGTACGCCTCGAAGCGCGCCGGCGTGTTGTCGGTGA
>DAHUXL010000081.1 GCA_027307195.1 Rhodanobacter sp. | reverse complement strand
GTGGTTTCGGCGGCGACCGGGGCCACGCCGACCGGTCGTCCGCGCAGGGTCGGATCCTCGTGCTGTTCGACCGAGGCAAAGTAACTGTTGAAGTCGACGAACAGGCTGCGCAGGCTCATGGGATCTCTCAAGCGAGCGGGTTGTATAGCTTGCCCCCGTCTCGCGGCGGGAGACAGTGCCGCCACGCATCTGGCGATGGAATCGGCTAGGCTGGCGCCACCGTCGGGGGCTGGCATGGGGAGTGCCGGGCGACGGTTTCTTCGACATCACAAGGGGAGACTTCATGGGTACTTCGTCGTTTGCGGCGCTGGCCGGCATGGGCATGATGGCCATGCTGATCATGATCGTGGGTGGCATCCTGATTGGCGCGCTGGTGCTGTGCCTGGCGTTCCGGCTGGTGGTCGGTTACATGCCGTCCTACCTGCGCGCGCTGGGTGCGGTGGTGCTGACGTTTATTGCCGTAGTGGCGGCGTCGGTGGTGCTGGGCATGCTGCTGCACGGGGGCGGGCTACTGCCGGCGATCGTGAATTTCCTCGTCGGCGCCGCGGTGGTGAATTATCTGTTGCTGGCGCAGGACGGCAGCCAGATCGGTTTCGGCAAGGCCTGTCTGGTACAGCTGGTCTATATGGTGATCGGCTTTGTGCTGGCGCTGATCATCGGCGTGGTTCTGGCGATGGTGTTCGGCATCGCGATGTTCGGCATGCACTGAGGTTTTCAGTAGTTCAGATGCAGAGAGGGCGGATCAACTCCGCCCTCTCTAGGATGCAGCCGTGACCGGATCAGGCCAGGCTGGTAGCAATCCCGAAGCTGATCGCCATGATCACGGCCACCGCCATGCAGGCACTGCCGGGGCGAATGCGGCGCGCGTCGATGCGCGGGGTGAGCCGCCACAGCAGGACGGTGCCGATCAGCATGTCCAGCACCAGCGCACAGCGCAGCAGGCCGGAACTCAGCAGCGCCGCGTAGGGCGGATGCAGGTGACCTTCGTACGCGGCCGCGCCGACGACCAGCAGCATGCCGATCATGGTCCACAGCAGGCAGGCGAAATAGATGCGGTTGAACACCACCGCGCAGCGTTCGGTCCAGCGCAGCACCGACCAGCCGATCAGGGCAAACACCAGCGCAGCCATGCTGCTGTACAGCACCCACCAGAGCAGGCTGCTGATCACGGTAAGCAGGGTGGTCATGTGACTTGCTTGAACCCCAGTGCGCGCAGCAGCTTGGCCATCAGCCACGCCGGGCCGATCAGCAGATACGACAGATCGGTGAGGAAACTGGGGCGGCGCCCTTCGAACTGGTGGCCGATGAACTGGCCGATCCACGCTACCACGAACACGCCGATCGCCAGATAGCACAACGAGGCGCCGCCGAGCCGGTAGTACAGGAGGTTGGTGAGCAGGCCGAGCAGCGCGAACGCGATCAGCAGCGCGAGTGCCAGCCGGTGCGAGTGCTTCCAGTACCAGTAGAACGCCAGCACCATCACCGCCACCGCCACCGTGCCGGGGCGGAACAACGTGGCCGGTACCGGGATCGTCCACAGCAGCGCGATCACCGACCACACGATCGGCGGCACGCAGAACCAGTGGAACAACCGGTTGGTCGGGTTCTGGTGGTCGCCGCTGTAACTGTCGAGCCAGTCCTGCATCGTGCGCATGGGCTTTCCCTCGTCGGAATTCAGCTGAGTTGGATGCCGGCAAGGCGCTGCAAGGCCTCGGCGTACTTGGCGGCGGTGCGCGCGATCACCTCGTCCGGGATCACCGGGCCGGGCGCGGTCTTGTTCCAGTCCAGCGTCTCGAGATAATCGCGCACGAACTGCTTGTCGTAGCTGGGCGGACTGATCCCGACGCGGTACTCCTCGGCGGGCCAGAAGCGAGAGGAATCCGGCGTCAGCATCTCGTCCATCACGTACAGCGTGCCGCTGGCGTCGGTGCCGAACTCGAACTTGGTGTCGGCGATGATGATGCCGCGCTCGGCCGCATAGGCGGCGGCCCACTGGTAGATCGCCAGGGTGGCGTCGCGCACCTTGTCGGCCAGTTCCTTGCCTACCGCATCGACCACCACGTCATAGCTGACGTTCTCGTCGTGGTCGCCCACGGCGGCCTTGGTCGACGGGGTGAAGATCGGCGCGGGCAACTGTTGCGCCTGCTGCAGGCCGGCAGGCAACCGGATGCCGCAGAGCGAACCGGTGGCTAGGTAATCCTTCCAGCCGGAGCCGATCAGGTAGCCGCGGGCGATCGCCTCGACCGGCACCGGCTTCAGCCGCCGCGTCACCACCGCGCGTTTCTCGTACAGCGCCAGATCGGTGCCGGGCGGCAGCACGTCGGCCAGCGGCACATCGAGCAGATGGTTCGGCAGCAGGTGCGCGGTCTTGCCGAACCAGAAATTGGAGATCTGGGTGAGCATCTCGCCCTTGCCCGGAATCGGGTTCGGCAGCACCACGTCGAACGCGGAGAGCCGGTCGGTGGCGACCATCAGCAGCCGGTCGTCGTCCAATGCGTAGACGTCGCGCACCTTGCCGCGATGGATCAGTTGCAGACCGGGCAGGTTCGATTGCAGCAGGGTGGTGGGCACGGCGACGGGTTCCGCAGACGGGGAAGCTGCCTATTCTAGCCGCTGTGGCCGGAATGCCGGAAAGCCGCAGCGACCGGCCGTGCCGATGGGCACTGCTAGAATTGCCCGTCCTCGTCCCCATGTGTTGCCGATGCGAATTCCATTGTCAGTGGCGCTGAGCCTACTTGTTGCCCTCCCGGCCGGCGCACAGACCCCGGCGAAGCCGACCCGACTGGGCCTGTGCGCGGCCTGCCACGGCAGCACGGGCCACGCCAGCATGCCCGGCGTGCCGAACCTGGCCGGCCAGCAGCTGGATTACCTGCGCGACGCGCTGAAGCAATACCGCGACGGCCGCCGCAACGTGCCGATCATGCGCGCCGCGATCGGTCCGGTCAGCGACGCCGAACTCGATGCGCTGGCACGCTGGTACAGCGCGCAGTCGCCGCAGCCGCGGGCCCACCCATGAGTTTCTCCTACACGCTGTGGTTCGCGTTCTTCGGCTTGATCATCGGCCACCTGCCCGGCGCGATCACCGGCGCGGTGATCGGTTTCATCTTCGACAACCTGCGCCATACCCAGCGCAAGAACGCCACGCCGGAAGCCGGCGGCTTTGTCGGTCCGCTGTTCACCCTGCTCGGTGCGGTGGCGAAATCCGACGGCCGCGTGTCGGAGCAGGAGATCGCGATCGCCGAACGCCTGATGACCCGGATGAATCTGGACACCGAGCTGCGCAAGCAGGCGGTGACCAGCTTCAACGTCGGCAAGCAGCCGGAATTCGACGTCACCCAGACCATCACCGCGCTGCGCAACTGGGTCGGCATGCGCCGCGACCACGCGTTCCCGGTGCTCGACGTGGTGATCGAAACCGTGCTGGCCGAGGGCAACCCGGCGCCGGAGAAGATGTCGATCCTGCGCCAGCTCGCGTTCGCGCTGCGGGTCAGCGACATGGAGCTGATGGCGCTGATGGCGATGAAGGGTTACGCCTGGAATGCCGGCACTGGCGGCCAGCGCGGTTACGGACGCGGCGGCCCGGCCGGCGGCGGTTACGTGCCGCCGCAGCGCTCGCCGCAAGGGCCGGACCCGTACGCCGTGCTCGGCATCGAGCGCAGCGCCGACGATCGTGCGGTGAAGCGCGCCTATCGCAAGCTGATCTCCGAACATCACCCCGATCGCCTCGGCGACCTGCCCGAAGACATGCGCAAGCGCGCCGAATCGCGCGCCAGCGAGATCAATGCTGCGTACGACCGCATCAAGGAACAGCGCGGCTTCAAGTAGGCAAGATGTTCTCCCTCCCCTGCAAAGCAGGGGAGGGGCCAGACGGCAATGTCGTGGCAGACTTTGCATTCGCTCCTCATTCCGGCAACCGACATGACCAAGCAAACCCCGATCATCGCCCCGTCCATCCTTGCCGCCGACTTTGCGCGACTGGGCGAGGACACCGCCGCGGCGCTCGCTGCCGGTGCCGACTGGGTGCATTTCGACGTGATGGACAACCATTACGTGCCGAACCTCACGATCGGCCCGATGGTGCTGCAGTCGTTGCGCAAGTACGGCATCACGGCGCCGATCGACGTGCACCTGATGGTCAAGCCGGT
>DAHUXL010000076.1 GCA_027307195.1 Rhodanobacter sp. | reverse complement strand
AACCATTCGTTCAAGGCGGACGGCTTCGCCGCCGCTTAACTCAAGCGTTAGGGCTCAAGTGCCGTATTTCGCTCTTACGAGGCAAGGCTACGATCAGCTCGTCCAAGCATGCGGTGGTAGTCCACCGTCTCCGCTTTGGGTCAACAATGGCGTCCTCTCGTCTGCTGAGTTGTCGGGTTTGCGCGCCCAAGGGCTCGAAGTCACCGACTTCGCTCGGACAGTCCCTTTGCAAGGTTCGGGCTTAGTTGCTGCAATCGGCACCATCGAAGAGCATCATCCGGGTTCGTCCATCTGGGTTGAGCACGTCGCGCAGCCCTAACCAGTCATCCAAGCGGACGGGATAGTTCCTCCGCTTTAGTGGACACCCTGAACTAACATTTCAGGAGTGTTCCATGCCCAAGCCAGGCCCCCGAACCACCACTTGCTACAGCGACGAATTCAAGGCCACTGCCGTGCGCTTGAGTTCGCTTCCCGGCGTGCTCGTGCAGGATGTCGCTGCATCGCTTTACATCCATCCCTTCATGTTGTCTCGTTGGCGCAAACAGGCACGCGAGGGCGAAATCATGACGAAGGGTGTGACGGTCGATCCGATGGTGGCCGCGGAGCTGAAAGAGTTGCGTCGGGTCAAGAAGGCCTACGAGCAACTGAAGCTCGAGCATGACGTTTTAAAAAAAGCGATCGCGTTCACTTCCGCTCGAAAAGCGAACGCTTTGCCTTCATCGAGCAGCAGCAGGAAGTCGCCCCGGTGAGAGTGCTTTGTCGCCTTTTCGGCGTCAGTGCCAGCGGCTACTACGCCTGGCGCGATCGGCCGGCCAGCGAACGCGCGCAGGAGGATGCACGCCTGATCGATCGAGTTCGCCAGGTGCACCGCGACAGTCGGGAAACCTATGGCAGCCCGCGCGTGCATGCCGAACTGCGCCAGCAAGGCGAGAACGTGGGTCGTCGCCGGATCGAACGGCTGATGCGTGACCATGCCGTGCAGGCCTGCTCGGCCACGCTGTATCGGCGCACCCCGGGGCTCGATCGCTTCTTTGCCAGTGTCGACAACCAGGTCCATGCGATGACTGTAGATCGCATCGATCAGGTGTGGGTGACGGATGTGACGTATCTGAAGGTATCCGGTGCATGGCGTTATCTGGCTACGGTGATGGATCGGCACTCGCGTCGCCTGCTCGGCTGGGCGCTGGGCGCGGAGAAGTCGGCGCAACTGACCTGCCGCGCGCTGCGTTCGGCCATGCGCCACCGAAAACCGCCGCCGGGCACGGTGGTGCACAGCGATCGCGGCGTGGAGTTTCTGTCCTCGCGGTTCAAGCAGGCCTTGGCAAGCGCTGCGCTGATGCAGAGCGTCAATCGGCCACGACGCATGACCGACAACGCGCACATGGAGTCGTGGAACAAGTCGATGAAGTCGGACATGTATCACCGCCAGCCCTTCACCAGCGAACGGACCCTGCGTTCGGCCCTGCGCAGCTACATCGATTTTTACAACAAGTACCGTTTGCACTCCGCCCTGGGCTACCGTTCTCCGGTAGAGTTCGAAGCCCAAGGCGTCTGATCCGTCGGTGTCCACTTTTGCGCAGGAACTCTCCGGCTACGCCGCCGCTTAACTCCAGCGTTAGGCCACAAGAGTGATACGGGGAAGCCCATGCAGCAAATGATTGGCGTCTTTCGAAAAGGCCATTTCGCAATTGACGTAGTGAAGGTCGCTGCATGCGCCATCATGTTCACGCATGGCGTCCATCGCTACCTATATGGCGAGATAGGACCGCTCGGCGATGTCCTTGCACAGATCGGATTCCCCTTCGCACAAGTCCAAGCGAACTTAGTCAACGCCGCAGAAACGTTCGGAACAGTGTTAATTGCACTCGGCGTATTCGTGCGCAGTCTGTGCGCAGTAATGATTCTGATTTTTGTTACCGGAATTGTGATCTTCCACTGGCAAGCCGGCTTCTTTATTGTTGGGCCTGGCGAAGGTGGTTGGGAGTTCAGCGCCTTGCTCATTTGTTGTTTTGCTGCCGTAGCATTGGACTACTGGCCGAGCCGCCATGCGGACTAACAAGTCATTCAAGCCGAAGCCGCTTCGCGGCTCGGCTTAATTCAGGCGTTAGGCCTCAGAATTCAATCCTTAAGCGGTCGCCGCGGTCGAAAACCAAATGAACGCGAACAACATCAGCCAACTCGGCCAAGCAACTGTCACCGGCGCGGTGCCCTTCCCGGAAGTAGTCGGCAAACTCATTGCCGAAGGGGTCGAGTATTACCATGTTGACTACGCATCGTTACAGCTTCATTTTTACGGTAGTGAGGGTGGGGTAGTTGTCGTCCCGCTGCTGCTCGGCGCACTCCAGCCCATCGCGCCATCACTCGATAAAGCAGCGCTGCGAGCTGCGATAGGTGACAGCCAGCAGAACGGCCAGAAGTTCAAAGAGTTTTCACGCCGTGCGGTAGAGGCCGGAGTGGCCGGGTACTTTGCGTTCCTGAGTGGTAAGCGCGTCACCTACCTCGGCCGCCAAGGCGATCAGCACGTAGAGTGGTTTCCCGGAGCCAAGCCCGCTGAGACCTAACCCTCCGCTTAGCTCAAACGTTAGGCGACACAGCAACCAGCGCACACTCCGATGAGCCAAGAACAGCATCCACCATCGCTGCACGGTTCCTGCCATTGCGGCTTAGTGCGACTCACCCTGCCGGCAGCGCCCGACACGGCAACCAGTTGCAACTGTTCGCTGTGTCGGCGCACAGGAGGAATATGGGCCTATTACGAAATTGGCTCGGTCTCTATCCAAGGCCATCCCGAGAATACGGAAAGCTACGTGTGGGGCGATCGAACCCTGAGGAATGTTCGGTGCAAGAACTGCGGTATCGTCACCCATTGGGAGCCAATTGAACCCGCATCCTCCGCTCGTCACGGAGTGAACCTGCGGAATTTTGAACCTGCGCTCTTGGAGTCGGTCGTCATCAGGTGCTTCGATGGGGCAGACACCTGGAAATTCCTAGATTGAGCGCTTGTCGCCTTTCGCATCAGGCGCTCAGAAGTTCACAGACGCCACCTAACACCTCGTTCAAGGCGGACGCCTCCGGCACCGCTTTATCCAGCGTTAGACCGCATGACAAACTTCACTGCAGATTGGCCAGACCATGCTGACGGCGGTGTTTTCCACAAGCTTGCAGCTGCAGGCTTTGACTTCAGCAAATCTTGGTTGCTTGGGCCGACAAATTTTCGACCGTGCTCAATACAGCACAGGCATCACCCTCCACTATGTTTCCATCTTGCTATTTGTGATCAGCGCTTCGGTTATTGTGGCCACCCAATTTTGTGCCGGTTGCTCAAGCGGCCTCATCATCGTTCCACGAGCCCTCCTTCTTGCCGCTACGCTTTGGACCTTGCATGCACTTGCCAGGCACCTAATTCGCAAATCGCGTGAGAGACCGCGGCGTGCGGTCTAACATCTCGTTCAAGACGGACGGCTGCGCCGCCGCCTGTTTTCGCGCCAAGCGCCGGGGGGCTGTCGATGTCGTTGATGATAGAGATGAACGTGCTCCGTGGGAGCTGCCACTGCGGTCAGGTCCGACTGGAGTTCTCCACGCATCAAGCGCCGGCAAATCTGGTTCCCCGGGCGTGTGACTGCACTTTCTGCCGGAAGCATGGTGCGGCTTACGTCTCGGACCCTGCTGGCCGGCTGTCGGTGTTTGCAAGCGAGTCGACGGCTCTGGCCAGTTATCGGCAGGGTTCAAACAGCGCCCAGTTTGTTCTGTGCAACCTTTGCGGCGTTCTCGTCGCTGTGGTTTACGAACACCATGGCGTGCTCTACGGCGCGGTTAACGCCCGGTGCCTGGATGGAGATGCCAGCCTTGGCGCTCCCATCCCGGCATCGCCGCAGGAGCTAAGTCCGGAGGCAAGGATTTCACGCTGGCTGCAATTGTGGATACCGGATGTCCGGCTCTTGATTCGGTCCGCAGACAGTCGTGCATGATGCCCTTCGACTTCGCTGCGCTACGCTCAGGGTGAACGAGACATGTGCAGTATTCGCGGGCCGAATCATCAGTTGGCGGGATGCCCGCGTTCCTGCATCAACCGGGTCAGTTCGGCGACGAAGTCGGCGCGGACGGCCTTGGCATCAAGCAGGTAGACCTGCACGTCGTGGGCGGCGACGCTGGTGCGCAGGTTGCCGCCGTCCGCCACGTCGATCGCATCGCCGCCGAGCGCCGGTTGCCAGTGTCCCGACTGCAGCTTGTCGCTGATGTCGAAGTCGGCTGCCTTGTCACCTTTGTTGAGCAGCACCAGCGCGATCTGGTGCACGTCGCCTTTCTGGTACACGCGATAGAACGCGGCCTGGTCGCCGGCAAAGCGCAGGGGCAGCATCAGGCCGCGTTGCAGCGCCGGAGTTTTCTCGCGCAGTTGCGCGATGCGCTTGAGCTGCTGGTAGATCGGGCTGTTCGGCGCGGCGTCGATGCGTGGTTGGCCGTAATAGTTGCGGTTGCCTTCGTGCTCGGCCTTGCCGCGCTCGAAGCCGGTTTCCGAGCCGTAGTAGATCGCCGGGATGCCGCGCGCGGTGAACAGCCAGTTGTTGGCGTCGATGAAGCCGTTGTCGCTGGCGTTGAGCCGCGCCATGTCGTGGTTGTCGTAGAACGTGACCAGGTCGTACGGGTTCGCGTAGGGACCGTTGGTGAGGTACAGGCGGTCGAGCAGGTGGGCGTAGTCGCTGCCGGGGTGCTCGAACACGTCGGCGACGCGTCCGCGCAGCGGGAAGTCGAGCACGCTGATGCCGCCGTTCTTCGTCCAGGTGTACTGGCCGATATTGTCGGGGCTGTAGTCGAACGCCTCGCCGAACATGAAGAAGCCCGGATGCTTCGCGCGGATGCGCGCGGCGAATTGTTTCCAGAACGCGGTGGGCATGTGGCTGATGGTGTCGATGCGGAACGCGTCGGCGCCTTCGTCGGCCCACTGCGTATACGCACCGACGAAGTAGTCCAGTACTGCCGGATTCTCGTCGTCGTTGTTGGACAGCTGCGCGAGATCTTCGTACGCATGATAGAAGCGGTGCAGCGGATTGCGCACGGGATCGAGCTGGTCCGGCCGCAGGTTCTGCTCGTCGGCGATCAGCTTGCCGTCCTTGTCGTAGATCTGGCCGAACATCGGCTGCGCTTTCGGCATGCTGAAGGCGGGCGAGCCGTGATTGGCGACGATGTCCTGCACCACCTTGAGCCCATCCTTGTGCATCGCCGTGGTGAACTGGGCGAAGTCGAGACCCTTGCTCGGCAGGTGCGGATCGAGCCTGTAGAAGTTGACGCCCCAGTAGCCGTGGAAGCCGGTCTTGCCGCGATCGGTGAACTTCGAACCCCAGCTCACCGGGTCGCCGCCGGTGAACACCTCGTCCGGGTTTTGCACGATCGGGGTGATCCACACCGCACCGAAGCCCATGTCGCGGATGTAGCCGGCGTTGTCCAGCACGCCCTTGAAGTCGCCGCCGAGGTAGCCGATGTTCGCGCTCTGACCCTTCGGCGCGCCCGCTACCGGAATGTCGAAGGTGGGATGCGCGCCACCCTGGTGGCGCTGATCGTTGGACGGATCGCCGTTGACGAAGCGGTCGGTCATCACGAAGTAGATCGCGTTGGATGCGAACGGTGCGTCGGTGCCGACGAACTCCGGCGTGGTAGTGGCCTGGGCGAGGCCGGTTGCCAGCATCATCGCGAGAGCAGTGAGCCTGTTTTTGCAAAGCATGTTTGCGTCCTGTGACAGCGAGTCCGGAGAGGGCAGGCCTGTGGGAGCGGTTTCAGTCGCGACGCTTCCGGACACGCGGGAAGGCGTCGCGACTGAAACCGCTTCCACGGGTGGCGCGGCTAGGGTGAGCCTGCGGGCAGTGGCACGGCGTTGGCCTGCGGTTCGCGCACGCGCAGGGTGAACAGGCCGGCCACCAGCAGGCAGGCGCCGCCCAGTGCCAGTGCCCAGATCGGCTGGTTGTGGAAACACAGTCGCAGCAGCAGGCCGAGCACGCTGGCGGCCAGCAGCTGCGGGATCACGATGAAGAAATTGAAGATGCCCATATAGACGCCCATCTTCGCCGCCGGCAGGTTGTCCGACAGCAGCGCATACGGCAGCGACAGGATCGACGCCCACGCAAAGCCCACGCCGACCATCGAGGCCAGCAGCCATCGCGGATCGCGGATGACCAGGAACGACAACAGCCCCGCGCCACCCAGGCACAGGTTCACCAGATGGCTGATGCGCAGGCCCCAGCGCCGCACCATCAGCGGGATCACCACCGCCGCCAGCGCGGCGAAACCGTTGTACGCGGCGAACAGCACGCCGACCCAGTTGGCACCCTCGTTGTAGGCGGCCGAGCCGGTATCGGTGGCACCGTACAGCGTCTGCGTCACGCCCGGCGTGGTGTAGATCCACATCGCGAACAGCGCGAACCACGAGAACAGCTGGACCCAGGCGAGCCGGCGCATCGGCCCGGGCATGCCGTACAGATCGCCCATCACCTCGCACAGCATGCCGCGGCTGCGGGTGAAGGTGAGCCAGGCGAACAGCAGGCCGAACACGAGCAGGCCGCCGGCCAGCAGGTACAACTCTTTCTCCAGTGCGAAGTGGCGGATCGCGAACAGCACCAGCACGCCGGCGGCCAGCAGCAGCAGGCCGAGCTTCCAGGCGCGCGAGGCATCCACGGCTGGCTGCTCGCTCACATTGTCGGTGAACGACTGCAGTTGTTCGGGCGGGTATTCACGCGTGCGCAGGATCGTCCACAACACCGCGCCCAGCAGCACCGCGCCGCCAGCGTAGAACGCGTACTTCACGGTGTCGGGAATGCCGCCGTCCGCGGCCACGTTGGCCACGCCGAGTTGCGCCAGCATCCACGGCAACGCCGAGGCGACCACCGCGCCCACGGCGATGAAGAAGCTCTGCATCGCGTAGCCCAGTGGTCGCTGAGGCGTGGGCAACTGGTCGCCGACGAAGGCGCGGAACGGCTCCATCGACACGTTGATCGACGCATCCAGAATCCACAGCAGGCCGGCGGCCATCCACAGTGCCGGCGCGTTCGGCATCCACAGCAGCGCCAGCGAGGCGAACACCGCACCGGCCAGAAAATACGGGCGACGCCGGCCCAGCCGGGTCCATGTGCGGTCGGAGAAGTGGCCGATGATCGGCTGCACGATCAGTCCGGTCAGCGGCGCGGCAATCCACAGCGCCGGGATGTCGTTCACGTCGGCGCCGAGGGTCTGGAAGATCCGGCTGACGTTGGCGTTCTGCAGCGCAAAGCCGAACTGCAGGCCGAGGAAGCCGAAGCACATGTTCCAGATCTGCCAGAACGACAGCGTCGGTTTGGTATTCAAGTGTGTGCTGTCCTTCATGGTGTGCCGTGGTCGGTGGCGAGCGGGGCGATCAGCAGATCATGCACGTCGGCCTGGTTCAATGCACCGGCACTCCCGCCGGCGCCACCGGTGTAGTGGGCGAAGTGGGCGAGGTAGCTCATGTTGAAACCGTCGTCGAGGTCGAACTGACAGGTGGCGCCGGCCTTTGCCGTGAAGCGGCCCCACGTGGATGGCTGCGAGCGCACGCTGTGCGGCATCACGATCGGCAGGCGCTGCTCGCCGCTGCCATCGCAGTGGACCCGCAGCATCTTCACCGCTGCGGTGATGCCGGTATTGATCGGGCCGTGGTCGTTGGCGTAGTCGAGCGACACGCGATAGTCGCCGGTGGCCGCTGCGGTCCAACTGCGCGGCCAGTGGCCGGCGACCTTCGCCACCGCGCCCACGCAGGTGGCGGGGCTGTGCAGCGACTCGAGGCCGTGCGCATCCACGCGCGTGGCGCTGAGGCAGGCGAGACCCGGCTGCTGCGCGAGGTGGGCACTGCCGTCGATGGTGCCGTGGAGCTGGCCGTTGAGGTAGAGCTGCACCTTGCCATTCACCGTGATCCGCCAGCCGTCGCCGTCGGCGCGCACCAGCGGCGCGACAGGTGCGACTGGCGCATACAGCGGCGCATCGATGCGCAGCGGCACGTCCTTCACCTGCACCGCCTCGAGCATTACCGTGGTGGCGGTGCCGTGCGTGCTGCTGCGATCGGCGACCAGCAGGTTGCCGGCGTACTTCTTCGGCAGCTGCAGCGTGATGCTGCGGTCGGCAAGCTTCAGCGTGATCGATGCGCGCTGACCGAACAGCATCGGCACCAGTGAGGTCGGCAGTTTCGGTTCCACCCGGCCGTCCTCGCCGAGGCCGAACACGCCCTCGGTGACTACCGCGAGAGAGGCCGCCACCGACCACAGTTGCCGCGGCGAATTCACCACCGGGCCGCTGAGCTTGTCTTCGTCGACATGCTGGCCCTGGGTCAGCAGTTCGTAGTTCTCCATGTTGGAGCCGTACAGCGCGGCGCCGCGCATCACCGACTCGATCTCGTGCGCGATGCGCGCGGGCTGCTCCGTCATGCGCGCGGCGCGCAGCGCGTAGGCGCTGACGAACGGCCAGATCGCGCGGTTGTGGTAGATCGGCTGGTCGACACGCTCGGGCCAGATCACCGGGCTGCCGGCGGGCCAGGTGGGGTAGTTCGCCAGCGTCTGTCGCGCGCGCTCGCCATCGGCCACGCCGCTGGTGATCGCCAGTGAGATGCCGAGCAGGTCGTAGGTGTCGTATGGCGTGCCGTCGCCACCGAGGTAGCTCATGTACATGCCGCGGTCGGTGCGCCAGAAGTGCGCGTTGATTGCCGCCTTCAGCGCGTCCGCCTGGCTGCGATAGCCGGCGGATGTCTTCGCGTCGTGCCGATCATCGGCCAACTTCGCGGCAAGCTGGAGTGCCTGGTAGTGCAACACGTTGGTGGACAGCGCGTAGGACTGCGCGATGAACGTCACCTCGTCCGCCGTCCACGCCGGGTAGCTCTGCTCGCGCCAGTCGAGGAACGAGGTCTCGCCGCGATACAGGCCGAACGTGGCGTCGAACGCGTACTGCCGATCCTGCGCCAGGGTGGCGCCGAGCGCCTTGTAGACGTCAGCGGCGAACGTCGGGTCGTCGAGCAAGTGTTGCGCACCGAGAAACCACACCATGCGGTCGGTGCTGATCGGCCAGCTGCCGCCGGAGCCGGTGTCCTGCATCGGGTACAAGCCCTGCGGTGCTGATGGAACGCGTACGTCGGACAGCTTGAACGCCAGCCCGTTGCGTGAGCGCGCGGGATCGAACCGCCACAGGCCGAGATCAATCGCGTAGGACAGGTCGCGCGTCCACACGTACGGCCATTTCAGACCGGTCACGAAGCACTGGCAGGGAATCGGCTGGCCGTGGTCGAACGCACCGTCGCGGATCGCACTGACCGAATCCAGGGTCAGGTCGTCCTGCGCCATCGCGAACAGGCCGTCGAACAGTGCGCTGGCGGTCTCCGTGCGCAAGGGTTGCGCCGCGATCACGCGCTGGCCGTATGGCCATGCCAGCGTGTAACTGCCCTGCGCATCGCGGCTGATGCCGGCGTGCACGCCATGCCAGTCCAGTCCATCGCTCCAGGCTGGGGCACTCGCGCTGGCGGCCATCGCCGTGGCCAGCAGCAGGCTCAGCACGGGGAGGTCTGGTGAGGTTGAGTACGGATCATGCTGGTCATCGATATGAGCCCTCCGGCGGCTGTTATGTCACGGTGCGGCATATCCTGCATGTTGCGGTTGCAACATCCGCGACGGGCTGCTGCGGTGATCAGCCCTGCATGGTAGGTAGCGTCGCAATGCAGCAACCAGTGGTTGCATACGTATTCATGCGAGATGGCACGCCACCGGCCAGCACGGGTACGCGTCGGACTGCCGCAATGGGTTCTTGTAAAGCGGATGGCGATGACGGCATAGTCGATCGACACCAGTGGCCATCATTGCGGGAGATTCCATGCGGGTACGCCTCGAAGATGTGGCGCGCGCAGCGAGCGTATCGCCCAAGACGGTGTCCCGTGTGCTCAACGACGAGGCCAACGTAAGCGACGCCACGCGCAAGCGCGTGCTCGCCGCGATGGAGGCGATGGACTATCGCCCGCATCCGTCGGCGCGCAGTCTGGCGGGCAGCCGCTCGTTCCTGGTGGCGATGCTGTACGACAACAACGACAACCCAGCCTCGACCTACCTGGCCGAAATCCAGGATGGCGTGCTCGAAGCGTGCGACGAGCATCGCTACAGCATGATGGTGCGCCCGCTGCGGATGCGCGGCGACGATTTCATCCGCCGCCTCGACACGCTGATCTCCGATCACCACCCCGATGGCGTGGTGCTGACGCCGCCGATCACCGACTATGCGCCGCTGCTGAAGCGCCTGCGCGAGCGCAACGTGCCGTATGCGAGCGTGTCGCCGATGCAGCGCAACGGCGTCATCGGCGTGACCATGGACGAACAGGGCGCCGCGCGGGCGATCGTGGAGCATCTGCTGGCATTGGGGCATCGGCGGATCGCACACGTCATCGGCATTGCCGATCACGGGGCCAGCCGCTGGCGCCTGGCCGGTTATCGCGAGGCGATGGCTGCCGCAGGCCTGCCCGAGGATCCGGCGCTGGTGGTGCAGGGCGCGTTTACGTTCGGCTCCGGCGTCGCTGCCGCGCGCGAACTGTTTGCGCTGGAGCAGCGGCCCACCGCCGTGTTTGCCGCCAACGACGACATGGCGACCGGCGTGATGTGGGCGGCCGGCGAGTACGGCCTGAAGGTGCCGCATGATCTTTCCGTCTGCGGCTTCGACGACACGCCGCTGGCACGCCAGCTGTGGCCCGCGCTCACCACCATCCAGCAGCCCAGCCGCGAGATGGGCAAGATTGCCGCCACGCAATTGCTGAACCTGCTGCGCGGTCGCGGTCCCGGCCAGCTCGTGCAGGTGCCGTTTTCGCTGCAGATTCGCGACTCGACCGCCCGCGTTCCCTGACTCCGCCGCTGCCGGATATCGGGAAGCTCTTGCGGGAGCGACTTCAGTCGCGATGGTGTGCTGCGCGCGCCGCTTCCACTTATCGGTCATGTAGCGGCCCGCGCCATGACACGGGCCGCGGCCATCGCGGCTGAAGTCGCTCCCACAGAAAAGCGGCCTCGCGGGTCGGGCTGGTTGCCGGCAGTCATGTTGCGCAGCAAATTGACAGCGCTGTCATCCGTGTCAGTATGCGATTTCGACGCGCGCCGCCGGCGCGCCAGCCTGGAGCCCTGCCGTGCCCTTGTCGCCCCCATCGCGCCTGTCCCTGCGTCGCATTTTCCTGGCCGTGTCATTCGCTGGCGTGCTGCTTATGCCCATTCATTCCGCAACGGCCGCAGACGCTGCCACCGTCCACCCCGAGTTGTGGCCGCGGGGTCATTCGCCACTGCCGCCCGACCCCGCACTCGAGGCCCGGGTCAGTGCACTGCTCGCGAAAATGTCGGTGGAGGACAAGGTCGGCCAGATGATCCAGGCCGACATCAAGTCCGTGACGCCGGACGACGTGCGCCACTATCGTCTGGGTTCGATTCTGGCCGGCGGCAACTCCAAGCCGAACGGACAACGGACCGCCACGGCGGTGCAGTGGCAGCAACTGTCAGATGCGTTCTATCGCGCCTCGATGGACATCTCGGGCGGGCGTTTGGCGATCCCTGTGCTGTTCGGCATCGACGCGGTGCATGGCCACAACAACCTGGTCGGCAGCACCTTGTTTCCGCAGAACGTGGGCCTGGGCGCCACGCGCGATCCGCAGCTGATCCACGCGATCGGCGAGGTCACTGCGCGGGAGTTGCGCGCCAGCGGCATCAACTGGACCTTCGCGCCCACGCTCACGGTGCCGCAGGATGGGCGCTGGGGACGCGCCTACGAGGGCTATTCGCAGAACCCGGCGCTGGTGGCGCAGTACGCCGGCGCGGTGGTGGCGGGTCTGGAAGGCAAACTCGGCACGCCGCAATACCTGGATGCCGACCACGTGATCGCCACCGCCAAGCATTTCGTGGGCGATGGCGGCACCCGCGACGGCAAGGACCAGGGCGATGCCGAGATCAGCGAGGCCATGTTGCGCGACGTCCACGCGGCCGGTTATCCGCCGGCGATCGGGGCCGGCGTGCAGGTGGTGATGGTCTCGTTCTCCAGCTGGAACGGGGTGAAGATGGCCGGCAACAAGGCGCTGATCACCGACGTGCTCAAGGACCGCCTGGGTTTCGGCGGGATCGTGCTGGGCGACTGGAACGCGCATGGCCAGGTGCCCGGCTGCACCAACGAGGATTGCCCGGTGGCGTACAACGCCGGGCTGGACATGCTGGAGGCGCCGGACTCCTGGAAGGGCCTGTACAAGAACACGCTGGCCGAGGTGAAGTCCGGGGTGATCCCGATGAGCCGTGTCGACGATGCGGTGAGCCGCATTCTGCGGGTGAAGCTGCGCCTGGGCATGTTCGAGGCCGGGCTGCCGTCGGCCAATCCGCTGGTAGTCCGGTCGACGAAGGTGATCGGCAGTCCCGCACATCGCGCGCTGGCGCGCCGCGCGGTGCGCGAGTCGCTGGTGCTGCTGAAGAACAACGGCGTGCTGCCGATCGATCCGCGCAGGCACGTGCTGGTCGCTGGCGACGGCGCCGACAACATCTCCAAGCAGAACGGCGGCTGGACGCTGACCTGGCAGGGCACCGGCCTGACCAATGCGGATTTCCCGGGCGCCACTTCGATCTGGGCCGGCATCCGGGCGCAGGTGAAGGCGGCCGGCGGCAGCACCGAGCTGTCGATCGACGGCAGCTACAAGAACAAGCCCGACGTCGCCATCGTGGTATTCGGCGAAGATCCCTACGCTGAGTTCCAGGGCGACCTGCCGAACCTTGCCTATCGACCGGGCAACGACCACGACCTCGAGCTGCTGCGTCGCCTGCGCGGACAGGGCGTGCCGGTGGTGGCGGTGTTCCTGAGCGGACGGCCGCTGTGGATGAACCGCGAGATCAACGCATCGGATGCGTTCGTGGCGGCATGGCTGCCCGGCAGCGAAGGCGAGGGCATTGCCGACGTGCTGCTGCGCACGGGCGACGGCCGCATCGCCCACGATTTCCACGGCAAGCTGGCGTATGCGTGGCCGCGCACGGCGGTGCAGATTCCGGTCGCCGCGGCCGCGCGCGGCGAGCAGCCGCAGTTTCCCTACGGCTTCGGCCTGACCTACGCGGACCACGGCGACACTGGCCCGTTGTCCGAGGATGCCGGGATCGAGTTGAGCAGCGCGCGGGCCGGCGTCTACTTCAGCCATGGCAAGCCGGCGCAGGGTTTCGCATTGCGTCTGACCGGCGCCGACGGTACGACCGCCAACGTCACCGCCACGCCGGCGGCGACGGCGGACGGCAGCCTGCGCATCAGTTCGCTCGACTACAAGGCGCAGGAGGATGCGCGCAGCCTGGGCTGGTTCGGCAAGGGCACGGCGCGCGCCGCGCTGGTGGCGTCCGCGCCGCTGGACGTGGAGCGCGAGACCAATGGCGACGTGATGCTGGTGACCACGCTGCGGGTCGATGCGGTGTCGCCGCAGGGTGCCTCGATCGGTGTCACCTGCGGCAGCGGCTGCAGTGGCGAGGTGCCGATCGGCAAGCAGCTGGCTGTGTTGCCACGCGGCCAGTGGCTGCGCGTGGGCGTGCCATTGAAATGCTTCCGCGATGCCGGTGCCGACATGGGCAAACTGGATCAGCCGTTCGAATGGATCAGCAGCCCGGGCGAGCGCATCGCCGTCACCGACGTGTCGCTCGGCACGGTGGCCGACCAGACGCTGGCATGTCCGGCCGCGGTGGGCCGGCCATGAATGCCATCGCCCTGACTGGTATCGCTGCGCGCGCCCGCTCGGCGACCCTGCTGACCTGCGTGCTGGCCGCGCTGGCCGGTCTGATGTTCGGCCTCGACATCGGCGTGATCTCCGGCGCCACCCAGTTCATCCAGGCCGAGTTCGCCATCTCCGATCGCGTCATCGAGTGGATCGTCAGCGCGATGATGCTGGGCGCCGCGATCGGTGCGGCCGGCGCTGGCTGGCTGTCGGCGGCGCTGGGACGCAAGCGCTCGCTGATCCTCAGCGCGATGTTGTTCGTGGCCGGCTCGCTGTTGTGCGGGCTGGCCTGGTCGCCTGCCACGTTGATCGGGGCGCGTCTGGCGCTGGGCCTGGCGATCGGCATGGCCGCGTTCACCGCGCCGCTGTATCTGGCTGAGGTGGCGCCAGAGCAGACGCGTGGCGCGATGATCTCGACCTATCAGTTGATGATCACCATCGGCATCTTCGTCGCCTTCCTGTCCGACCTGGCGCTCAGCTACAGCGGCGCCTGGCGCTGGATGCTCGGCATCATCGCGATTCCCGGCGCGCTGTTCCTGCTCGGCGTGCTGGTGCTGCCGGAGAGCCCGCGCTGGCTGATGCTGCGTGGACGCCGCGATGAGGCGGTCGCGGTATTGGCGCGTCTGCGCGGCGACTCTGCGGTGGTCAGTCGCGAGGTAGCCGAGATCGAGGCGCAGTTGAAGTCGCGGCAGCATGGCTGGCAACTGTTCCGGCACAACCGCGACTTCCGCCGCTCGGTCGGGCTTGGCATCGCGCTGCAGGTGATGCAGCAGCTCACCGGCATCAACGTGATCATGTATTACGCGCCGCGCATCTTCGCCAGCGTGGGCTTCGGCACCAGCGCGCAGATGTGGACCACCGCCATCGTCGGCCTCACCAACATGCTGGCCACCTTCATCGCGATCGGCCTGGTCGACCGGCTGGGGCGCAAGCCGATTCTTTACGCGGGCTTCGGCGTGATGGCCGCCAGCCTCGGCGCGGTCGGTACGATGATGCATCTGGGCACCACCACGCATGCCGAGCAGATGGTCACGGTGGTGATGCTGCTGGTGTTCATCGTCGGCTTCGCGATGTCGGCCGGGCCGCTGGTGTGGACGCTGTGCTCGGAAGTGCAGCCGCTGCGCGGACGCGACTTCGGTATCGGCTGCTCCACCTTCGTCAACTGGACCGCCAACATGATCGTCGGCGCGACCTTCCTGACCCTGCTCAACGGCATCGGCCACGCGGCCACGTTCTGGCTGTATGCGGGGCTCAACCTGCTGTTCATCCTGATCACCTTCCTGTGGGTGCCGGAAACGCGCGGCGTCACGCTGGAACAGATCGAACGCAAGCTGATGGCCGGGCGTCCGCTGTGCGAGATCGGTCGCTGACGGAACCCGCAACGAAGCCTGTCTCGGGATGGGTGTGAAGAAAGCGGCGGCCCTGGGGCCGCCGTTTTCGTTACGCGGATCTGGATGCCGCGTGCACCTGTCCCCACGGGAAAATCCACCCGGGAATTTAAGCCAAAAAAAGGATGCCCCGTTGCCGGGGCATCCAGTGGCGATCGAGGGGAGGGAACCGTCGCCAGGGAGAACCTGAAACCTAGAACCACACCCCCACGTTGACACCGAAAGTGCGCGGCGGCAGGTATTGCGAGGTATAGGCGAAGCTGCCGTCAGGCAGGGCGAAGCGACCGGCACTGGTGCGCACCTTGTTGTCGGTGACGTTCTGCACGTAGGCGCCGACCCACCAGCGATCCTGCGGTTCGTTGTAGCGCAGCGAGATGTCGCCGCGACCATATGCCTTCTGCTTGTCGCCATCGCCCAGGTTGAACGTGCTCAGCCATTGCGCGCTCTGGTACTGCGCCGAGATGCGCGGGGTCAGCCGGCCGCCGTTGGACAGGCGGAAGTCGTGCTCGTAGATCGCGGTGAGCGAGGCGTTCGGGGCGTGCGGCAGGTCGTTGCCGCTGACGTCGATGCAGCTGCTGATGCCGGAGGCCGGAGCGCAGGCGGGCAGGCCCTGGTAGTCGTTGCTGCCGGCATATTTGAGGGTGCCCAGTTCCTTCTTCGGGATCGCCGAGAACACCAGGTTGAGGCGGTCGTTCTCGCTGGACAGCGCCAGCTCCGATTCGAAGCCCATCACCTTGGTGGTGCCCTTGACGTTGGAGAAGCCCAGCCCGCGGTTGCCGTCGGGGTAGGTAATCGGCGCCGCCAGCTGGAAGTTCTTGAACTGCTCGTAATAGATCGCGCTGTTCCAGGTCAGGTGGCCGTCGAGGAAGCTGAACTTCGAGCCGACTTCGTAGTTGGTCAGGGTCTCCGGCTCGTACAGCGTGCCGGCGTCCTGGGTGCCGCCGGACTTGTAGCCGGTGGACACGCTGGCATACAGCAGGCCGTGCTGGCCGACATCGGTATCGAGCCGGGCCAGCCAGGTGACCTTGCTCTTGTCGTACTTCGCATCGTTGACGGTGGAGACGTTGAAGCCCACGTTGCCCGGTTCGACATCCGGCGAGATCGGCACCTGCGGCACGGTCGGGTCGTAGGCCCAGCCCCAGCCGCGGCCGCCCTTGTTCTCCTTGATGTCGTTGGACCAGCGCGCACCGCCGGTCAGGCGCAGGCTGTCGGTGATGTGCCAGGTGGCTTGGCCGAAGACCGCCTTGGATTCCACCGTCTCCTTCGGCTGGATGAACGAGCCCTGCCAGGCCACGGTGCCTTGCGAGGTGCCGTTGAGGATCGGGATGTCAAAGCGGATGTTGTTGTCCTCCGCTGCGTAGTAGGCGCCGAGGATCCAGTCCACCGCGTTGTTGCCGGTCGACTTCAGGTCCAGTTCGTGGCTGTAGTTGCTGTAGTTGGAGAAGTTGGTGCGATCGGCCTGGTAGGACGCGCCGGTGGTGAAGCTGGTCGGCACCTGCACGCCGTTGTCCTGGTCAAAATTGCTCTTGCCGGAGAAGCGGTTGAAGCCGGCGACGTAGCTCAGCATCATCGAGTCGCCGATCTTGAAATCCATCCGGCTGCGCACCGTGTGCGAGTCACGCTTCAGGTAGGGGGCGGTGTCGATCAGCGCCGACCAGAAATCCTGTCCCGCGCGCGGCTGCTGCATCAGGCTCATGCCGGGCGTGCCGCGATCGCGGAAGTACTCGTAGGACAGGTTCCAGGTGAAGGCGTCGTTCGGTTTCCACAGGGCGCTGACACGCGCCGCCGACTGATCCTGCGCGTCGTACTTGTCGCCGCCGGTCACGTAGTTGCTGGCGTTGATCGGCTGGAACGTGGCCAGGGTGCCGCCGCTGGCCAGGTACGCGGCCTGCTGGCTGGCCACACTGGGCAGCTGCTTCGACGGGTTCTGGTAATCCACGTAGCCGTCGTGCTGCTCCTGTGCGATGGCCACACGCATGGCGAAGGTGCTGCTGATTGGCAGGTTCACTGTGGCGCGGGTGCCGACGTGGCTGTAGTTGCCGGCCTCGATCTGCGCATTGCCGTAGAAGCCGCTGAGGTCCGGCTTGCCGGTCTGGAAATTGACAACGCCGGCGGTGGAGTTACGCCCCCACAGCGTGCCCTGCGGGCCGCGCAATACTTCCACGCTGTCGATATCCAGCAGCAGGCCGGCGGCCGCTTCCGGACGCGGCGAATACACGCCATCGATGAACATCGCCACTTCGGGGTCGGCGTACTCGGTCTTGGCACTGTCGTTGCCGATGCCGCGCATGGTCAGGGTGACCACGCCGTGGTCGCCTTGCGAGGTGGCCTCGAAACCAGGTACCAGCTTGGTGATGTCCTGCACCGTCATCACCCGCTCCTTGTCGAGCGAGTCGGCGCTGATCGCGCTGATCGCGACCGGAGTCTTCTGCAGCGGTGTTTCACGTTTGGTCGCGGTGACCTGGACGCTGTCCAGATCCTTGACCTTCCTGCTGGCCGCGGTGCTCTGCGGGGCGGGATCCTGTTCTGCAGCGTGGACGGCGCCGGCAGCGAATATAGCGGTCATGGCGACGTACAAAGCCGAGTAGCGTAATTTCATTTCACCCTCTCCCCAAAAATCGTCGTGGACATGCAGGTAGTCGTGGACATGCGGTAGTCTGTGTATGACAGCGCTGTCAAATTAAATGACAGCGCTGTCATCGAGGGCGATCCTACTGCGAAAATCTGTGATTGGCTTGTTGCGCAGCAACAAGCGGGGAGGGGAGTGAAATGGCGCGCATTCAGAAGATCCTGGTCGTGGGCGGTGGCACCGCTGGCTGGTTGACGGCCTGCTACCTGGCCAAAACGCTGAACAGTGCGCAGCCGGAAAGCATCCGGGTCGAGCTGGTCGAATCGCCGAATATCGGTCTGCTCGGCGTGGGCGAAGCCACGTTTCCATCGATCCGCGGCACGCTGGCGGCGATCGGCCTGGACGAGCGCCGTTTCCTGGTTGGCGCCACCGCCACGTACAAGCAGGGCATCCAGTATGTGAACTGGGTACGTCCGCCCGGCGAGCCGGGACCGGACCGCTTCTTCCATCCGTTCAGCCTGCCCAGCCAGCGCAACGGCAGTCCGGAACTGCTGCCGTACTGGTTGCTCGGCGGCGCGCCCGAAGGCATGCCGTTCGCCGAGGCGGTGACCATGCAGAAGCGCCTGATCGATCATGGCCGGGCGCCGAAGCGTGCCACCGATGCCGATTACCAGGGACCGATGAACCATGCCTTCCACTTCGATGCCGCCTGCTTTGCCGCCGTACTGGCCGAACATGGGCAGAGTCTCGGCGTCAGGCGTCACCTGGCCACGGTGGAACGCGCCGACCTCGACGAATCAGGCGCGATCGCGCGCATCGTCACGAAAGAAATCGGCGAACTGACCGCGGACCTCTACGTGGACTGCACCGGCCTGCGCGGCGCGCTGATCGGTGGCGCGATGCAGTCGCCGTTCCACAGCCGGCGCGACGTGCTGTTCGCCGATCGCGCGGTGGCGCTGCAGGTGCCGTACCCGCGTGCGGACGCGCCGATCCTGCCGTTCACCCGCGCCACCGCGCAGGAAGCCGGCTGGATCTGGGACATCGGCCTGCAGAAGCGCCGCGGCATCGGCTATGTCTATTCGTCGCGGCATACCGATGCCAGCCGTGCGGAAGAGGTGATCCGCGATTACGTGGGCGATGCGGCGGCCGGGCTGCAGGCGTTGCACATCAAGTTCGAGACCGGCTACCGGCCGGAACACTGGCGCAGGAACTGCGTCGCGGTGGGCCTGGCCGGTGGCTTTGTCGAACCGCTGGAATCCACCGGCATCGCCCTGGTCGAACTGGCCGCCTACCTGATCACCCATCTGCTGCCGGGCGACGTCGACGAGATGGAACGCACCGCGCGCCAGTTCAACCAGATGATGGTGGCGCGCTACGAGCGCATCATCGACTTCATCAAGATGCACTACTGCCTGTCGCAGCGTCGCGACAGCGCGTTCTGGATCGACAACACCGATCCCGCCAGCATCCCGCAGACCCTGCAGGATCGCCTCGCGCTATGGCGCCACCGACCACCGCACCGGCTGGACTTCGTCACCGACCTGGAGATGTTCATGCCGGCCAGCTGGCAGTACGTGCTGTACGGCATGGAATTCAGCACCGACCTCGAACCGATGCGCAGCGCCTACCCGCAGATGGAGGCGGCGCAGCGCGAATTCGCGATGATCCAGCAGATGACCGGGCATGCGCTGAACGATTTGCCGGACCATCGCGCGCTGGTTGAGCGACTGTGCCGCGAGCATGCGCAGCGGACCGGGCGTGAGGAAGCTGTCGGTGTGAGCTGAGCCATGGTTCAGGGGGACCATGGCATCCCGGGAGGCCGGTCAGTGCAACTCGACCACCACCAGTCCCTGCACCGGCACGGTGACTTCGAACTTGCCGTTGCTCACCGCCATCGATTCCGGCGCGGCCAACTGGCCGGCTTTGCGCAGCTGGGCGATCTGCTCGCGACTGGGAAAGTCGGGCCGGCCCATCCGGTCGAACGTGGCGACAGCGTTGCCGTGGGTGGCGTCTACACGCCAGACCGTGGCGCGGGCGCCGGCAGCCAGATGCTGCACGTCGATGCTGAAGTGTTTCGGCGTGCCGGCGGGTTGGCCCGGCGTATAGCTGGCGGTGTCGCCGACGGGCGAGGCGTAGTTCCATAACGCGATGACCACATTGCCATCGTCGCGCCGGGTGACCAGGGCGGAATCGGAATCCAGCGCGAGCCGTTTGTCGCCCAGCTTGTGCAGCATCGCGAACGCGTTGAACGCGGGCTTGGGAATGCGGTCGGCGGCGATCAGGCCGAAGCCGCCGTAGAACGGGTTGCGCACGACGCCCTGTTCCTCGAACACGTCGGAGAACGACCAGTAGCTCATGATCTGCACCTTGCCGGCGCACTCGCGGATCATGTTGGCGAGCCACGGCCCCATGAACACGGTATCGGTGACGTTGGGCAGGTTCGCGTAGCTGGCGTTGTACTCGCTGAAGACCAGCGGCAGGTGCGGGTAGGGCGAGGCGGCGATCTCCTTGTGCACCTTGTCGACCGAGCGGCAGACCATGTCCGCGCGCGGGATCTTCTCGCTGGTGTGGAACACGTTGTCGGCGGTGTCGTCGCCGTAGACGTGCGTGCTGACGAAATCGACCGGCACGTTGTTCTTGTGCGTGTGCGCGAGGAAGTCGGTGGCCCACGCGGCTTGCGCGGTGGACGGCCCGCCCACGCGGATGCGCGGACTCACGGCCTTGAGCGCGCGCGCAGTGTGGTCGTACAGGGTGAAGTAGGTGGATTGCGGCGGCGTGCCGGTCCAGAAGCCGATATTCGGCTCGTTCCACACCTCGAAGTACCAGCTGGCCACTTCGTCGACGCCATAGCGTTCGACCAGGTGCTTCGCCAGCGCGCCGATCATCGCATCCCACTCGGCATAGTCCTTCGGCGGCGCGATGTTCGGGTGGTACCAGAACGGGTGCAGCGCGCTCGGGTCGGAGGTCAGCTCCGGCGGCATGAAGCCGAGTTCGACGAACGGCTTGAAGCCGTGCTCGAGCAGGCCGTCGTAGATCTGGTCGACGTAGGAGAAGTTGTAGGAAATCTTGCCCTGCGCGTCGCGCTGCACCAGGCCCACGTCGTGGTCGAGGATGCCGTGGAAGCGGATGTAGCCGACGCCGGTGGCTTGGCGCACGGTGTCCAGGTCCTTGCGGTAGTCGTCGCGCAAGGCCAGCGAGGCGCGGCCGGAGCCGAGCATCTGCTCCCAGAAATGCGGAAAGGGCGTGCCGCTGGCGCTGGCGTCGATGTGCAGGCTGGTGGTGCTTGTGGCGGGCGTCGCGGCATCGGCCGTGCCGGTGATCAGCAGGGCGGTGCAGGCGGCCAGCGCCAGGTTTCGTAGCAAGGCGGAGATAGCCATGGCGGGTCCTGTTCGACGCGTGGGGTGGCGCGGATCGGGCGGGCGGGGAGCCAGCACCCATCGGGATGTAATCGTTTACATCGAGACGCAGTTTCCTACACGCACGCGATGGCGTCCAGCCGGGGGGGAAAGCGGGCTCTTCCGTGGGAGCGGCTTCAGCCGCGACGCTCTTGGAGTTGGCGCAACTCGGGCAGCAAGAGCGTCGCTCACACAGGGCGAAGGCCCGTGCTATGGCTGCATGTCGAGGGCGATTTTTGCTGCGTGCGTGCTGCTGATCCGCACCCAGGTGACATCGCCATAGCGATCGTGGCCGCGAGCCCAGCCTTCGCCGCTGCTGTGCTGCAGAGTGTCGAGTTTGTCGAAGAGTTTGAGGTCGCCGCTGATGTGCGCAGCCGCACTGCCATGGATCTTCAGCAGGTAGAACTGCAGTGCCGGCTTGAAGCTGCCGCTGGCGGCACCGACGTCCAGTTGCACCGTATCGCCGTGGCGCTGCACGGACAGCGACTGCACGAAGTACGCGCCTTTCTCGTAGTCGTAAGTACTGCCGTCGTCGTCGTAATAATCGAATTGCGTGCGCGTGTCGGCGGGGAAGACGTCGACGTCCAGTTGCGTCAGCGGCTTCTCGCCGACGTAGTCCATCGGCGACTGGGTCGGGATGATCGCGCCGTCGCGGATGAACAGCGGGATGTCGCCCCAGTGCTTGCTGTCGATGGCGAGACGGATGGTCTGGCCGCCTTGATAAACCTTGCCGCTGAACCACTCGGTCCAGCGACCGGCCGGCAGGTAGATGTCTTTCGAGGTCTGGCCCGGCTCGACCACCGGCGACGCCAGCAGCCAGTCGCCGAACAGCCATGCGTCGATGTCGTTGCGCAGCTGCGGATCGTGCGGCCAGTCGAACAGCAGCGGACGCACCAGGCCCACGCCGGTGCTGCGGCGGGTGTGCTCGTAGCTGTAGATGTACGGGATCAGCGCGTAGCGCAGGCGGATCGCGTCGGTGGCAGCCTTCTCGGCGACCGGGCCGTACACCCACGGCTGGCGCTTCTGGCCGAGCTCGCCGTGTACGCGGAAGATCGGCGTGAACGCACCGAACTCGATCCAGCGCGCGTAATTCTCCGGCGTCGGTGTGCCGTTCTTGAAGCCGCCGCCGTCCATCCCCCACTGCATCGCACCGACATTGATCGCGCTGAGCATGCGCGCGCGCTGCCCGGCCATGCTGGCGAAGCCGGTGGGAATGTCGCCCGACCACAGGCCGTAGGCATAGCGCTGCGAACCGAGCCAGAAGTTGCGGTTGACCGACCACACCCGCTGGTTCGAGATCGCGCGCTGGCCGTCGTACAGCGTGCGCTGCATGTTGAGGAACTGCGTGTTGCTGGGCGTGTTGTCGGCCTCGTCGTTCCACCAGCCGACCATGCCGGTGGCGAAGCTGTGCTTCAGCGCGTCGTTGAAGAACCAGGCGCGCGCCGCCGGCTTGTCGAAATCGATGTCCTTCACCGGTTTGTGCGAAAAGTAATCCGGCGCGGCCTTCTCCTCCGGACGCCACAGGTCGTGTGCGGTGGCATAGCGACCTTCCACCGTGTCGACGTGGACGCGCGGCTTCATGATGCCGGTGAGGTGGATGCCACGTCGATCGAGTTCGGCCTTCAGCTTGCCGTCGGGACCGTCCGGAAACTTGGTGGCGTTCCAGCGGAATTCGCCGTAGTCGTCTTCGCCCCAGGCCTTCCAGTCGAAGTCGATCGTGAAGTTGTCGATCGGGATGTGTTTCGCACGATAGGTGTCGACGATCTGCAGCAGTTCTTTCTGGTCGATGCCCCACTGGCTGTTGGTGAAGCCCATCGCCCATTTCGGAAACAGCGGCGACTGGCCGCTGAGTTGCGTCAGTGCAGCGAAGATTTCCGTGGGCGTGCCGATGAGAATGTAGTAGTCGGGATGTCGGCGCGCGGTGCCGCTGACGCTGATCGCGCCGGGCTTCAGGGTGAACGTGGCGCCATCGCTGTCGAGCAGCACGCCGTAGCCGGTGGTGCTCCACACGAACGGCGCGCCGGCATGGCCTTGTTCGCCGGCGGTAGCTACCTGCTTGCCGGTGCGCAGCATGCCGGCGGCGGCATCCTCGGTCGCGTTGTAGCCGCCAATGCCGTACAGCGCATCGTGCGATTCGTGCTGCAGGGGCAACGCTCCGTGTTGCAACGAGGCAAGGTCGAGCTGCAACAGGCGATGATGTTGTGCGTCGTCGATCTGCAGCTGCCGATGCTGCCTGTCCCAGTGGACCGAGCCGCGAACGCTGGCGATACTCTTGTCGTTCGCCGTGTCGTCGATACGCACCTGCTCGAACGCCGGATGCGCGGTGTGGTGATCGATCACCAGGGTGGACGCATCGGTGGTGTCGTCATGCGTGTTTTGCACATGCACGATGCCGGGTGCAACGAAGCGGACGCTGAGCTGATCCGTGCCGAGGTCGATCAGCATGTCGCGGTTGCGGATATGAGCCATGGGCGTCGCCTGTGGCGGCGATGATGTTGCGGCGATCGCGGCGATCGGTGTCAGCGCAAGGCCAAGCCACATGCTTGTGGTCACGCCAAGTCGACTGCAGCGTACGGTTTTTTTCATTGCATCATCCAGCTTCATTGCAGGATCACCGTGGTATAGGCCGGCATCAGCAGGCGGCCGTTTTGCAGCGTGACGCCGGGCTTGCTATGCAGCAGCACGGTACGGAAACGAGCATCACCCAGCGACATGCTTTGCTGCTGGCCGGACAGGTTGTGCACGACCAGCACCTGGCTGCCGGCGTCGTCGAGTTGCCAGGCGGCGATGTGCGGGTTGTCCACGGCGTGTTCGTGGATGGCGCCGTCACGCAGCACGCCGAGCTGGCTGCGCCAGTGGATCAGCATCGTGTAGTAATGCAGCAGCGAGTCCGGATCGGCCTGTTCTGCCTCGACCGACACCGCTGGACCGTCATGCGAGGTCGAGGCTTTCCAGGTTGTTTCGCCTGAAGCATCCGCCGTGCGGTTCCAGCGCATCGGTTCGCGCAGATCCGGGTCGGGTTTCTTCCCGCGCATGCCCAGCTCCTCGCCGTAGTAGACGAACGGCTGGCCGGGCAGGGTGAGCAGCAGCGCGGCGGCCATGCGCATGTGCTGCGGGTTGCCATCGAGCTGGCTCATCACGCGGTTCTGGTCGTGGTTGGACAGGAACGGCGCATCCACGCCCGACTTGCCGGTGACCTTGCGATAGGCTGCATCGGTGCGTGCGAGTACGGTGCCGAGATCGCCGGCGCGCTCACTCTTTGCGCTCTCGATCAGCTGCATCGCCAGCGGAAAATCGAACACGGCGCTCAGTGGCTTGAACCAGGGTGCGAGCTTTTCCGCGTTGTCCTGGGTGACCTCACCGACCACGTACGCATCGGGCCTGACTGCGTCGAGGCCGCGGCGAAACTCCGACCACCAGGCCAGGTTCTTTTTCAGCACGGCAGCATCGCCGTCCTGCGACTTGAAGTCGTAGTAGACATGCTGGGCTGCATCGAGGCGGAAGCCGTCGACGCCTTTGTTCAGCCAGAACTGGCCGAGCCTGAACATCTCCTGGCGCACGGCCGGCGTGTCGTAATTCAGGTCCGGCATCGCGGCGGTGAATACGCCCAGATAGGCTTTGCCACTGCGTGCGGTATGCCATGCCGGCGAGCCGGTGGCGCTGATGGCATCCAGGTCCGTGCCGGGTTTCGCCCAGCTGTACCAGTCGTGATGCGGATCGGCAGGGTTGCTGGCGGCGCGGAACCACGGATGCTGGTCGCTGCTGTGATTGATCACCAGATCGATGATCACCTTGATATGACGCTTGTGCGCCCCGTCCAGTAGGCGCTGGAAATCGTTCATCGTGCCGTATTGCGGATTGATGCCGTAGTAATCGGTGACGTCGTAGCCGTGATAGCTCGGCGATGGATTGATCGGCATCAACCAGATTCCGCTGACGCCGAGCGACTGCAGGTAATCGAGTTTCGCGGTGACGCCGTTGAGGTCGCCGATGCCGTCGCCGTTGGTGTCGGCGAACGAGCGCACGAAGATTTCGTACCAGACACCGGATGGTGCCTTCTGCGATGTCGCGATGATTGATGACATGACCTGCGGTGCATCAACCTGAGCGCTGGCCGATCCAGGGCAGAGCAGGGCGGCTGCAGTGGCGATGCCGCAAACGAAAGATGGGAATATGTTGGCCCGCTTATGTGATCGCGTGACCGTCGCGCAAGTGGAGGCTCCGCACAGGTGGACGAACAGGCTGGCAGATGATTCGTCGTTCAGACGGGAGCCGGCGGCCGGCAAGTCATGGTGGGGCGTGCTGAAAAGAGCTGGACCCGTCATATGCCATGAGGTCAGCGCGCGAATGATCGAGGCGAGGGGGCGGTAATGGGTCACCAGCAACTCCGTGGCATGGACATCACGAGGAAAGGCGGTCACGACAGGCACGGGTCAGTCGCAGGTGCGATGCATCCGCGCGTGGATCCATCCGATGCGGCTTGTCCATGGTAGGTCTGCGCCGCATGGATTGGCCTTCTTCTGCATACGTATTCATTTCATGGCGCAGCTTCTGGATCGCGCACGTGAGCTCGAACTCACCCCGCACAAGACTGGCCCTCGCAAGTCGGATTTGCCGCAGCTCTCTGCAGAATCTCCATGAAAAAACCCTGCCGGATGATCCGGCAGGGTTGGGGAAGTACATCAGGAGTACTTAGAACTTGTAGGTGGCACCAAGCAGGTAGGTGCGGCCCCACTCGATGTATTCGAGCGGGCGATCCTTCGTGCCGGCGTAGGTGCGATAAGGCGCGTTCGTCAGGTTGCTCGCCTGCAGCTGCACGCTCAGCCCATGGAGACTGCTGGCGGGACCGAAGGTGTAACCGACCTGGGCGTCGAAGATGCTTTCGCCGACGACGTAACGCAGCGTGCGGGCACCGTCGAAGTTGCCAATCTCGCCGATGAAGTCCGAACGCTTGCGCTCGCTGATGCGCGCGTCGAACCCGTTCTTTTCATAGTAGGCCGTCAGGTTGAACACCCGCTTGGACAGGCCGGGCAGGCTGATGGGGCCATTGCCGACACTCGTGGCGTTCTCCGGAGCCAGGATCTTGATGCTGCTGTCGTTGAAGCTGGCGCTCGCCAGGAGCCCGAAGCCGTCAAGCACCGGCGTGAGCATCTTGAGCGGCAACGATGTAGAGAGTTCGAGGCCTCTCAGCGAGCCACCCTTGCCGTTCATCGGCGAGCTGTACGTGCCGGTCTTCAACGCCGGTGGCGAACCTGGCGGCGGTGTGTAACCAGCCACTTGAGCAGAGAAGTCGTAGTTGTCGCTGGTCTGCGTATAGATGTAGCTGGTCAGGTCCTTGTAGAAGAACGCGGCGGCCACGTAACCGCCGGTGTCACCAAAGTATTTCTCCCACGAAAGATCGAAGGCGTTGGCGCGCCACGGATCGAGCCTCGGGTTACCACCGCTGGCGCCGGGCTTGCCGGTTGCGCTGTCGACCCCGAAGTCCATGGAGGCACGCATATCGTCCATGCGCGGACGTGCCACTTGCTTGGCCAGCGCCACGCGAAGCATCTGCTCTTCGGTCAGTGAGAAGGCGAGATTCAGGCTGGGCAGCACGTCGGTGTAGGCCTTGCCGCTCGAAATCGCCTGGATTTGACTGCCGACAGGTTGCGTGCCGTTGAACAGGTTGGCGGACGAGGACTGGTCGGCATGCTGCAGCTGGACGCCGATATTGCCGCGGACCGGCACACCCCATGTGGTGTCGATGTTGCCCATGGCGTACGCGGTGGTGATCTTCTCGGACAATGCCCAGGCTTTCGACACCAGGTACGAAGCATCCGAGCTCGGCTGGAAGGTCATGTAGCGGGCGACGACGCCAGGTACGTACCACGACGGGATACGGCCCACGCCGGCGAAGCCGAGATTGACCAGGCTGTACTGCAGGTCGGGCGCGATGGTGGTATCGCCCTGTGCGCCGACATTGATATTCCCTTCGGGCTGCTGCTTGTTCTTTTCGCGGTCGGCGTAGTTGACGCCGAATTCGACATCCGAGATCACTGGGCTGATCGAGTCCGGCATGGGTACCGTGGCGCCGAGCTTGGCGCTCTTCAACTCATCGCTGACCCGCGGCACCTTGCCGTAGCCCGAGCCGTAAATGGTATTGCGCAGGAACAGCTTGCTCGGATCGGAATAATCCAGTCCGGGCGACAGCTGGGAGAAGTTGCTGCCCGAGTAATTCAGATTCAGTGTGTCCAGCTGCGGGGCTGGTGCCAGCTGGGTATTGGTTTCCAGCTCGAGTTCGCGACGCTTGGCCTTGGAGTAGCTGACATCGGCCACGATGCTGACCTGCCCGGCGGTGAATTCGTTTTTCCAGCCGGCGGCGTTGATCGTGTCGTGGCGGCTGTCGTACATCCCGCGCACCAGCGGATACAGATTGCTCGCCGTGCCGCCAGTGAAAGTGCCATTGCCGTTGATGGTGGGGTTGGTGACGTTGATATGACCATAGCCACCGTTGTAGTCGCCGAGGTTGACCTCGAACTGGTTGGCCGTGTCTTTCTGCGTGGCCTTGGTATGGAACAGGTCGAGCGTGCTCGTCCATTTGTCCGAGGGCCGCCATTCCACCGTGGCCATCACACCGTCGCGCTTGGTGTAGCCGGTGCGGCGCAGGGCCTTGATGCCCTCCGAGTACCAGGTACCGGCGGGCACGCCGGGACGCGAGCCGGCGCCCACCTGCTCCCACGGTTCGTACAGACCGACCTGATTTTCCTGGGTCGGCGTCAGGGAGTGCGCGTAGCCGACTGCAATACCAAGCGTGCGGTCCAGGAACTGGCCGATATAGCTGGCGTTGAAGCGGTTGCCGTTGGCGCTCGCATTGGCCGCCGAACCCAGCGAATTGTGCTGACCGCGTACGCCGACAACCGCCACGTCTTCGTGGTAGTCCAGCGGACGGACGGTGTGCATGTCCAGGGTGCCCGATAGTCCCTGGCCGATCAGGCTGGCGTTTGGCGTCTTGTACACCGTGACGCCGCTCATCAGTTCGGACGGGTATTGGTCGAACTCCACGCTGCGGTTGTCGCCGGTGCTGACCATCTCGCGGCCGTTGAGCAGGGTGGTCGCGAAGTCTGGCGAGAGGCCTCGCACGCTGATGACCTGCGCCCGACCCGCGACACGTTGCGCCGAAACGCCGGGCAGGCGGGCGATCGATTCGGCGATGCTGACATCAGGCAGCTTGCCGATGTCTTCGGCGGAGATCGCTTCGACAATTTCGTCGGACGACTGCTTGACCGCGGTCGCGTTCTGGACGCTTTGCGCGAACCCGCTCACCGTCACTACACCAAGCTGGGTGGCTTCCTGCTTCTTCTTCGCCTTGGCGTCCTTGACGGCCTTGGCGTCTTTCGCGGTTTGGCTGATGTCCTGCGGACCGGCTGGCTGATCGTTCTGCGGCGCGGCCGCGTATGCGGCGGAGGCCGCGCAGAAGCCAACCGATGCCAGTGCCAAGGCAAGCACGTTACGTTTGAATATCACCGTTATCCCCTCCCAGGGTTACGCTTCATTTTTGTAGTGGTTGCAATTACCAGCCCCAACGTTGCGATGGACGGCACGCATGCATGTGCCGGTAATCCGTCGACGTGGCGGCCATGGTAGGGCCGCCTCCAACAGGCAAACCGTTTCCTGCATACGTATTCATTGTGCTGCTATGCATCGCAAACGGCGTATTCGACCGCTCCGGCAATGCCGTGCCAGTCGGGGTTGCAGAGGCGCGCCGTCGTGGCCTGGAGGCGAGACAAGACAAGCATGCACACCATCCGATGCGACCCGGTCCCGTTTTTTGTTTGGACGTCCAAACGATGGTCGCGCAGGCATGCTGCATTGCGATAGCGATCTTTCATGAATACGTATGCACTGTCACGGCTGCATCGGCATGCAGCCGGTAAGCTCCCCGACAAGCTGCGAAAGCACCACTCAAGGTGGGTTGCTTCGACTCGAGCAAGAACTTACGGGACATGCGAATGAGTGATGCACCCTGGTGGCGCGGAGCCGTCACCTACCAGATCTATCCGCGCAGTTTTCTGGACACCGACGGCAACGGCGTGGGCGATCTGCCGGGCATCATCGAGCGGCTCGACTACGTGGCCAGCCTTGGCGTCGATGCGATCTGGATCGCGCCGTTCTTCAAGTCGCCGATGGCCGATTTCGGTTACGACATTGCCGACTACCGCGACGTCGATCCGCTGTTCGGCACGTTGGCGGATTTCGATAGCCTGCTGGCCAAGGCACATGGCCTGGGCCTGAAGGTGATGATCGACCAGGTGCTCAGTCACACCTCGATCGAGCATGCCTGGTTCAAGGAAAGTCGCGAGAGCCGCGACAACCCGAAGGCCGACTGGTACGTATGGGCGGATGCGAAGGACGACGGCAGTGCGCCGAACAACTGGCTGTCGCTGTTCGGCGGGTCGGCCTGGCAGTGGGAGCCGCGGCGCGGGCAGTACTACCTGCACAATTTCCTGACCTCGCAGCCGGACCTGAATTTCCATCATGCCGAAGTGCGCGCGGCGATCCTCGACAGCGTGCGCTTCTGGCTGGACAAGGGCGTCGACGGCGTGCGCCTGGATGCGATCAACTTCTGCTTCCACGACCGCGAGCTGCGCGACAACCCGCCCAAACCGAAAGAGAAGCGCGTGGGCCGCGGCTTCAGCCCGGACAACCCGTACGCGTTCCAGTATCACTACTACAACAACACGCGGCCGGAGAACCTGGCGTTTCTCGGCGAGCTGCGCGCGCTGATGGATCGCTATCCGGACGTGGCCGCGCTGGGCGAAATCTCCTCGGAGGATTCGCTGGCGACGATGGCCGAATACACTCGCCACGGCCGCCTGCACATGGGTTACAGCTTCGAGCTGCTGACCGATGACTTCAGCGCCGCGCACATCCGCAGCACGGTGCAGACGCTGGAAGCGCAGATGACCGAAGGCTGGCCGTGCTGGGCGATCTCCAACCATGACGTCGAGCGCGTGCTGACGCGCTGGGGCAGGGGCCGACCCTCGCCGCAGCTGGCCAACTTGCTCACTGCGATGCTCTGTTCGCTGCGCGGTTCGGTATGCGTTTATCAGGGCGAAGAGCTTGGCCTGACCGAGGCAGAGCTGCCGTACGAGTCGCTGCAGGATCCCTACGGTATTGCATTCTGGCCGCAGTTCAAGGGTCGCGACGGTTGTCGCACGCCGATGCCGTGGAGCGACAACGATGCGCATGCCGGCTTCAGTCGCGGCATGCCGTGGCTGCCCGTGCCGCAGGAACATCGCGTGCTGGCGGTGTCCCGGCAGGAGACCGATCCGCATTCGGTATTGAACGGCTTTCGCACCTTCATGCACTGGCGGCAGACGCAGCCGGCGCTGCGCTGGGGCGACATCGAATTCATCGATACCGCCGAGCCGGTATTGGCGTTCAGGCGACGTCTTGATGGCCAGGCCACACTGGTCGTGTTCAACCTGGCCGATGCCGCTGTCGACATCCGCTTGCCGGCGACGCTCGACAAGCAGCTTCGACTGGACGGCCATGGTTTGCTGCAGGGACATCTCCACGGCGACCAGCTGCAACTGCCCGGCTATGGCGTATGGTTCGCCAGCGTCGAGTGATGACGCTGGACCTCGCATGAGCGTCGCGTTGAGGTGGTTGTTTGGCGCGCTGCTGGTTGTCGCAATGCAGTCGGCGCTGGCCTCGGACATCGCTGCCGAAAA
Source organism: Rhodanobacter sp. (assembly GCA_027307195.1). GTDB lineage: Bacteria > Pseudomonadota > Gammaproteobacteria > Xanthomonadales > Rhodanobacteraceae > Rhodanobacter. Next base: position 708 of record DAHUXL010000076.1, on the reverse strand, counting down.
CGCGATCGTGCAACTGCAACTGGATGCGCCCGCGTTCGCGCCGGAGAAGATCAAGGTCACGGTCTATCTGCCGCCCGACTACACCCACACCGTCCGCCGCTATCCCGTGCTGTACGCGAACGATGGCCAGGACATGGCGGCGGTGGGCCTGCAGGCGACGCTGGCGCGACTCTATCGTGCACATGCGATCGAACCGGTCATCGTGGTGGCGATCGACATGCTGACTGATCGTGCCAGTGGTTATGGCTTGTCCGACCGTGTCACTGCACACAGCCTTGTCGGTGGCTCGGCAATCGGTCCGATCGGCACGCGTGCGCAGGACTATTCCGCCTGGGTCGCCACCGCGCTGGTTCCGTATGTCGACACGCACTACCGCACGCGCAAGGCCGCGCGCGAACGCACGATGCTGGGCTGGTCGCTGGGTGCATTGAACGCATTCAATCTCGGCTGGCAGTACCCGGACGTGTTCGGCCGGATAGGTGCATTCTCGCCCTCGTTCTGGCTGGCGGGGGATCGCACGAGTGCCGCGACGGTGCAGCACACGCGGCTGGTGCAGGCGATGGTCGACCGTGGCGGCAAGCGCGTCGGCCTGAAGATGTGGTTTGCGGTGGGCACGGCGGAGGAAACCAAGGATCGCGATGGCGATGGCATCAACGACACGGTCGATGACGTGCAGGATCTGCTTGAGGGCTATCGTGGCGCCGATGG
>DAHUXL010000021.1 GCA_027307195.1 Rhodanobacter sp. | reverse complement strand
GGCCTGATGAATTTGCGCAAGGGCATATCCATGCACGGGTTGGTGCTGAACATCGCCGGCGCCCTGCTGGTGCTGGCCGGCATCGGCCTGGTGGCGATGACGGCGCGTGGCCTGCTCAATTATCGCGCCGCAGCCGGTCGGCATGGTGGCGAGGTGATCGACCTCGGCACGCATGCCCAGCCGCAGGCCGGCCAGCACGGCTACATGGCGCGCGTGGTCGGAACACCGCAAGTGGTGGAAGCGCCGCATGATCCGGAGTTCAATCTGCGGGTGAGCACGCCGGTGCTGGTGCGCCACGTCGAGATGTTCCAGTGGCGCGAGATACGCATCGGCGACAGCGTGCACTACGAAATGGACTGGGTCGATCGGCCACTGGATTCCAGCCACTTCGAGGACCCGCGCGGGCATGCGAATCCCGCCAGCTTCCCGATCAGCGGCAAGCAGTTCGATGCCGGTCTGGTGCAGATGGGCGGATTCAAGCTGGGGCCGTTGCTGCAGCACGCGCTGCCCGGTTCGGAGCAGGTCACGCCGGATCCGAAATCACTGCCGGAAAATCTCGCGGCAAGCTTCACTCTCTACCAGAATCATCTGGTGACCAGTGCGCGTCCGGATGACCCTCGGCTGGGCGATCTGCGGGTGAGCTGGGATGAAGTGCCTCTGCAACAGCTGACCATCGTCGGGCGCCTCGATGGCGATCGATTGGTGGCGGCCGCCGAGGCCGCCGATGGCAAGGGTTATGACGTGCAACTCGGTGACGTGCCGTTGCTCGACATGTTTCCGGATCTGCCGGTACCGCCGGAGTTCGTGCTGAGCAGGCAGATCCTGGCCGTGCTGCTGGCTGCGCTGGGCGTGTTCCTGTTGCTGCTGGCGCAGCGCGACCAGCGCGACGTATTGCTGGCGCTCGGCCTGGGCGGCCTGGTCGTGGGTGCCGTGGCCAGCACGCTGTGGCTCGGTGGCGATACGCGCATGCTGTGTGGCTGGGCCGTGATCGCGCTGGCTGGTCTGTTCACCGCGATCTGGCGCATGCGCCGCGCACATTGATCATTGCCGGGACGCGGAGTTGCGCGTATCGGATGCTCAGTTCGACTGCTTCCCGTCCGCCTGGGCATAGACCTGATCGGCCCATTGCGTGGCTTCCAGGTAGATCGTGGCCATCCGCTGGATACGTTGTGGCTGTGCATGTTCGCTGGTCAGCTTGCCGGCTTCCCACGCGAGGATCTGCTCCAGCAAGGGTGCGAATGGGCCGCTGCGGTCAGTCAATGCCTGGCTGATCTCCGGCATCAGCCGCAGATGGGTCAACAGGAATTCCATCGGTGCGCACATCAAGGTGTCGAGCAGCGAGAACAGGCCGACGGTGAAGGCCATCTCCCGACTGCCGTTGGGCATGCCGACAGCCAGCTTTTCGCACATGTGGGCACGAATCAGTGCCGCGCGCAGCAATTCCGGCGGCCGGTCATCCATGCCGCACAGCGACATGGTGTCGATCCAGTTGCGCATGCGCGTGACGCCGAAGAAGATCGCCGCCTGCTGCACCGACTTCAGTTGCCGCGGCAGTGCGAAGTAGGCGGAGTTGACGCAGCTCAGCAGCTTGTAGCTGAGCACGGCGTCGTCGCGAATGATGTTGCCCAGTTCGACCGGCCCCTGGTTGGCTTCCTGCAGGGCGCGCATCAGTCGCAGCATGCTCAGCCGGTTGGCAGTCAGCACCGGTACGGCCTCCAGTCGCGGGGTCAGCAGGTAGCGCCCCTGGATCGCATGCAGCGGCAAATCCAGACATCGCTGATAAGTGGTGTGATCGTTCACCTCGCCGGCGACGACCCAGATGCCGCGGGAGTTCAGTTGCTCGGCACGTGCCTGCAAGGCTTCCGGAGTCATCAGGCTGGCATCCAGTCGCACGAACTGCACGATCTGCAGGAGCGCCGCGATCGCCAGGCTGCCATCCAGATCGACATCGGATGCGTCGAGCATGAGCTGGCAACCGCGCTGGGCCATCTGCTGCAGGCGCTTCATCAAGGCGGGATCGGTGGCTACCTGGGGCTGCAGCAACACGCCAAGGCGCGGCTGATGCAGCAGGGCATCGAAATCCTCGGGCAGCAACTCGGCAGGTATGTTCAGAAAGGTACGGTTGCCGCGTACCAGTCGAGTCAATGCACCATCGGTGATGGTGGACAGCACGCGTGGCAGCAGGGTCTGCTCATCGTCGGGTTCGCGATGAAACATGATCTCGTAGGCGAACAGCAGGCGATTGCGATCGAGCATGGGCACGCGCAGCACCGGCAGCGGGGCCGCCGGCACAGGCGGCATGCTGGCATCGGGCGATACGGAAACGTTGAGGTTGCTCATATTCAGTCATCGCGATAATGCGAATGCAGGCCGTGGCGCGCTTCGCAGTTCAGTTGGGATGCCGCATGCACAGATCGTCACGGTCATCACTCACGCTCGCGACAGTGCCTGCGAACGTATGCTGGCGCGCAATTCACCGGTGCGGCCGTACAGCTCGCTTTCGCCAGCATGGCCGGTGAGTATCGATAACGCCTGACGAACCTGGCTCAACCGCTGGTTGACGGTGTTGCCGTTGCGCTGATTGAGTTGCTGGCAAGAGCGCAGCGAGTGCACGATCCGCGCCCAGACCGGCTCCAGCCTGACCGCCGCCGCGGGCAACTCGCGACCCAGTTGCAGGCGCTCGGCATCGAGCCGCTCCAGTTGCAGCATCAGTGCCTGCTTGCGTGACCCGGTCTGATCCAGCGCTTCGCTGTTGGCTGCGCCGAGTGCAGCGCGCTCGGCCTCGAGTGTCTGCGCCAGCTGATCGACGGCCTGCTGCATGTCGTCGAGCACCGCCGTCAACGCGCTGTCCAGTTCGCCCTGCAGCAGATGGCTCATGCCTTGCCTGTGCCGCCGATCTGCTGCTCCAGCGACATCATCTTGTCGGCGATGCGGACAGGATTGATCTGGTAGCTGCCATTGGCCAACGCCTGGCGCACGCGTTCCACCCGCTGCGGATCGATCGCGGCGGCTTCGTCGGCGCGCGCTGCCGGTTGCAGCGCGCGCGCCGAATCGGTCAGCTTGAG
>DAHUXL010000074.1 GCA_027307195.1 Rhodanobacter sp. | reverse complement strand
GAGCTCAGCACCGGAATCCGGTGTACCGCAGAAATATAGGCATCCAGACTGCCCACTACGCTCGGTAGCGGAAAGTTGGCGGTCACCAAGGCTTGAGACATGGGTGGAACCTCCTGAATGACGTCAAAGTTTAGCACTCGGATAGTTGGAGTGCTAAAGCTTCGATTGGTTCAGCCCGGACGGGTTCCGAGCTTTAATGAACCGTATAGTATAGATATCTATTGCCCTTGTCCAGCGCTGCAAGCGCATCGACATGAGGGTCACCCCTCGGCATTCAAGCGGGCGTGAAACCGGCCTGCAGCATGGCGCGCGGCGGCAGCGACCAGTCGATGGGTGGCTGACCACGTGACTCCAGATAACGGTTGGCGGCGGAGAAATGGCCGCAGCCGAGGAAACCGCGGTGAGCCGACAATGGCGACGGGTGCACCGAAGTCAGCACGCAGTGGCGGCTGGTATCGATCAGCTGGCCTTTGCGCTGGGCGTACGAACCCCACAGCAGGAAGACCAGGCCGGCGCGCTCGCGGTTGAGCGCATCGATCGCTGCGTCGGTGAAGCCTTCCCAGCCCTTGCCCTGATGCGAACCGGCGCGTCCCTCCTCCACCGTCAACACGCTGTTGAGCAACAGCACGCCGCGATCGGCCCACGGCGTCAGGCAGCCATGGTCGGGCCGCGCAATGCCGAGGTCGCGCTGGATTTCCTTGAAGATGTTCTCCAGCGACGGTGGCACCCGCACGCCAGGGCGCACCGAGAAACACAGGCCGTGCGCCTGGCCGGGTCCGTGATACGGGTCCTGACCGAGGATCACCACGCGCACGGCATCGAATGGTGTGTGCTCGAACGCCGCGAAGATTTCCGGACCGGGCGGATAGATGCGTTTGCCTGCGTGTTTCTCCGCACGCAGGAACGCCGACAGCGCCTGCATTTCCGGGCGTTGCAGATAATCGCCGATGCACGCCTTCCACGACGGCTCCAACCGGATCCTTTCCGGCCGGACCTTTTCCAGCATGGCCCGCTCGTCGCTCATGCCTCGCTCGCGCGCTCACGCAGATGCTGGGCCACGCGCAGCTGGAACAGCAGCTTGGTAATCAGCAGTTTTTCCTCGACCGGCTTTTCGACCAGATCGTTCGCACCCGCGCGGATCAGCGCGGCCTGATTGGCCGGGTTCTCGTCGCCGGTCATCACCAGCACCGGCAGCCGGCCCTTGCCGTAACCGAACTCGCCACGGATGTGCTTGAGCAGATCGCCGCCAGTCAGCTCGCCTTTGAGGCTGACGTCGGTCAGCACCACGTCGGCGCCGACCCAGCCCAGCGCGCGATCGGTCTCCAGCATCGCCAGTGCATCTTCCACGCTGACTACATGGCGCACGGTGAGGCCGATCTTCTCCATCATGCGCCGGGTCGCCAGGGCCACCACGCGACTGTCCTCGACGTAGAGCACGGTGCCCTCGGCGGTCGTCTGCGCGCTCACATAGCCGCGGATGAACTCGGCCAGCGCCTGAAACCCCAGCGCCTTGTCGAAATAATCGGTGACATGCTCGCCCAGCGAACGCTTGTGCAGCCGATCCTCGACGTCGCCGGACACCACCACGATCGGCACATAGGTCTGCGGCGCCGACTCGCGCACGAAGCGCGCCAGCTCCAGTCCGTCCATGTCGGGCAGGCGCAACGCGATGGTGATGAAATCGAACACGCCTTCGCCAAGCACCCGCTGTGCATCCGCACCGCTGCCGCAGCCGACCACTTCGACGCCGGGCAACTCGGCCTGCAGCACGCGGGTAATCAACTGCCGCACCACACGCGAGCCGTCGACCACCAGCACACGCGGTGCCTCGGTGAGCAGACGACTGCTGATATTCGTACTCATTCCTTAGCTCATCCACCTGACCCGCGGCGATCCTTGCCGATGAACCTGCGAACGCACCCCCTGCGCCCGCTTCCATGACGGATAGTGCACTGGCCATCGTTCAACGGCTGCGATTCGCATCACCTTCGACAGAATCGCTCAGCCCAGCTTGCGCAATTGCCATGCGCTGACCAGCCGCGCACCCAGCCAGCCCAGTACCGCCGCCGCCAGTGGCACCGCCAGCAACAGCCACAACGGCAGGCCACCCACGTGCAGCTTGCCATCATAAGCCTGGCTCAACTGCGCCACCGGCCCGGCCAGCGCGAACTCGATCAGCACCGCCAGCAACCCTGCCAGGATGCCGCTGAACAGGCCATACCAGATCCCGGCATACAGATACGGCCGGCGCACGAACGCATTGCTGGCACCGACCAGCAACAGCACGCCGATTTCCTCGCTGCGACTGGCGATATCCACCCGCACCGTATTGCCGACCACCAGCAACGCCGCCAATGCCAGCAAGGAAGCCAGCACCAGAACGACACGATTGCCGACGCCGAGCAGCGCATCCAGCCGCTGGCGCCAGCTGCCGCTGTCCTGCACCAGCTCGACGCTGTGCATCGTGCGCACATCGGCCACCAGCTGTTCAAGCGCACCAGCACTTGCTTCGGCGCGCGGCTGCAGTTGCAGCACATAAGGCAGCGGGTTGTCGTCCAGCGTCTGCACGGCGCCGGAGAAGCCCTGCATTTTTGCCAGCTCGTCCATGCCCTGCTGCGGCGTTTTCACGACCACCGCAGCCACCTCGGGCCGATCGCCCAACTGTTTGGCCAGCAGCTGCGCCTGCTGCTCGTTCTGCCCGGGCTGCATGAACACGCTGATCGCCTGACTCTGGCCCAGCGCATCACCGAGCTTCTGCACATTGCCCAGCAACAGATAGAACGCCAGCGGCAGCGCCAGCGCCAGGCCCATCACCGCAATCGTCAGCAGGCTGCCGAGCGGGCGCGAGGCGAGCCTGCGCAGGCTGGCCGCCGCGCTCCAGCCGTGATGCTCGCGCCAGCTGCCGAGACGGCGGCCACGAGTGTGCTCGTTGCGCGGCGGTGCATCGGGCGTGGTCGTGCGGATGGTTTCGGGCGACGTGTTCACAGCACCTCCTGCGCAGCCAGATCGGCGACCAGCCGACCATGGTCGAGCACGATCACACGCTTCTTCATGCGCTTGATCAGCGGCAGGTCGTGACTGGCGATCAGCACGGTGGTACCGACCTGCTGGAATTCGCCGAACAGGCCCATGATCTCCACCGCCAGCTGCGGATCGAGGTTGCCGGTCGGCTCGTCGGCGATCAACAGGGTCGGTCGCGCCACGATCGCGCGAGCAATGCCGACGCGTTGTTGTTCACCGGTGGAGAGGGTTGCCGGCAGCTGGCGCTCATAGGCGAGCAGGCCGACTTTCTCCAGTGCCGCGCGCACGCGCCTGGCGCGCTCGGGCTTGGCGATGCCGCCGATCATCAGCGGCAATTCGACATTCGCGAACACCGTACGCTCCATCAGCAGGCGGTGATCCTGGAACACCATGCCGATCTGCCGGCGCCATTTCGGAATGCCGCTGCGGCGGATCTTCGCCAGACTCTTGCCGTCCATGCTGATCGTGCCGTGCGACGGTCGCTCGATCAGGCCCAGCAGCTTGAGCAGGGTGCTCTTACCGGCGCCGGAGTGACCGGTGACGAACGCCATCTCGCCCGTCGGCACCTCGAACGAAAGCTGCGAGAGCGCTTCATGGCCGCCTTCGTAGCGCTTGCTGACTTGATCAAAATGGATCACCGAGTATCCCCGAGCCTGCGTGCCGTCATATCAGCGCCAAGGATAAGGGAAGCCGGCATCAAGATGCGGACTTCATGCGTCCGCTGATCGCCACGGGTTCAGCCCGTGGCGATCGATGCACTCAGCGCCCGGTGAACAGCCGGGTCAGTCGGCGGAACAAGCCGGGCTTCTTCGCGTGAGCATGCTCGCCCGTCTTGCCGGAGGTTACCGCGACCTGCCGCGACGGCCGGCTGTGGGTGCTGCCGGTGGACTCCGTCGCGTTGCGCTCGCGCGGCGGGCGACGCTCGCCACGCGGTGCGCGGTTGCCCTCGGCCACGGCGACGTTGTGGCCAGTCGTCTCGACACCGTCGGTCGGCGCGCCTTCGCGACGGCGATTGCGGCCACCACGACGACGACGCGGTTTGCGTGCACCTTCGTCGGTGAGGCTGCCATCACCGGCCGGCTCTGCCTCGGTCTTGTGCACAGCCACGGCAACCGGCTGCTCGGTCGCAACGGCGACACCACTGTTGTCGACGACGGGTACGAACGGCTTGCGCTCACGCGGCGGACGCGAAGCACCGGTACGACCGGCGCCACTGCGCTCGCCACTGCGCCCGGAGGAACCACCCGAACGACGCGGCGCCTCGCCCGGACGCGGCGCCACCACGTCACCGAATGCGGCGCTGTCGGCCGCGGCGTTTGCAGCGAACTCGGCGTCGATCGCACGCGGCTTCGGCATGATCAGCAGTTCCGGATCCATCTGCGCCACCGGGATGCTCTGGCCGATATAGGCCTCGATATCCGGCAGCGACATCGCGTACAGGTCGCAGGCGAAGCTGATCGCGTCGCCCTCGGCACCGAGGCGTGCGGTACGGCCGATGCGGTGCACGTAGTCTTCCGCCTCGTGCGGCAGGTCGTAGTTGAAGACGTGGCTGACCGCCGGAATGTGCAGGCCGCGTGCGGCCACGTCGGTGGCCACCAGGATGTCCAGCTGGCCGTCCTGGAAGCGCTGCAGCAGTTTCTGCCGCTTCAGCTGCGGCACGTCGCCGGAGATCGCGCCGACGCGGCAACCGTGGCGCTTGACCCGCTCGGTGATGCGCTCGGCGGCGGCCTTGGTGTTGACGAAGATGATGCTGCGGCTCGGCTTGGTGCGATCGAGCAGGTTCAGCAGCAGCGGCATCTTCTCTTCCTTGGCGGGGAAGTAGACCAGCTGGCGCACCTTGTCGGCGGTGACGTTGTCGCTCTCCACCACCAGCTTCTCGGCCTCGTGCATGTGTTCGTAGGCCAGCTCCAGCACGCGATGGCTCAGCGTGGCGGAGAACAGCAGCACCTGGCGCTGCTCGCGTGGCGGCAGCCGACGGAAGATGAAGCGCACGTCCTTGATGAAGCCGAGGTCGAACATGCGGTCGGCCTCGTCGATCACCATCACTTCGACGCTGTTGAGGCTGAAAACGCCCTGCTTGTGATAGTCGAGCATGCGGCCCGGCGTGGCTATGACGATGTCGCAGCCGTCCTTCAGCTGCTGGCGCTGCTTGTCGTAGTCGACGCCGCCGTAGATCAGTGCAGTCTTCAGACCGGTATGCCGCCCGATCGCCTGGGCATCCTTGTCGATCTGGATCGCCAGCTCGCGGGTCGGCGCGATGATCAGCGCACGCGGGTCGCTGTCCTTGCGGTCGGCCACGGCCGGCGTGGTCAGCAGGCGATTCATCAGCGCGACGAGGAACGCGCAGGTCTTGCCGGTGCCGGTCTGCGCCTGGCCGGCGACATCGCGCCCGGCCAGCGCCAGCGGCAGGGTCATTTCCTGGATCGGGGTGCAGCGGGTGAAACCGCTGTCGTCCAGACCTTGCTGCAGCAGCGGATGAAGATCGAAATTGGTGAAGAAGGTATCGGTGAGTACGGTTTGTGACATATGCGGATGGGTAACCTTGCCTGACGGCGGCGGGATGCGCTGTGCCGCTTCAGACGCCGAAGATCGGCGGAGGGCGGTGCAGGACGGGTGCGCGATGCGCGGCGAAGCGGCTCAATGTCAGGGTCAACAAGGTCGCGCCGCGGCTGGCGACGCCGTATTTGCCGGCGGTCTGACGGGCGGCTGTGCAAGCCACCCTTGAATCGTGCCCGGAGTTGCGCTGGAATGAAGACGTGCCGCTATGGCACTCCCTCTTCCTGCCCAACTCGCGCTTCATGGGCGCCTGAGTGTAGCTGATGACGGCCTCTGGAGTCTGGCGGACCTGGGTGGTCGAGGCGAAAAGCTGGCTGCGCGACGACAGATTGTCGACGATTCGCCGGTCCATGGTGGTTCCATGGACCAAGAAACGGCGGCAATATGGAGCGCACAGCCAGGTTTGCAGCCCGGCCAACCCGAGTTCGCCAGACTCCCAAGTCGCTATCTCCTTGTTTTTCCGCATTTGCCACCCCACTTTCACTTACCCGCACGTTTTACGCCCCCAGCCACGGAGATCCCCGGTGAGCGACCTGATTACCCATGTGAATGACGACGCCTTCGACGAGCAGGTGCTCAAGTCCGAAACCCCGGTGCTGCTGGATTTCTGGGCGGAATGGTGCGGTCCGTGCAAGGCGATCGCGCCGATGCTGGACGAGCTGGCCGTGCAGTACGAAGGCAAGCTGCGCATCGTCAAGGTCAATATCGACCAGAACCAGCAGACCCCGCGAGCCTATGGCGTGCGCGGCATCCCGACCTTGATGGTGTTCAAGAACGGCAAGGTCGAGGCGACCCAGATCGGCGCTGTCAGCAAGGGCCAGCTGACCCAGATGATCGACAAGGCCATCTGATCCACCGTTGCAAACCCGCTGCATGGAGCCGGCTCGACTGAGTGCGGCCGGCTCACGAGGCTTTACGCCGATGCGCAGCGGGTGCTAGATTCAACGCGTCCGTCGGGGCAGTCCTGTCCCCTTGCGCCTTCCGCGCGACGCACACCCTCCCTCCTGTAATTCAACGGCGCCCTGCGAGGATTGCCCGTGTCCGATACCGATAACAACATGCCGAACGACGCCAAGAGCGCCGATACCAAGCCTGTGGCCGAAGGCAAGCCCGAGCCGCGCCCGCGCGCGCCGCGCCGCACGGCGGCAGCGATCGCCGCGGCGAATGCGGAGAAGGTGGCGCCCGCCGACAGGCCGGCTGCTGCTCCGGCACCGTCCGAACGCCCGGCGCCCGCGCCATCGGCGCCTTCCGCCGCGTCGGCAGCCCCGTCGATGACGTCACCGTCATACAGCGAGGCACCGCCACCGCGGGCCACGCAGGAACCGCGCGAATCGAATCCGCCGCAAGGCCAGGATCAGGCGCAGAACCAGGGCCAAGGCCAGGGTCAGAACCAGGGCCAAGGTCAGAATCCGAACCAGGCCCAGGGGCAAAACCAGGGCCAGAACCCGAACCAGGGTCAGAACAACCCCAACAATGGTCCCCGCGAAGGTCGCGACGGTCGCGGCCGGCGCCGGCGCAACGAGCGCGGCGGCAATCCCAACCCGCAGCAGCCACGCCCGCAGCATCAGCGCCCGAACCCGAACGGCTTGCCGATGGACGACGACAACGCCGATCCGGGTAGCGATACCCGTCTGATCAACCTCACCGAGCTCAAGCGCAAGAACGCGATCCAGTTGCTGGAATTCGCCGAGTCGCTGGGCGTTTACGAAGGTGTGGCCCGCGCGCGCAAGCAGGACGTGATCTTCAACGTGCTCAAGGCGCATGCCCGCTCCGGCGGCGGCATCTGGGCCGAGGGCGTGCTGGAAATCCTGCAGGACGGCTTCGGCTTCCTGCGCTCGGCTGATGAGTCGTACCTGGCCGGCCCCGACGACATCTACGTGTCGCCCAGCCAGATCCGCCGCTTCAACCTGCGCACCGGCGACTACATCACCGGCCGCGTGCGTCACCCGAAGGAAGGCGAGCGTTACTTCGCGATGCTGCGCGTCGACGACATCAACGGCGATCCGCCGGAAGCGTCGAAGAACAAGATGCTGTTCGAGAACCTTACTCCGCTGTTCCCGCGCAAGGCGTTCAAGCTGGAGCGCGGCAACGGTTCGAGCGAGGACATCACCGGCCGCATCCTCGACCTGATCGCACCGATCGGCAAGGGCCAGCGTGGCCTGATCGTCTCCCAGCCGAAGTCCGGCAAGACGATGATGTTGCAGAACATCGCCCAGGCGATCCAGTACAACCATCCCGAAGCGCACCTGATCATGCTGTTGATCGACGAGCGTCCGGAAGAAGTCACCGAAATCGCCCGCACCGTGCGCGCCGAGGTCATTTCCTCGACCTTCGACGAGCCCGCGGTGCGCCACGTGCAGGTCGCCGAGATGGTGATCGAGCGCGCCAAGCGCCTGGTCGAGCACAAGAAGGACGTGGTGATCCTGCTCGACTCGATCACCCGTCTGGCGCGTGCCTACAACACCGTGATCCCGAGCTCCGGCAAGGTGCTCACCGGCGGTGTCGACGCCAACGCATTGCAGCGCCCGAAGCGTTTCTTCGGCGCTGCACGCAACGTCGAGGAAGGCGGCTCGCTGACCATCATCGCCACCGCGCTGACCGAAACCGGCAGCAAGATGGACGAAGTGATCTACGAGGAGTTCAAGGGCACCGGCAACATGGAAGTGCACCTGAGCCGCCGCATCTCCGAGAAGCGCGTGTACCCGGCCATCGACATCAACCGCTCCGGCACCCGCCGCGAAGACCTGCTGATCGAGCCGGACATGCTGGCCAAGATCTGGATCCTGCGCAAACTGCTGCACCCGATGGACGAGCTCTCCGCGATGGAGTTCATGCTCGACAAGATGAAGAACACCAAGTCCAACGACGAGTTCTTCAATTCGATGAA
>DAHUXL010000072.1 GCA_027307195.1 Rhodanobacter sp. | reverse complement strand
GTTCGGCCATGTGCCGCTGCTGCTCAACCCGGTGTTCGCCGACTACATGCAGGCCTATGGCCGCGGCGGCATGAAGGCGTTCGCGATCGGTCCCGACGCGCTGATGAACCTCACGCGGCTGTACTGGTATACGGTGGAATTTGGCCTGATCAACACCGACGCAGGCATGCGCATCTACGGCGCCGGCATCGTCAGCTCCAAGGGCGAGTCGATCTACTCGCTGGATTCGCCATCGCCGAATCGCATCGGCTTCGACCTCGAGCGCGTGATGAGCACGCGCTACCGCATCGACACCTACCAGCAGACCTACTTCGTGATCGACAGCTTCGAGCAGTTGTTCGAAGCGACGCACCCGGATTTCACGCCGATCTACGCGAAGCTGCGCGAGTTGCCTGCACACGCCGCCGGCGATGTGCTGGAAGACGACCGCGTGTTCACCCGTGGCAGTCGCGAGGGCTGGGCGACCAATGCGGATACCTGAGCCGCCGGATCAACGCAGCGTCGCCTCCAGCCAGGGTTTCACCACGTCGATCCACAGCGCATAGCCTTTGCGGTTCATGTGCAGGCCGTCGGCAATGAACCACTGCAGCTGCGGCTGGCCGTCCAGGCCAAGCATGGGCGTAAAGACGTCCAGATAGGCAACCCCGTGCTGGTTAGCCGCGTACTCGCGCACCAGCGCATTCGCCTGACGGATCTCGGGTAGCAGCGCGGCTCGCGCCACGCTGGGCTTGATCGCGATGAAGGCGATCGGCACGCCGGGATCAAGTGCGCGAGCCTTGCTCACGAAGGCGGCGAAGTTGTCGCGCACGTGCGCCGGACTGTCACCGTCCTGCAGGTCGTTGTCACCCGCGTACATCACGATGGCCCGGGCGTGGTACGGCGCCACGATGCTGTCGGCGAAGAAGGTGGCGTCGTCGATCTCCGAACCGCCGAAGCCACGATTGATCGTGCGCACGCCGGGGAAATCCGTCGCCAGCGTGTTCCAGAAACGGATCGACGAGCTGCCGATGAACAGCACCGCGCCCGGTGCTGGCGGATGCGCCAGGTCCTCGGCCTGGAACGCGGCGATATCCGCATGCCACTGCGCATGATCGTTCTCGCGATTGTCGCGCGCCGCTGCCAGCAGCGGCCACAGCAGCAGGATGAGCAGCAGGTTGCGCATGCGTTTCGTCATTTGCCTCGCCTTGGTCTTGCCCGTCTACAGGCTACCGCGGACGTGCCAGTTCCGACACCTCGAGTACCTGCGCAATGCGTCGACCGTCCCAGCGATAGACCAGATGCTGTGCCTGCGTGCACGGCGCGACCGCGTCGGGATGGAACGCGGCCAGGCATTCACCGCCGCGATGGCGCGCGCTGTCGTAGACGATGCCGTTGGAATCGGCGGCATGCAGCTCACGGGCCAGGGTGATGCTGGCGGCGTAGCTGTCCGGATCGTGCGCCGCGAGCCAGCCACCACGAATGTCGTGCAGCTTGCTGTCGACGCTGGTGCGATAGCAGCGCATCTCGATATCGCAGGCCGGTTCGGCGGTGGCGGCGAGAAACCGCTCGCGGTGATAGACGGTTTCTTCCACCGCGGTGGCAACGCGGTGCGCGGCATAGAACACGCCCCAGCTGCCGTCGGAGAGGCGGCTGCCTTCCGGATTGAGATGGGTGAACGCGGCCATCACCGGTGTCGAGCCGGGTCCGCTGATGCGATGCTCCTTCGACACCAGCTTCAGCGCACCGATCTCTTCGCGCAGGCGCGGATTGGTCAGTGCCTCGATTGCGAACACCGCGTCGAGGTCGGCCGGGTCGGCGATGCGGTCGTACACGCCGACCGGCGGAAACCGGCTGGGCACGATGCGGTACGCGTGAGTCCAGCGGATACGTTTGACGGGTGGCAAGGGGGTCGCCATGGCGGATCCTGATCAGTGTCTGTATTCCGGGCACTTCATCCTCGCCGCTCGTCCTGAGCGTAGCGCAGCGAAGCCGAGGGGCCGCTTCGACTGCCCATAGACTTCGGCCCTTCAGGCCTACGCTCAGGGTGAACGGTGGGTGCTCGCGCTGGCACAGCAAGCTTGCAGAACTGCGGTATCGTCGCGTGCGACACGTCGTGAGGGGCCACCTCAGCCGCGTTGCGCATCCAGGTATTGGCGCACCACATACAGGTCGGCGACGTTGCCGGACAGCATGCGTTCCAGTGCGGAATGGCCGCCGAACAACGCCGCTGCATTCGGCTTGTGCAGCCACGCATCGGCCTGTGCCGGATCGGGCAACAGGATCTGCAGTGACTTCCAGATGCCGAGCAGGTAGCTGATCCGCTCGATCGTGTCGCGACCCGGTGCACCATCCTGCTGGCGCTTCCACTTGTAGAACGTCGATTCCGGCGGGTCACCGAGCAGCTTGCGCTGATCGGCAATGCGCAGTTTCCACTGCTCGGCGAGGCGGAAGAACGCGCGCAGCGCCGGGCCACCGAGCTCGCCGGCGGGAGCGGTTTCGGGCAGTGGCTGGGCCAACATACGAAACTCTCCTCGTAAAGTTGAGTTTCAATTTACTCCACAAGAGAAGTTTGGTCAATTATTGATCAACCCGACTTCAAGGTGTCGCAGGCCTGGCCTTGCCGTCTTTCGCGCAGTCGCAACCGAAGTCCGGTTCCGGGCCGCCGTTGGCGATGAAGCGGTCGATGCGCTGCTCCAGCACCGGCAACGGTACCGAACCGGTCGACAGCACGGTGTCGTGGAAGTGGCGCAGGTCGAACTTCGCGCCCAGCGCCTTTTCCGCCCTGGCGCGCAGTTCCAGGATCTTCAGGTAGCCGAGTTCGTATGACAGCGCCTGACCGGGCCAGCTGATGTAGCGGTCGACTTCGTTGGCGATCTCGCGCGCGGACAATGCGGTATTGACGGTGAGGTAGTCGATGCCCTGCTGGCGCGTCCAGCCGAGGTGATGGATGCCGGTGTCGACCACCAGCCGGCAGGCGCGCCACATCTGGTAGGTGAGATAGCCGAAACGCTGGTACGGCGTCTGGTAGATGCCCATCTCGTTGCCGAGATATTCCGAGTACAGGCCCCAGCCTTCGCCATAGGCGGAGATGTAGCTGTTGCGGCGGAACTCCGGCTGGCCGTGCTGTTCCTCGGCCAGTTCCAGCTGCAGAGCGTGGCCCGGATAGGACTCGTGCAGGGTCAACGCCGGCATGTTGTACAGCGGGCGCGACGGCAGGTCATAGGTATTGACCAGATAGACGTCCGGGCCGCCGCGACCGGAGGTGTAGTACGGCGCGATGTCGGCCGGTACCGGCTGGATGCTGAAGCGCTGGCGCGGCAGGTGGCCGAAGTATCTGGCCATCTGGCCGTCCACTTGCTTGGCTACCCAAGCGCTGCGCATCAGCAGTTCGTCCGGCGTCTTCGCATAGAACTGCGGATCGCTGCGCAGGAACTTCAGGAACTCCGGGAAGCTGCCCTTGAAGCCGGAATTCTGCATCACCTGCAGCATCTGCGCGTGGATCTTCGCCACCTGCTCCAGCCCGATCTGGTGGATCGCATCGGGGCTCAGGTCGAGCGTGGTGTATTCATGGATCTGCTGGCGATAGAACGCCTTGCCGTCCGGCAACGCCTCGGCGGCCAGTGTGGTGCGTGCCTGCGGCATGTAGTCGTTGCGGAAAAAGGCGAGCAGCTTTGCGTAAGCCGGGATCACCTCGTCGCGGACGCGCTGCAATGCGCGACCCTGCAACGCCTGCGCCTGATCGGCCGGGATCGACGCCGGCAGCCGCTTGAATGGCGCATAGAAACTGCTCCGGGTCGGATCCGTCAGATCGGCCACCGCGGCAATCGAAACGTCGCGACCCTTGAGCACCTCGCGCGGCACGCTGAAGCCGCGCTGCAGACCGAGCTGCATGTTGGCGATCTGCTGGTCGACATAGGCTGGAATCTGGCCAAGACGGTCGAGGTATTTGCGATAGTCGCCAGCCGTGCGCAAGCGGTCGCCGCCGAGCTCGTAGCCGATGTCCGACCAGAACGCCGAATCGCTGTTGAACGGCATCTGCCAGTTCTTGAATGTCTGGTCGGCCACGAAGTTGCCGATCTGTTCGCGGTAGATCGCGTAGTTGATCTGGTTGGCCGGCGACAGTTGCGCCGCGTCGATGCCGTCGAGCTGCTTGAGCACGCCTTGCCAGTATTCCAGTCGCTGCTGCTGGCTGGCCGCGTCGACCTGGTCGAGGCGACCGTTGTTGGGTTGTACCTCACCCGACGCGCTGACCCCGGCCTGGCCGGTGCGCCAGGCCCACTCGCTGCTGTAGATCTGCTTGAAACGCGCATTGCTGTCTTGCGCGGCCCATGCCGGCGCGCTCAGGAGTGCGGCGCCCAGCAGCAGCCATGGCATGCCCGTGATGATCTTCACTACGGAAGGTTCCCTGTCGGTTGCGGCGCGGGTACAGCCGCCAAGGCTGCATCTTCCACGCTCCAGAAGTCGAGCGCCTGTGGCGGAAGCTGAGGCAGTGCCGCCCGCAGCAACAGCCCGCGCACTGCATCCTTCAGACGTGCCACACGCAACATGATGCCACGCGCGCCAAGCCACTTCGCGAAATCCACCAGGGCCTCCAGTGCGGTGCTGTCCAGATCGGGCGATTCCTCCAGGCTCAGTACCACCACACGGATCCCGGCATGCTCGTCGACCCGCTGGCGCGTCAACGCCAGGATCGACTCCGCATTGGCGAAAAACAGCGGTTCCTCCGGGCGCAGGATCAACATGCCGGCCTGCTCATGCGCACTCGGATGTTCCGCAATGTCGACGAAATCGTGACTGCCGGGGAGCTTGCCAAGTACGCTGAGACGCGGCGTGGCGAACTGGCGCAGCAACATTGCCAGACTGAACGCGATCGCCGCCAGCAGGCCATCGAGGATGCCCAGCGCAAGCACCGCGAGTACCGCGGCCAGCGCCACCATCCGGTCACGCTTCCACTGCATGTACGGCTTGAACACCGCCAGCCGCCACGATTTGCTCACCGCGTGGATCACGATCGCCGCCAGCACCGGCTCAGGGATGCGTTCAATCCAGCGCAGCAGCAGCAACACCATCAGCAACACGCTGCCGGCCGCGACCAACCCGGCCAGCCGCGAGCGCGCACCGGCCGCCTCGTTCGCCGAAGTGCCGGAATAACCCGCGCCGAGCGGCATGCCGTGCAACAGGCCCGACAACGCGTTCGCCACGCCGAATACCAGCAGGTCGCGATTGGGATTGACCGGATCGCCATGCTTCAGCGCAAACGCCCGGATCGCGCCGTACGACTCCGCATAAAGCACCAGCACCAGGGCCGCCGCCAGTTCGATGCTGGGCAGCCACTGGTCGCTCGTAGGCCACACCGGCAGCGACCAGTCCGGCATCAGATTGATCGCGCCAGTCAATGCCACGCCGTGTTGCGCCAGCCAGCCAGAGGCAGCCACGCCAAGCACGATTACCAGCAGGCTGCCGGGTAACCGACGCACCCGCTCGCACAGGAACAGCAGCAAGAGCGCGGCGACGCCGGCAGTCATCGCGGCCGGCTGGATCTGGCTGATCGATTTGGCCAGCGTCATGAGCAACAGCGGCACGAAATCGCCGTGCAAGCCTGGCAACCCGAACAGGTTCGGCAACTGCTTCAGCGCGATCACGCAGGCCAGACCGAAGGTGAAGCCGCGCAGCACTGGCCGCGCGATCAGATGCGACAGACCGCCCAGACGCGCGAATCCGGCGATCAGGAAACAGCCGCCGGTGAGCAGCACCAGGGTGGCCGCCACCGCGGCGCGCGCCGCGCCCTCGGGACCAGCGAGTGCGAGTGTTCCCGCAGCCAGCACCGCCGCCGATGACGACGTGGCCGAGACGACTGCATAGCGGCTGCGGCCGAGCAGGCCGTAGCAGACCAGGCCGACCAGCAGCGCGATCACGCCGGCCTGCGGCGGCAGGCCGGCGATGCCCGAATACGCCACCGCCTCGGGCAGCAGCAAGCCGGCAATCGACAACCCGGCCAGCACATCGACGCCAATCGTGGAACCTGGCGTGACGGCAGATGCCGGGCTCGCGCTCATTCGATCGTCCCGCTCCAGCCCGGCAGGTAAGCCGTGTCGCGGCTGTGCGCGAGCAGCAGCGCCTGTTGCATCACCTTCGCGCTGATCTTGCCACCGGGAAGTTTCAGGTGACGCCGGTAGAAATCCGCCCACAGGAATTCCGCGTATGGCACGGCGTCCTTGGCACAGCCGCCGGCCATGCGCACCCGCGCGGCGAGCGTGCGGTAAGTGTCATCGGCCATATCGGCCAGGCTGGTCGGAATCGCGCTGTAATCGGTGCGGGTGCCGTGCTGGTCGTACGGGTGCGCCCAGCGGTTGAACTCCATCGTGCGCCAGAACACCGCCGGCTCCAGCCAGGAGAAATCGCGCTGGATCATCACCGGCACACTCTTTACGCGCTCCTCCAGCAAGGCGAGACCAAGGTGATGATGGTCGACGATGTAGACCTGATGCTTCGGTCCCAGCACGCCGGGAAACCAGTGTGATTCGAGCAGTTCCTTGCGCTTCTTCTTGCCGAGCGCCTTCCACTCCGTGCGTTTGGCCGCGACCTCGGCCTTGCCGACAGTCAGCTGGGTTGGCCGCAGCTTGGCCGGTGCGATCGACAACAACGGGTGATGCAGGCCTGATGACATCGCACGACTCCTTCGGACCGACGCGGTGCTGCCGAGCGTACCCGAGCCAGCGCTGCGTTGGAGCCATGTGCCAGGCGTAATTTTCTACGGCGCCAAACTATTCCATGCCGGCGTAGTAGCCGCGCATCGCCAGCAGGTAGGCGTCCAGATTGCGGCCGTCCGCTTCGTCGAACACTTCGCCGGTCTCGGTGAGGTCGTCGATGCGGTCGGGACGGAAGTTGCGAAAATCCAGACGCAACCGGCACCACGTGCCGAGCGTCCACTTGCCGCCCCAGAACGCCAGGCACAACGGCTCCACTTCGCGCGTGCTGATGCTGCCGGCCTCGTCGCGATAGGCCAGCTGCAGGACCTGGCGCGCCTCGATCGCCGCATGCAGCCGGTCGATCCGCGCCGCGAACGCCAGCTTGTGTTCGTCGCGCCAGATCGGCGCATAGATGCGCGTGCGCGCCGAGCGCTCGCGCAGTTCCGGCGGCAGCACCGCCTCGATCTTCATCAGCGCGGTCTGTGCACTTTCGGCGAGTTTGGCGCCGGCGAATGCACGCACGAAGCGCGTCCCGACCACCAGTGATTCGAGCTCGTCGGCGCTGAACATCAGCGGTGGGATGTCCGAACCCTTGCGCAGCACATAGCCGACGCCCGCCTCGCCCTCGATCGGCACACCGGAAAGTTGCAGGTCGGCGACATCGCGATACACCGTGCGCAGGGAAACACCCAGCGTCTCGGCGAGCTGGCGCGCGCGCAAGGCCGTACGGCGCCCGCGCAGGGCGTTGATGATGAGGAACAGGCGATCGGCACGACGCATCGGCGCATCATCGCCGAGGCGAGTGATGTCGAACAGCGCCGAACGTCACGCCTCATGGCATCAGCCTGCCTGCGCAGCGGCCAGTGCGGCATCCGCGGCGGCGGCACGCCGCATCGCCGGGCGCGCCAGCACGCGATCGATATAGGCACGGACTACCGGCAGCTCCGGCACCAGTTTGAACATCGTGGTCCAGTTCAACGCCGTGCCCCACAGCACGTCGGCCGCACTGAAGGTATCGCCCAACATGTATGGCCCCTGTTCCAGTTGGTCGGTGAGCGTCTTCAGCATGGTGTCGAAATCGCCGTACGGACAGGTGGATGGCGGCGCCGGCTCGCGCTGCATCGATTTGTCGACCAGCGCCGGCTCGAAGCACGAGCCGTAGAACACCATCCAGCGCAGGTACGGACCGCGCAACGGATCGCCGATCGGCGGCGCCAGCTTCGCCTCGGGATACAGATCGGCCAGATACAGGAACACCGCCGGCTGCTCGGTGATCAGCGCATCGCCATGACGGATCGCCGGCACCTTGCCCATCGGATTGATCGCCAGGTAGGCCGGCTGACGCTGTTCGCCCATCTTGAAGTTCAGCACGTGCATATCGAACGGCACGCCGAGTTCTTCAAGCAGCGCACGGGCGCCGCCGGAACGACTGTTTGGGGCATGGAAGAACATGACTTCCGGATTCATGGCGATTCCTCCGATAGCGACCAGGGAGCTGACGATCAAAGATGCCGCGTCTCGGCTGGCGGCGACTGCCAGTTGTTGGCGCGACCGTCAGCGTAGTGCAGCGGCGCATCGATCAGCTCCTGCGGCTCGATGCCATCGAGGCAGGCGAGATTCACGCTGTAGAAGTCGCCGCCAAGCACCTCCAGATGGCCGCGGCCGAACGGACGCACGCCGCAATGCCTGCAGAACAGGTGATGCATGCTGTTCGAGCCGAACTGGTAATCGGACAGCGCATCCTCTCCCGACAGCAGCCGGAACGCCGCCGGTTTCACGATCACACCCCATGACCGCGTCTTGGTACAGATCGAGCAATTGCAGCGACCGGTGCCGGCCGCGAGGTCAACCCCGGCTTCGAGCTGTACGGCGCCGCAGTGGCAGCTGCCGTGATAGGTCTTGTTCATGACTTGCTCCGGTTGAAGAGGTTGCTGTGATGCGGGCCGGTCAACGCGGCCAGCAGCATGCGCCGGCGAGGTTGCGCGGCAGATGCCGCTTCCTGCCGATCATTCGAAACATCCACGGCCGGCCACCGGAACTGTCCATCCATCAGCAGGCCACGCTGGCACAGCGGTCGATAGGCCATCAGAGTACGGCGCAAGAACGGTTTCATGTCGATGCCCTCATGCCGCCACCACGGTTTCACCGACGCACCACGGTGGCAACTGGGCGTGCTTGAACAACCGGTACCAATGCTCGCGGTCACTGGGGCTGTACAGATCCAGCGTGTGGATCACCTCGCGGGCGAACTCCACGCTGCCGAGATGACTGGCGGTGATCGTGCCGCCGTCGCTGACGGCCAGCAGTTCGCTGTCGTACTGATCGGCGCCGGCATAGCCGGGCACCTGGCTGGTGATCTGGCCGGGCCAGTTGCCGGTGTGGCGGCAATCATCGAGCAGGCCCGCGCGAGCCAGCGCCAGTACGCCGCTATCGATGGCGGCCACCGGTGCACCAGCGGCATGCAGCTGACGGATCGCCGCCACCGCCGGCTCGCCTTCGCCACGCTGCCACAGGTGGCCGCCGGGCACGATCAGCAACGCCGCACGCTGCGCGTCGAGCTGCGCCAGCGACAGCTCCGGCTGCACGCCGAGGCCACCCATCGACACCACCGGCGCCCGCGAGAAACCCACCGTCTGCACCTGCCAGTCGCCGGGGCGACGGATCTCGCACAACGCCAGCGCGGCCTGCCAGTCGGCAAAGCCGTCGAACACCAGGAAATAAACCGTATCGCGCATGTCGCCTCCCTCCGCTATGGAGGGTCAGCATGCGTGCCCACTGCTGCCAACGTAGTGTCAGCAACCGGTCGACCTGATGACAATTCGTGCCATTGCTCGGCGCTGTGCTGGCGCTGTTCAGCCGGAGCCGGGACAATGCGCCATTCTTCTGCCACGGACCCGACATGAAGCCCATCTCGCTGATCCAGTTCCTGATCGAGGAACGCCGTGCCGGCCACATCAATGCCGAACTTTCCCTGCTGATCGAAGTGGTGGCGCGAGCGTGCAAGCGCATCGCGGTCGCCACCAACAAGGGCGCGCTCGGCGGCGTACTGGGCATGGCCGGCAGCGACGATGCGCTGAGCATGAACATCCAGGGCGAGGCGCAGAAGAAGCTGGACGTGATCTCCAACGAGATCCTGCTGGAAGCGAACGCCTGGGGCGGCCACCTCGCCGCCTGCGCGTCGGAGGAGATGGAAGACCCGCAGCAGATTCCGGACGGCTATCCGAAGGGCAACCACCTGCTGCTGTTCGATCCGCTGGACGGCAGCTCGAACATCGACGTGAACATCTCGGTCGGCACGATCTTCTCGGTGCTGCGCTGTCCCGACCACGTGACCGAACCGAAAGCCGCCGATTTCCTGCAACCGGGCACCACCCAGCTCGCGGCCGGTTACGTGGTTTACGGCCCGGCCACCGTGCTGGTGCTGACGTTCGGCCACGGCACCCACGAGTTCACGCTGGAGCGCGAGGTCGGCAGTTTCATGCTGAGCCGGCGCAGCATCCGGATCCCCGAGACCGCCACCGAGTTCGCCATCAACATGTCGAACCAGCGCCACTGGCAGGCGCCGATGCAGCGTTACATCGGCGAGCTGCTGGCCGGCAAGGACGGTCCGCGCGGCAAGGACTTCAACATGCGCTGGGTTGCCTCGATGGTCGCCGACGTGCACCGCATCGTGACCCGCGGCGGCGTGTTCTATTACCCGCTGGACGCGAAGATCCTCCAGCAGGGCGGCAAGCTGCGCCTGATGTACGAGGCGAACCCGATGGCCTTCATCATCGAACAGGCCGGCGGCGCGGCGACCACCGG
>DAHUXL010000069.1 GCA_027307195.1 Rhodanobacter sp. | reverse complement strand
TCGGCACGGAAGCTATTCGCTCTTCGCGAACAGCAAAGAAAATGACCGCCAATTTGGCGGGCTCATCTCATCAGGAAGACGCCCCGCGCCTTATCCCAGCAACACCCGATTCATCCGCTGCACGAATGCCGATGGATCCGGCAACTGCGCGCCTGCCGCAATCTCCGCCTGCTCCAGCAGCAGCGTGGCCAGATCCTTCGCCTTCGCCTCGTCCGCTTCCGTCTCGACCCGCTTCAGCAATGCATGCTGCGGATTGATCTCCAGCGTCGGCTTGTTGTCGGGCATGTCGTGGCCGGCTTCGCGCAGCAGACGGGC
Source organism: Rhodanobacter sp. (assembly GCA_027307195.1). Classification (GTDB taxonomy): domain Bacteria; phylum Pseudomonadota; class Gammaproteobacteria; order Xanthomonadales; family Rhodanobacteraceae; genus Rhodanobacter. The sequence continues at coordinate 7,817 of DAHUXL010000069.1, read as the reverse complement.
GAGATGCGGTGCCATCTCGTAGTCGGCCAGCGCGAGGCACGAGGGTGAATCGGTGAGGCGGGCGGAGACGCGCACGTCGCCGACGCGGTCGCCGAGCAGATCCTTGAGCTTCTTGACCAGCGGCTCGGCCTCCTTGGCGGATGCCTCCTGCTTCTTCTTGTCGGCTTCGTCCAGCGGCAGTTCGCCCTTGGCGACGTTCTGCAGCTTCTTGCCGCTGTACTCGCTCAGGGAACCAAGCATCCATTCGTCGATGCGATCGGACATCAGCAGCACTTCGGTGCCCTTGGCCTTGAACGCTTCCAGCTGCGGGCTGCCGATGGCGGCGGCGAAGCTGTCGGCGGTGATGAACCAGATGGTGTCCTGACCCACCGGCATCCGGCCGATGTAGTCGTCGAACGAGACGGTCTGTGCGCTGCCGTCGCCTTTGGTCGAGGCGAAGCGCAGCAGCTTGGCGATGCGCTCGCGGTTGTTGGCATCTTCGCTGATGCCTTCCTTGAGCGTGTTGCCGAACGCCTTGTAGAACGTGGCGAACTTCTCCGGCTCGTCCTTGGCCAGTTTCTCGATCAGGTCGAGCACGCGCTTCACGCAGGCGGACTTGATGCGCTCGAGCTGGCGGTTCTGCTGCAGGATTTCGCGGCTGACGTTGAGCGGCAGGTCGTCGGCATCGACCACGCCGCGCACGAAGCGCAGGTAGTTAGGCAGCAGCTCTTCGGCCGCGTCCATGATGAAGACGCGCTTGATGTACAGCTTGAGCCCCTTGCGCTCGTCGCGGCCGCCCATCATCAGGTCGAACGGCGGCTGCGACGGTATGTACAGCAAGGTGGTGAAGCTCTGGCTGCCCTCGACACGGTTGTGCGTCCACGCCAGCGCGTCGTTGAAATCGTGGCCGAGCGACTTGTAGAAACTCTGGTAGTCGTCGTCGCTGATCTCGGACTTCGGCTTGGTCCACAGCGCCGAGGCGGCGTTGATGGTTTCGAATTCGTCGGTCGGCTTGCCGTCCTTCTCGGTCGGCATGCGGATCGGGAAGGCGACGTGGTCGGAGTACTTGGTGATCAGCGAGCGCAGCTGCCAGCGCTTGAGGAACTCGTCCTCGTCCGCCTTCAGGTGCAGGATGACCGACGTGCCGCGCTCGGCCTGCTCGACCTGCTCCAGCGAATACTCGCCCTTGCCGTCGCTCTCCCACTTCACGCCTTCGCCCGCCGGTGCACCGGCGCGGCGGCTGAGCACGGTGACCTTGTCGGCCACCACGAAGGCGGAATAGAAGCCCACGCCGAACTGGCCGATCAGCCGCGCGTCGGCCTTCTGCTCGCCCGACATCGCTTCGAGGAAGCGCTTGGTGCCGGAGCTGGCGATGGTGCCGATGTTGGCCACCACTTCGTCGCGATTCATGCCGACGCCGTTGTCGCGGATGGTGACGGTGCGCGCGTCCGGATCCCAGCTCACGTCGATGTGCAGCTCGCTGTCGCCGGCGGAAAGCTCCGGCTTGGCGATCGACTCGAAGCGCAGCTTGTCGCAGGCGTCGGAGGCGTTGGAGATCAGCTCGCGCAGGAAGATCTCCTTGTGCGAGTACAGCGAATGCGTGACCAGGTGCAGCACCTGGGCGACTTCGGCTTCGAACTTGCGGGTTTCGGCGGGTGCGTTCATGCGTGGATGTTCCGTTGATGCGTGGATGTTGGAAAATGGCCCCTCCCCCTGCTTTCAGGGGGAGGTTGGAGGGGGGCGCTTTTGATCTTGAGTTGACCTTGTGGCGAAGAGCAACCCCTCCCCAGCCCTCCCCTGCAAGCAGGGGAGGGAGTAATTAGACGGCGTTCTGCAGGGCCGCGATGCGCTCTTCCAGCGGCGGATGGCTCATGAACAGTTTCCTGAAGCCGTCCGCCAGCGGGCCGGAGATGCCGAACGCGGCGATGGTGTTCGGCAAGGTGCTTTCGCCGTGGTTGGCCTGCAGCCGCTGCAGCGCGGAGATCATTGCGCCGCGACCGGCGAACCTGGCACCTGCCGCATCGGCGCGGAACTCGCGCCAGCGCGAGAACGCGGCCACCACCATCGAGGCGAACAGGCCGAACACCACCTGCAGCACCATCACCACCACGAAGTAGCCGATGCCACCGCCGCCGCGGTTGTCGTCGCGGCCGCCGGACATCCAGCTGTCGACCAGCCGGCCGACGATACGCGCAGCCAGGATCACCAGCGTGTTGAGCACGCCCTGGATCAGGGTCAGCGTGACCATGTCGCCGTTCGCCACGTGGCCGATCTCGTGGCCAAGCACGGCGGTGACCTGCTCGCGATCCATCTGCTGCAGCAGGCCGGAGCTGACCGCGACCAGCGCGCTGTTTTTGGTCATGCCGGTGGCGAACGCGTTCATCTCCGGCGCGTCGTAGATCGCCACCTCGGGCATGCCGATGCCGGCGTTCTGCGCGTGGCGACGCACGGTGTCGACCAGCCAGCGCTCGGACTCGTTCTGCGGCTGCTCGATCACCCGCGCGCCGGTGCTCCACTTGGCGATCATCTTGGACATCGCCAGCGAGATGAAGGCGCCGCCCATGCCGAACACGGCAGCGTAGGCCAGCAGGCCGCCCATACCGCCATAACCGCGGGCGGCGGCCATCTGGTCGATGCCGAACAGGTGGCAGACGATGCTCAGCAGGAGCAGGACGGCGAGGTTGGTAGCGATGAACAAGGCAATGCGACGCATGGCTGTCTCTCTTGGGTGTGGCAGTCATGAAGGGATATGCGCCGATGTCGACACCGGCGCGTGGATGAAAATTCGGGGCGCAAGTGCACAGTTTCAAGGGCGCGCGGTGTCTGTCGATGGCAGAGCTGTGCCTTAAAATGGCCGGATGACCTACCGCGGCCGCTTCGCTCCCTCACCCACCGGACAGCTGCATTTCGGCTCGCTGGTGGCTGCGGTGGGCAGCTGGCTGTGCGCGCGTCATGCCGGCGGCCAATGGCTGGTGCGGATGGAAGATATCGACCCGCCGCGCGAGGTCGCCGGCTCCGCGGCCGGCATTCTCGCGGCACTGCCGGCATTCGGGCTGGTGGCCGATGCGCCGGCGCTGTTCCAGTCGCAGCGCATGGCGGCGTATGACGCGGCGTTCGAGCAACTGCGTGCGGCGGACCAGCTGTTTCCGTGCTGGTGCAGCCGCAGCGAGCTGGCTGCCGGGGGCGGTTTGCATCGGGATGGGCAATGCGTGGCCACCGCCAATCCGGACCGGCCACCGGCATGGCGCCTGCGCGTGCCGGATATCGCGGTGGATTTCGACGATGCGCTGCAGGGGCCGCAGCACGAGAACCTGCGCGAGAGCGTCGGTGACTTCGTGATACGCCGCGCCGAGGGTTTCTATTCCTACCAGCTGGCCTGCGTGGTGGACGATGCATTCCAGGACATCACCGAGGTGGTGCGTGGCAGTGACCTGCTCGATTCCACCGCGCGGCAGATCTGGCTGCAACGCTGCCTCGGTCTGTCGACACCGGCGTATCGGCACCTGCCGCTGGTGATGGGTGCGGATGGTCGCAAGCTGTCCAAGTCCGAACAGGCCAGCCCGGTCGATCCGGCGGACCCGCTGCCCGCGTTGCGGCAGACACTGGCCTTTCTGTCGCTGCCGGTCCTGGCCACCGCAACGGATGTGCAGGATTTGCTGGCGCATGCGCTGGCGACTTTCGATCCGGCCGCTTTGCCGCACTGCAGCGGTCACTCTTTCGCCTGAAACGCTATAAATGCGCAGACGCGCCGGTTCGCATGGCAACGGCTGCAACATTGACTTGCCATGCTTCGGCGCGACAGCCCTCCGCATCACTTCTACAGGAGTTCCAAGGACATGACGCAGCGCACGGCATTGGTCACGGGTGGCACCGGCGGCATCGGCAGCGCGATCATTCGCTATCTGGCCGGCCAGGGCCACCGGGTCGCCACCAATTACCGCGATCAGGCCAAGGCCGAGGCATGGCATGACGCGATGGCGAAGGACGGCATCGAGGTATGCATGGTGCAGGGTGACGTCTGCGACCCCACGGCCTGCGACGCGATGATCCGCTCGATCGAGGAAAAGTGCGGGCCGGTGGACATCCTGGTCAACAACGCCGGCATCACCCGCGACACCACCTTCCACAAGATGAACTACCAGCAGTGGACGGAGGTGATCAATACCAACTTGAACGCCTGCTTCAACGTCACCCGTCCGGTGATCGAGGGCATGCGCGCGCGCAAGTGGGGCCGCATCGTGCAGATCAGCTCGATCAACGGCCAGAAAGGCCAGTACGGCCAGGCCAACTACGCCGCGGCAAAAGCCGGCATGCACGGCTTCACGATTTCGCTGGCGCAGGAGAGCGCGAAGTTCGGCATCACCGTGAACACCGTGTCACCCGGCTATGTCGGCACCGACATGGTGATGGCGGTACCGGAGGAAGTGCGCGAGAAGATCGTGGCGCAGATTCCGGTGGGGCGTCTCGGCCGCCCCGAGGAAATCGCGCACGCGGTGGCGTTCTTCGCCGGGGATCAGGCCAGCTGGATCACCGGGGCGAATTTGGCGATCAATGGCGGGCATTACATGGGTTGGTAAAGCTTTTGTCCCCTCTCCCCTGCAGCGACCAAAGGGAGTGCCCTTGCGGGTGGAGAGGGCTAGGGTGAGGGGATACGCTGGGGCGGCGCTACATCCCCAGCAGCTTCTCCAGCACCTTGCCGACTGCCGCAAACGCGAACGCACCAGTGACATGCGTAGCAGCACCGAGGCCGCCGCCACAGGCAAGATTCAACGCATCGCCACCCGGCGGCCGATTGCCGCACACGGTGCCGTCCGGCTGCGGGTACTGCACGTTCTGCAGCGAGTAGACGGCCGACACGCCGAAGTAGCGATCCGGGTTGCGCGGAAAATTGAAGTCGGTGCGGAGCTTCTTGCGGATCAGGCTGAACATCGCATCGTGCTCCGTGCGCGACAAGTCGCGCACGCGGATCTGGGTGGAGTCGGTGCGCCCACCGGCCGAGCCGACGCTGACGATCGACAGCTTGCGCCGACGGCACCAGGCGATCGTCTCCAGCTTCACGCGGAACGCATCGCAGGCATCCAGCACCACGTCGTAACTGCGGTCGAGCAGTTCGTCCAGCGTCGATGGGGTGAGGAATCGCTCGATCGCTTCCAGTCGGATCGTCGGATTGATCGCATGCGCCCGTGCCGCAATCACACCGACCTTCGGCTTGCCGTACTCACCGTCCAGCGCATGCAGCTGACGGTTGGTGTTGGACACGCAGACTTCGTCCGCGTCGATCAGGGTGAGCCGCCCCACGCCGCTGCGCGCCAGCGCTTCGGCCGCCCATGAACCGACGCCACCGATGCCGATCACGCACACATGCGCCTGCGCAAGCGTAGCGACACTGCCTGTGCCGTAGAGTCGCTCGACGCCGGCAAAACGCTCGGCCGGAAATGCCGTTTCACTCATGCCGGCATGCTGCCGACGGTGCGATTGATCGTGTCTGCGAGTGTCACTGGGCTGGCCTGCTGCGGTGTGGCGGTCATTTTATCGCGCGCGGCATCGACGCGGGTTATTCTTGCCGCTCTCTTCGTCAGCCGTGGATTCGAACCGATGCGCGTTGTTCTCATGATCTTGCTGGGACTGGTGATTGGCGTGCTCGGCACGACTCAGGTCATGGGCGTGCTGGCCGCGCGCAATCCGATGCCTAAGGCGGTGATGACGACGATGGGCTATCACATGGGCGAGCTCAGCCATGCGCTGAAGGCCAGGCAGTGCGACGCGGCGAAGATCCAGCATCACCTGGAACGCCTGCAATCCACCGCCACCGACATCGTGCCGGTGTTCGGCATCGACGAGAAGTCGTTCACCGACAAGGCGGGCGAATTGCAGACCCATCTGCAGCAAACGTTGCAGGCCGCGCCCACGGACTGCGCAACGCTGGCCGCAGCGATCAAGCCGATCGGCGAAACCTGCAAGAGCTGCCATCAGCAATATCGTTGAGGCTCTTGCTCCTCCCCCTGCCTGCAGGGGGAGGTTGAGAGCGGGTTGTGCGAGCTTGCGCGGAAGGTCAAAAGCACCCCTCCCTAGCCCTCCCCTGCCAGCAGGGAAGGGAGTGACGCCAGCGCTCAGAAGCTGACTTTCCCGCGCAGCATCTGCCCGTACATCACCCAGTCGCCAAGCAGGCTGTACAGCGGATGCTTGAACGTGGCCGGACGGTTCTTCTCGAAGCCGTAATGGCCGATCCAGGCACAGCCGTAGCCGAACACGGGCATCAGCCACAGCCAGCTCGGCTGGCCGGTGCACAGCGCCACCAGCACCACGGCGATCACCAGGCTGCTGCCGATGAAATGCAGGCGGCGACAGCTGCGATTGCTGTGTTCTCTCAGATAGAACGGGTAGAACTCGGCGAAGCTGCTGAAGCTGGACATGGTCGTGGGCTCCGTGGTTGATTGACCCGACTATTCCGGCAGCGGAATGTATTCGTTCTCGTCGCCTGCCACCTTGCCCCAACGCTGCGCCTGCCAGTCGAGCTTGGCCTGTTCGATGCGCTCCTGCGTGCTGGCCACGAAGTTCCACCACAGATGCCGTTCGCCATCCAGCGGCGCACCACCGAACAGCAGCAGCCTGCTCGCCACATTCGCGCGCAGCGACGGCGCCGATGGTCCGGCCTGCACGGCCATCTGGGCGACAGCAAGCTCGAGCTCACCCCAGCCGACCGCGCCGTCGACGACGAAGACTCCGCGCTCGAGATGCTCCTGCGGCAACGCCAGTTCGGTGCCGGCAGCCATTTGTACCTCAAGCAGGAACATCGGCGCGAACACCTTGACTGGCGACTGCTGTCCGTAAGCGCTGCCCGCAATCAGTACCGCTTCGATACCCGGCTGACGAATCTTTGGCAACGTGGCGCGCTCGTGGTGGTGGAACTCCGGCGCGATCTCGGCATCGGCCTGCGGCAGCGCCACCCAGATCTGCACGCCATGCAGCGCCTGTCCATCGCGACGCTCGTCCGGCGGCGTGCGTTCCGAATGCACGATGCCGCGGCCGGCAGTCATCCAATTCACTTCGCCGGGGCGGATGTCGGCCAGGCTGCCCAGGCTGTCGCGATGGCGGATGGCGCCCTCGAACAGCCAGGTCACCGTGGCCAGGCCGATATGCGGATGCGGCAGCACGTCCATGCCGCGGCCCGGCGCGAAATCCACCGGGCCCATGTGGTCGTAGAACACGAACGGGCCCACGTGGCGGGCCTGCAGCACCGGCAGCAGCCGGCGCACGGTGAAGCCGTCGCCGAGATCGTGCAAACGGCCTTCGATCAGAGTCGGGTTCGCTTCCATCGTGTTCTCCGTCGCTTACCAGGCACGCCGATACTGGATCGGCGCTTCGATCGACGCATCGAGTTGTAGCGCCGCGCGCCGCGGGAAATACGGATCGCGCAGGCTTTCGCGCGCCATCAATACCACGTCGGCTTCGCCGTTGGCGACGATCTGCGCGGCCTGTTCGACTTCGGTGATCAGCCCCACCGCGCCGGTGGCGATACCGGCTTCGCGGCGGATGCGTGCCGCGAACGGCACCTGGTAACCGGGCCCCAGCGGAATCGTAACGTGCGGCAGCAGGCCGCCGCTGGAGACATCGATGAGATCGACACCGAGCGGCTTCACTTGTTGCGCCAGCTTCGCGCTCTGCTCGATGTCCCAGCCGCGAACATCAGCCCAGTCGGTGGCCGAGATGCGCAGCCACAGCGGCAGCTCGGCCGGCCATACCTCGCGCACGGCGCTGATCACTTCGCGCACGAGGCGGCTGCGATTCTCGAAACTGCCGCCGTAGTTGTCACTGCGCTGGTTGCTCAACGGCGACAG
>DAHUXL010000066.1 GCA_027307195.1 Rhodanobacter sp. | reverse complement strand
GGCCGCTACGACGACATCCAGCAGGCCGGCCACGCGCCGTTCTTCGGCCACGCCGACGCCGTCGCGCAGGCACTGCAGCCCTTGCTGGCCTCCACCCACGCGACAAGCCCGATCTCGATGAGCCCGACCTGATGGATACGTTCCACCTCGATCAACAGCTGGTGCGTCGCCACTTCGGCCGCGCCGCCAAAAGCTACGAACAACATGATGTGCTGCAGCGTGAAGTGCAGGCCGCCTTGCTGGAGCGTCTGGACTTCTATACGCAGACACCGCAACGCGTGATCGACGTGGGTGCCGGCACCGGCCGCGGCAGTGCGCTGCTCAAGCAGCGCTATGCCAAGGCCGAGGTGATCGCCGTCGATCTGGCGCTGCCGATGCTGCGCACGGCGAAGCAGCACAGCAGCTGGTTGAAACCGTTCATCCGCGTGTGCGCCGAGGCGACATCGCTGCCGCTGGCCGACCACAGCGTCGACGTGCTGCATTCCAACCTGTGCTTCCAGTGGATCGACGACCTGCCCGCGCTGTTCGGCGAATGCGTGCGCGTGCTGAAACCCGGGGGTCTGCTGGCGTTCTCCACCTTCGGCCCGGATACCCTGAAGGAACTGCGCGCGGCATGGGCCGAGGCCGACCAGCGGCCGCACGTCAGCCGCTTCCTCGACATGCACGATGTCGGCGACGCCATGCTCAACGCCGGCCTGCGCGATCCGGTGCTGGACGTGTTCCGCTACACCCTGACCTACAGCGAGCCACGCAAGCTGCTCGAAGAATTGCGGGGCCTCGGCGCCACCAATGCCGACAGCGCGCGCGAACGCGGCCTCACTGGCAAGTCACGCTACCAGCGCATGCTTGCTGCCTATGAGGCGATGCGCGTGGATGGCCGCATTCCGGCCACGTGGGAAGTCGTCACTGCGCATGCGTGGGGTCCGCCCGTGGGTCAGCCACGGCGTGGTTCCGACGGCGGCGAGATCGCCAGCTTCTCGATCGACAGCCTGCGCGGATCGCGGCGCAAGTAACCCGCTTCACTCCGTCGCGACGACGAATGCCGTCGGCACGTTGGCATCGATCCAGTGGGTGATGAAGACTTCCAGCCCCACCCGCGGCGGTACCGCAATGCCCGCGTCGCGAGCGAATACGGCGGCGGCCCGGATGAACGCCTGCCGCGCCTGACTGCCCGCCTGCCTGGCCGCCGCCTGCTGCTGGCGCAGCCGCACAATCTGTGGCGATGGCTGGCCCGGCTTGGCGAACTTCTGGTAGCGACGCAACTCATCGGCTACCACGCCGGTATCGAGCGATGCCTGCCACACGGCCAGTCGCGCCTGCAGCAGCTGGATCAATGACGCCGTCGCCGCTTGGCCGGTTTCATCCACGGCAGTGAGCGCGCGCGTCAGCGGCGCCGACAACGGCGTACGCGCGTCGAGGCAGGCAGATGCACCGCGCGACTCCAGTTGGCTCAGGAAACCTGCGTGAGGAAAGGATTTCGGCGTGCTCATGAGTTGCCTGCAGCGGGGGAGCGCTGACGATACGTGCTTCACCGTCGGCATGCCATGACGCTACACATGCGCTGGCAACGAGACTGCACGCGCAGCCCGATTCACCCTAGAATCCCAGCCTATCGCGGACGCCCTCCGCCGCAGGCTGTGGCCTGTGCGCGGCAACGGGCGTCTCTCCACACCATGTATTCCACCGGCCTTGCCTGCAGGGAGACTGATGATCGAGCTGGAAATCCAGGGCCTCTCACCAAGTCGGGAGGGCCTGCTGATCGAAGTCGGCCGGTTCGTGATGGCCAACGGATTCACCCTGCAGCGGCAGCGGCTGGTGCAGGATCCCCACGGGATTCTGCTGACGATGGTGGTGCGCGGTCCATCGCGCGGAAGGAAAGCACTGGAAGCCGCACTGGGCGCGTATGAGCGCTTCATCAGCTTCCAGATGTTCCCGTTTGTCGACGGCGAAGCGAAGCCGCATTTCGCTGCATCGCTACCGCGAATGGCGTACACGCCACCACCGGCGCCAGCCGTACCTGCGCCCGCACCTGCGCCTATCGTCGCATCCATAACCCCGTCGACGGGCACTCCGGCAAAGGCCACCGAAGCACCCGCCGCAAGCGCGCCGGCGGATGCGCCAATATCGCGGCAAGCACCACCCGCGGAACCGGAGTTCGAATTCATCCAGCCCACACCACGACCACCTGCAGCGCCGACAGCTATCGTGGTCGCGACACCGTTCGTCGAACTGGTGCCGCTGGGACCGGACGAGCCGGCCGTCGAAAAAATATTGCGTTCGCTGGAATACGACTACCCGAAAATCGTGCCGCAACTGCTGGCACTGCAGCAGTCGGTAGCCGAGGCGGCGCGCGAGTCGTCGCTGGCGCTGGCAGGCACGCGCACCGGGAGCTGGGTTTTCCAGCGCGAATACCTGCTGGATGACGGACTCGATCTGCCCGAGGCGATCGAGCGCATCGGCGTACCCGCATTGCGCGCGCTGGCCGAGGTCGATCAGCAAGGAACTCAGCTGCACATCCAGGACAGCCTGCTATGCACCAGCGGCCATTCCGGCTGCAGTTTCTTCGGCGGTTTCCTGGAAGGGTTGCTGGGGCCTGCCATCGCGCCGGGCAGCATGTCGATCTTCCCGGTATGTTGCCGCAGCTACGGGGCAGATGAGTGTGTGTTGGCGATTTCTGATTGAGTGTGAGTGTGGCGGTTTCGGCCGCTGCCATTTTTGAAGCAAGAGCTTTCGTCCTCCTGCGGAGGGCGAGTTACTTCTCGTTTGCTTGTCCAAACGAGAAGTAACCAAGAGGAAAGGACACCCCGCTTACGCGCTTTCCGGGCT
>DAHUXL010000065.1 GCA_027307195.1 Rhodanobacter sp. | reverse complement strand
GCCCGGCGCTACCATCGACGGCACACAGACTGCCGGGAACCGCCATGGCCCACGACAAGCTCGCCGTACTGATCGACGCCGACAACGCGCGCCCGGCCATCGTCGAAGGCCTGCTCGCCGAGATCGCGAAGTACGGCACCGCGCACGTCAAGCGCATCTACGGCGACTGGACCAAGCCCGACCTCAACGGCTGGAAAGAGGTGCTGCTGCGCCACTCGATCCAGCCGATCCAGCAGTTCCGCTACACCGTCGGCAAGAACGCTACCGACTCGGCGATGATCATCGACGCGATGGATCTGCTCTATGCCGAGCGCTTCGACGGTTTCTGTATCGTCTCCAGCGACAGCGACTTCACCCGGCTCGCCTCGCGCATCCGCGAGTCCGGCCGCATCGTCTACGGTTTCGGCGAGAAGAAGACGCCCGAGCCGTTCCGCACCGCCTGCGACAAGTTCATCTATACCGAAGTGCTCGCCGGCACCACCGCCACCGAAACCGAGACGGCGCCGAAGCAGCGCTCGGCCAAGGAACTACGCGGCGACACGCACCTGATGAACCTGCTGCGCGGCGCGATCGAGGCTGCCTCGGACGACACAGGCTGGGCCGGGCTGGGCGCGATCGGCAGCATCGTCAACAAGCAGTCGCCTGACTTCGACTCGCGCAACTATGGCTACGCCAAGCTCAGCGGACTGATCCGCGGCATCGGCCTGTTCGATACCGAGGAGCGCCAGATCGGCAATGGCAAGCATCTCTACGTGCGGCCCCGCACTGCCAAAAAGTGAGCAATCCGCTGCACCAGCATTTGAGCGACGCACTGGCGGCCGCGCCATCTGGGCCGCTATGCGTAGCGCTCAGCGGTGGCCCGGATTCCAGCGCCTTGCTGCATGCGCTGGTGCAATTGCCCGAGGCGCGTGCGCGCGGCCTGCGCGCGCTGCATGTCGACCATGGCCTGTATGCCGACAGCGCCGCCTGGGCCGCGCACTGCGAGCGCTTCTGTGCCACGCTGGCGCTGCCATGCGAGGTGCTGCGCGTACAGGTCGACAGCAGCAGCAAGGGTGAAGGGCTGGAAGCGGCCGCGCGGCGCGCGCGCTACGACGCTCTCGCCACCCAACTGCACGACGGCGAATGGCTACTGCTCGGCCATCACCGCGACGACCAGGCCGAGACCGTATTGCTGAAGCTGCTGCGCGGCGCCGGGCCAGAAGGATTGGGCGGCATGCGTGCATTGCGTCCGTTCGGCCGCGGCCAGCTGTGGCGGCCGTTGCTGACGCTGTCGCGGCGGCAATTGCGCGATTACGTCGAGGCGCATCAGATGGATTGCATCGACGATCCGTCCAACAGCGACACCCGCCTCGCGCGCAACCATCTGCGCCATGAAATCCTGCCGCGACTGTTGCAGCACTGGCCGCAGGCAGTGGATTCGATCGTGCACAGCGCCGCACTCAGCCGCGCCGCCGCCGATGCGTTGCAGGTGCAATGGCTGGCCGCGTTCGACGCGCTGCACGATCCGCACACTGGCAATCTGCATGCCGCTGGCTGGCTCGCGCTGAACCCCGCGCTTCGTGAGCCGCTGCTCGACCATTGGCTGCATGGCCGCGGCCTGCCGGCACCCACCACCGCGCAACGGCGACAGATCGAACGCCAGTGCGGCGCGCGCGCCGGCCAGTTGCCGTGCATCCGCTGGGCCGGTGCCGAACTGCATATCTGGAAGGGCCGGTTGTGGGCACTGCCGCCCGAGGTGGTTGTCGACATCGACTGGACATCGTCCTGGCACGGCGAACCGCTGGCGTTGCCCGGCGGCGGCCAGTTGTCGCTGACCGATCCCGGTGTCCGTCTCGCCGAACCGCTGTGTGTGAGCCTGCGCCGCGGCGGCGAGCGCATCAAACCCGCCGGCGATGCGCATACCCGCGAACTGCGCGACCTGTTCCAGCAGGGGCTGGTGCCGCCATGGCAGCGCGCGACCTGTCCGCTGCTGTATGCCGGTGGCGAACTGGTTGCGGTGGCCGATCGCTGGGTCAATGCACGCGGCGCGGCGATTTTCGAGCAGGCCGGTGCGCGGCCACTTTGGCAGACGGCACGCTGATCCCGGTCACACGAGCGGCCTTCCAGATCTCGCGCAGATTGATTCCGGACGACCGCTGCGTTAGCGTTGCGGGCCATGGCCAAGACCGCACCCGCATCAGCAAAAACCCCGCCCGCCGTCGACTTCGAGCATTCCCTGGATGAGCTGGAGCAGTTGGTCGCGAAGATGGAAGGCGGCGAGCTGAGCCTTGACGAATCGCTGGCCTCGTTCGAGCGCGGTATCGGCCTATTCCGCCATTGCCAGCAGTCGCTGCAACAAGCCGAACTGCGTGTGCGCCTGCTGCTCGATCCCGAAGCCCCTGAAAGCGCCGAACCGTTTGAACCCGAACTCTGAGCTTGGCCCTGAACTGCAGTCGCTGATCGTCCGTGCCGAACAGGCACTGGATCGCAATCTGCCGCCCGCCGAACAATCTCCCGCGGAACTCCATCGCGCAATGCGCTACGCCGTACTCGGCGGCGGCAAACGGCTGCGTCCGCTGCTGGTCTACGCCGCCGCGCATGCGCTCGGCGAAAACGGTCCGCAACTCGACGCGGCTGCCTGTGCGGTGGAGCTGATCCACGCCTATTCGCTGGTGCACGACGACCTGCCGGCAATGGACGACGATGCACTGCGCCGCGGCCGCCCGACCTGTCACATCGTGTTCGGCGAGGCGATGGCGATTCTTGCCGGCGACGCGCTGCAGGCACTGGCGTTCGAGTTGCTGGCCGATGACAACACCCAACGGTTCGACGCGAACACCGGCATGGCGATGTTGCGCGCACTCGGCCGCGCCTGCGGTGCCGAAGGCATGGCCGGAGGCCAGGCGCTCGACCTCGCCGCAGTCGGCCACCCGTTGACACTCGCCGAACTGGAACACATGCACGCCTGCAAGACCGGCGCGCTTATCCGTGCCTCGGTGCAACTCGGCGCACTGATCGCCGGCACCGATGCCGATGCGCTCGACGCGCTCGATCGCTACGCCCATGCCGTCGGCCTGGCGTTCCAGGTGCGCGACGATATCCTCGACGTGGAAGGTGAGTCGGCGGTGATCGGCAAGACCGCCGGCAAGGACGCCGCCGCCGACAAACCCACCTTCCCCTCGATCATCGGCCTCGACGCCTCGCGCGCACGGCTGACGCAGCTGACCAACGACGCGCTTGCCGCGATCGCGCCACTGGGCGAACGCGGTGCCTTGCTGCGGGAACTGGCGCATTACTCGGCCAACCGGCGGCACTGAAACATTCTTCGCGCCCAACAAAAAAGGCAGCCCTGCGGCTGCCTTTTTTGTTGGTGACAAGTGCGGCTTACTTGATCAACCGCAGCGTGAACGGATAGCGGTAACGCACCCCTTCGTTCGCCTTGATCGCGGCGATGATGGTGAACACCAGCCACGCGATGCCGATGATCACCCACAACGGAATCGCGATGATCAGGCCGATCCCGAACGTCATGATCGACAGCAGCAACAGCACCACGAACGCGATCGCCACCGTGATGTTGAAGTTCAGCGCTTCCTTGCCCTGGTCATCGACGAACGGCATGGTGTCTTTCTTCACCAGCCAGATGATCAGCGGGCCGATGAAACAGCCCCAGCCACCGCCGAAGGCGCCGGTGAGGAGCCCGCCGAGAATTGCCGACAGGTGCGCAAACATCGCCCATTGGCGCTCATCGGGGGATGGCCCCACGGTTACCGGTTCGCTTGGCGGAGACGGAGTGACGGACTCGGGTGGAACGCTCATGCGTATCTCCTTGAAGTCGGAACTTGCGTCGACAGCTTGTCGATTGACAGCTGGCCGGCCACGCCGGTTACGTGGATGCTAGCAAGCCTTGGCCACTTTGCCGAGTGAACTTGCGACCCATGAAATCCTGCGGCTGGCTACTCGCCGGCCACCGTCATCTGCTCCAGCAGGATCGAGCCGCTGAGGATGTGCGAACGCGGGTCGACATCGGTACCCACGGCGACAATTCCGGCGAACATCTCGCGCAGATTCGCCGCGATGGTGATCCCTTCCACCGGATAGGCGATCTGCCCGTTTTCAACCCAGAAGCCGGATGCGCCGCGCGAATAATCGCCGGTGACAGTGGACACGCCCTGTCCCATCACCTCGGTCACCAGCAGGCCGGTGCCCATGCGCTTCAGCAAGCCTGCGAAATCGTTCAGCGTGTGATCCGCGCTACCCGGATCGACGATCAGGTTGTGGATGCCGCCGGCGTTGCCGGTCGATTCCAGCCCCAGCTTGCGCGCCGAATAGCTGCCCAACACGTAGCGCGCCAGCACGCCGCCCTCGATCAACGCGCTGTCGCGGGTCGCCACACCTTCGGCGTCGAAGCTGCTGGAGCCCTGGCCGCGCAGCAACTGCGGTCGCTCGTTGATGTTGAGCCACGACGGCATCACCGACTTGCCGACGTGATCGAGCAGGAAGCTGGCCTGGCGATACAACGCGCCGCCGCTGACCGCACCGAGCAGATGGCCGACCAGTCCGCGCGCCAGCTCCGGCACGAACAGCACCGGGCACTGCCGCGTCGACAGGCTGCGCGCGCCCATGCGCGCCAGCGTGCGTTCGGCGGCCTTGTCGCCGAGCGCCTTCGCACTCATGAAATCAGCGGCCGCGCGCACGCTGTCGTACCAGTAATCGCGCTGCATGCCGTCCTCGTCGCCGGCGATCAGCGCCAGCGACAGCGAATGCCGCGTACCGCGCTCACGCCCGACGAAGCCGTGCGAATTCGCATACACCGACATACCCTGGCCAGCCTGCACGCTGGCACCGTCGGAATTGCTGATGCCGGCATGCGCCCGGCCGGCGTCCTCGATCTCGATGCCCAGCTCGATCGCACGGGTGGTGTCGATGTCCCACGGATGCCACAGATCCAGATCGGGAAACGCCGTGGCCATGCGCGAGGCATCAGCCAGACCGGCGGCCGGGTCGGCCTCGGTAAAGCGCGCGATCGCGCAGGCCTGGTCCAAGGTCGCCTGGATCGAATCCGGATGCAGGTCGGCGGTGCTGGCCGAACCCTTGCGCTGGCCGAAGTACACGGTGAGGCCGAAGCCGCGGTCGCGCGTATGCTCGACCGTCTCCACTTCACCCAGCCGCACGTTCACGCTCAGCCCGGTGTCGATGCTGGCGGCCACCTCGGCCTGGCTGGCGCCAGCGGCGCGGGCACGACGGATCACGTCCTCGGCCAGTTCGGCCAGCCGGTCAAGTTCTTGCAGGCTGCGATCCTGGCTGATGGCAACTTCGCTCACGTTGGGCTTTCCTGGGGGTTAGACGGGTAGAATAAGCGGTTCGCGACCGCTGGACCTCCGAAATG
The DNA here is from genome assembly GCA_027307195.1 of Rhodanobacter sp. Taxonomy (GTDB): domain Bacteria; phylum Pseudomonadota; class Gammaproteobacteria; order Xanthomonadales; family Rhodanobacteraceae; genus Rhodanobacter. The sequence goes on along the minus strand of DAHUXL010000065.1, from coordinate 12,067 downwards.
GGGTCACGGCGACGAAATGAAAAGAGCTGCGGAGAACGCCCATGCAACCCACCGCCGGCATCTATCGTCACTACAAGGGTCAGCGTTACCGCGTGCTGGGCACCGCGCATCACAGCGAAACGCTGGAGCCGCTGGTGGTCTATCAGGCGCTCTACGGCGAACATGGGCTGTGGGTGCGTCCGGCCGCGATGTTCTGCGAAACCATCGAGCTGGATGGCGAACCGATCGCCCGTTTCGCGCTGGAGCAGGCCGAAGCAACCAACGACGACACGCACAACTGATCCATGCACCGCAACTGGAATTGAAACCCGTGAGCCCGAGCCGCAGCCGCAACCAGCACGAACTCGACGAAGAGGAGTACGGCCCCAGCCGCACCCAGCAGCGCCGCGAAGCACTCGCCGTGCTGGTATTGGCGCAGCAACTGGTCGATCTGCAACCGAGCCGGCTGGCCAAGCTCGCGCTGCCGGACGACGTGCGTCACGAGATCGACGTCACCCGCCGCACGCCTTCCCACGGTGCGAAGAAACGCCAGCTCGCCTTCCTCGCCAAGGTCATGCGTCGCTACGGTGACGATGACTTCGCCGCCGTGCGTGCCGAGCTCGGCGAGAACCGCGAGAAGCAGCGCCAGGAAAACGCTGCGATGCATCGCCTCGAAGCGATGCGCGATCGTTTGATCGCCGAGGACGAAGGCGCGCTGTCCGAATTGATCGCAGAGCATCCGCAGGTCGATCGCCAGCATCTGCGGTCGCTGGTGCGGCAGGCGCGCATCGAGAAGGAAGTCCCGAACAAGCCACCGCGGGCGTATCGGGAGATTTTTCAGCTGTTGAAGGATCTGGCGCAGAAGGGTGATTCGGCCGAGGGCTGAGTGATCCGCGATACCTTGTGCGACGAGCGCATGCAGGCAATCTTCCCAGTCGTCATTCCTGCGAAGGCAGGAATCGCTTTTGCACTTCTGCACTCTGGCATCAGAGCCAAGAGCTTTCGGGCGCAGCAGGCGCACGAAAGCTCTTCGCCCCGCTCTGCTCAGATCGCCAACCACACATAAAAATAGAGCGTATTGTTCGCGCTGGCACTGCGCCCCGCCCCATCAATGTTGTGCACCAGCCCACTGAAGCGCGTGAAGTACGTGTACTGCAGACCCAGTCGTACATTCGCCCATGGCTGGTGCCACGAAGTGGACTGGCCGAACGGACTGTAGTTGAGCTCGATCGATTCGCCGCGGGTATCCGGCGAGCCGTTGTTGCCGTAAAGCGTGACGTCGCTGCTGCCGTTGTCGGCAAACGATGCCAGGGTCACGCCATAGGTCTGGCGATACCAGTAGCTGCCCTTGAGGTTGAACGATTGCAAGGTGTTGTGCAGATGGTCGGCACCGCCGTCGGCGTAGGTGGCGTCGAGGCGCTGCTGCTCATGTACGTACAGCGCATCGAGGGTGAAGCTGTGGTCGCCACTGACGTACTGGTAGCTCGAATCCAGCCCGACATCGCGGAAACGGTTCGATGGCCCGGCCACGGCGACCGCGTCGCCCGCGAGATTGGTGCCGGCCAGTCCGCGGTGCATGCTCAGCACGAAAGCACCGATGTTGAGATCGCCCTTCGGCATGCTCCACGTATAGGCCACGCGCGCATACGGCGTGACCCCGCTCAGGCGGCCGTCGTATCCGGCATTGACGTGACGCAGGAACGCCGGTGACAGCGAGCGATAGCCACCGACCTCCAGATACCAAGCGCCATCCAGTTGCACATAGGCACTTGCGCCGATGGCCTGACCACCGATGCCGCCAAACAGCATCGGCTGAGCGGGTGCGCCGGGCGCCAGGTCAGCCGACAAGTAGGGGTACATCCACGCCGGCGCGGTGTTGAACACATCGCTGACGGTGGGGTTGTTGTTGAGCGAGATACCCCAGATGCCGCTGTGGCTGCCGCGGCTGAACATGCGCGCGTAGCGCAGGTCCACATTGTCCCAGCCAAGTAGCCCGCCGTTCTCGGAATAGGTCGCCTGGGCAAACATGCCCAGGTGTTCGCTCAGCCGTCCGGCCAGGAATACGGAGGCCTGCTGCAACTCGGTGTTGTTGTTGGTGCCGAAGCCCTTGGCGGGAACATCGGTCTGGGCTTTCTGCGTGTGCGTGAACGACTCCACCAGCATCGCCGACAGTGGCAATTCCTTGGTGTCGCCGACCTTCATGGTGTAGCCCATCAGCTTGAACTGGCGCCCGAACGTGGTGAGCTCGGGGCCGAAAGCTCCCACGTGACAGGCCACGCAGGCGAGCTGGGTTTGCCGTGCATACGAAGGCACCGCCAGTGCCAGCGTGGGCATGATCGCCAGCCATGCCAGCAGCACCAGCAACATCCAGCGACTGGGGTGGCGGACGAAGGCGAAACGACCTGTAGCGGGGGCTTTGCAGTAAGCGTTCATGCACATGCGTCCGGTGGCCACGAAGAAGGATGTGGCCAGCTTGACCGGATGGGTGCGCTGCGTATTGATTTCGATCAAGCAGCCAAGCGCATGGCACTGCGTCGCTATGCCGCCACAAACTACGGCGCCGCTAACCCGAGCTCGTTGAAGGGCTCGGGTCGACGGTCTTCCCGGCTGCGATTACGACGCGGTGCCGCCCACCGTCATCGAATCAATCTTCAGCGTCGGCTGACCCACGCCGACCGGTACGCTCTGGCCGTCCTTGCCGCACACGCCCACACCTTCATCCAGCGCCAGATCGTTGCCGATCATCGAGACGCGATTGAGCACGTCCGGACCCGAGCCGATCAAGGTGGCGCCCTTGACCGGACGGGTGATCTTGCCGTCCTCGATGAGGTAGGCCTCGCTGGCGGAGAAGGTGAACTTGCCGTTGGTGATGTCGACCTGGCCACCGCCGAAGTTCGGTGCGTACAGGCCCTTCTTCACCGAGCGGATGATCTCGGCCGGATCGTGCGAGCCGGCCAGCATGTAGGTGTTGGTCATGCGCGGCATCGGCAGGCTGGTGAACGATTCGCGGCGGCCGTTGCCGGTCGGTGCCATGCCCATCAGGCGCGCGTTGAGCTTGTCCTGCATATAGCCTTTCAGAATGCCATCCTCGATCAGGGTGGTGCATTCGGTCGGCGTGCCTTCGTCGTCGATGCTGAGCGAACCGCGGCGACCCGGCAGGGTGCCGTCGTCGACGATGGTAACGCCCTTGGCCGCGACGCGCTGGCCGATGCGGCCGGAGAACGCGGAGCTGCCCTTGCGGTTGAAGTCGCCTTCGAGGCCGTGACCGATCGCTTCGTGCAGCAGCACGCCGGGCCAGCCGGGACCGAGCACGACGGTCATGTTGCCGGCCGGTGCATCGACAGCATCCAGATTCACCAGCGCCTGACGCACCGCTTCATCGGCGAACGCGAGCGCGCGGCCGTTTTCCATCAATTCGCGATAGCCATAGCGGCCGCCGCCGCCGGAGTTGCCCTGCTCGCGCCGGCCGTTCTGCTCGGCGATCACCTGCACGCTGAGTCGCACCAGCGGACGCACGTCGGCGGCGAGGGTGCCGTCGGAGGCGGCGATGAGGATGGTGTCGATGGTGGCGGCGAGGCTGACGATCACCTGCTTGACGCGCGGATCGCGCGAGCGCGCATACGCATCGACCTCGCGCAGCAGCGCGATCTTGTCGGGGTTGGGCAGGCTCTCGACCGGATCGATCGCCGGATACAGCTGACGCGCGCCATTCAAGGCCAGCGGTTTGCCGGCGCCGTTGCCGTCGTGCGCGATCGCGCGCGCAGCCCTGGACGCTTCCAGCAACTGCGGCAGCACGATCTCGTCGGAATAGGCGAAGCCGGTCTTCTCGCCGCTGATTGCGCGCACGCCAACGCCCTGCTCGATCGAATGGCTGCCGTCTTTGACGATGCCCTCTTCCAGCAGCCACGACTCGCTGCGCGAATGCTGGAAATACAGGTCGGCGGCGTCGATCGACGGGCCCATCAGCTGGGTGAATACACGGTCGAGGTCGCCGGTGGCGATACCGCCGGGGGACAACAGCTTGCTTTCGGCTAGCGCGATCAGGGAATCCATGGGGCTTTCGTTCGTCTGCGGTCGATCAGGAACTATCCCACATGGGGCTGCCGTCGGCTGCTTTAAAGCCTCGGCGCGGGCGCTGGGCTACCATGCGCGGCAATGCCAGCCGGCGTCTGACGTGAAGGATCACCATGAGCGAACACTCGAAACGCGAAGCCGCGCGCGAAGCGCTTGGCCGCGCCGTGAAGGCGCCGGTCGCGGAAGCCCGCGCACTGCTGCGCGACGACGGCGAGCTGAAGCCGGGCCAAGGCTGGATCACCAGCACGATTGCGCTGTCGCTGGGCTTCCTGTGTCTGCTGGCGGTGCTGGCGTTCCACTTTCCGCAATACCTGACCACACCCGATCTGCGCCACAAGTACTCGGTCGACGTGATCCGCCAGCTGCTGCTGGTCGGGCTGCTGGTGGCAGGTGGCATCTCGCTGGGCAACCTGATCCTCAACCGCCAGCGCAACCTCAACATCGTGGCGTTCCTGCTGGTTTTCGCGGCGGTGGCGCTGGGTGGCTCACGCGTGCCGGTGGGCGAGTTCCCCGACCATACGCCCTACCTCGGGCTGGACTGGTTCATCCTCGACCTGCTCGGCTCGACGCTGATCTTCGTGGTGATCGAGAAACTGTTCCCGCTGTACAAGGGCCAGGCGATCTTCCGCAAGGAATGGCAGACCGACCTGAAGCATTTCGCGGTCAACCATTTCATCGTGGGGCTGGCGCTGCTGACGGTGAACTTCCTGCTGCATCACCTGTTTGGCTGGCTGGTCAGCAGCAACTTCCAGCAGACCGTGCAGCACATTCCATTCCTGCCGCAGCTGCTGTTGTGCGTGCTGGTGGCGGACATGGCGCAGTACTGGACGCATCGCGCGTATCACGAGGTGCCGTTCCTGTGGCGCTTCCATTCGGTGCACCACAGCGTGAAGACGATGGACTGGCTGGCCGGCTCGCGCCAGCACATGCTGGAGCTGGTCTTCACCCGTGTCTGCGTGCTGGCGCCGCTATACATCCTCGGCTTCAGCGAGGCGGCGATGAACGGCTACATCCTGATCGTGGGCTTCCAGGCAGTGTTCAACCACGCCAACGTGCACCTGCCGTGGGGTCCGCTGAAATACGTGCTGGTGACGCCGGATTTCCACCACTGGCATCACGCCTCCGACGACGAGGCGATCGACAGGAACTATGCCGCGCATTACGCGTTTCTCGATTACCTGTTCGGCACCGCGGTGAAATCGAAGAACAAGTTTCCGGAGCGCTACGGCGTGGTCGGCGACTACATGCCGGACGGCTTCGTCAGGCAACAGCTGTTTCCGTTTCGCGGCAGCAAGGCGCCGACCGAGCCGCCGGCGTAATCACCTGGATTACGGGTGGATCGAGCTGGCTGGCGCAGGCGGTTTCACACTGCCTGCCGCCGCCGGCAGCAGACCCGCCGGCGGCAACGCCACGCTACCGGCAGCTGCCGGAAGGCCGGTGGCTTGATTGAGCAAGGGCGCCGTGGCGCCATGCTTCTCGATCAGGGTCATCACCGGCTTGTCCCAGGTTCCGGTGACCTTGTAACGCGCACTGGCCGCCTGATTCAGACCCTTGCCGAGCAGACCCTGCACGGCGAAGCCGGCCGCCGCGCCGATCGGACCACCGACCACCGCGCCGACCAGCGGCAGGCTGTTGCCGACGTGCGGCACGACCCGCATTTCCTGGTCGTAATCCTTGGCGCGCAGACCGGTGCGACCGGTGATGCTGATATTCGCCGACGGGCCGGCGATCAGCAGGTTGTCGGTGGTGGCGTTGCCGTCGGCCAGATGGAAGTCGCCGGCAATCGAATCGAACCCCAGCCCCTTGCCGAAGACGTCGCCGAAATCCAGGGTGAGCCGGCGCGGCAGTTCGGCCAGCGAGACCAGTCCGAGCAGGCGCCCCACGCCCGGTGATGTCGCCTCGGGAATGCGGCCATTGCTGACGTTGATGCTGAGGGTGCCGTCCATCGTGGCCAGCGACAGCGCGCTGGGGGCGCCGGGCCAGCTGGCGTCGAGTTGGTCGTGTGTCTTGCCACCGTTGACGAGTCCGTCATAACCGAACGCGCCCATCATCGCGCCGAGATCCTCGGCCGAAAAATTGATGCGCATGTGCGTATGACTGTTGCCGGCACTGCCGTTCCAGTCGCCGCTGGCATTGATCTGCACGCGACTGGACAGCGCGCGCAACTGTTCGATATGCATGCCGGTCGCGGTTGGCCAGGTTTCCAGCCGCGCTTCGCCGAGTTTTGCATCACCCAGACGCAGATCGCCGATCCACAGATGGAACGGCGGCAGCGCAGCCGGGTTGATGCCGGTATTGGCAGGATCGGAGGCCGGCACACCCGCGGCATTCGCACCAGCAGGCGGCGGCGTGCTCGTATCCTTCGGCCAGTACAGGCGCTGCAGTCGCGCGGTGACGCCGCGTTTGTCCAGCTCCTGCGTCGGCACGCTGAAATTGCCCGCCATCGCGGGGCCATCCACGTCCACGCTGAGCACATCGGGTTGCGGCGTGGCGCGCAGTTTCAGCGGTCCCATCGGACGACCGAACCAGCCGGCCTGATCGGTGCTGACGTCGATGCTCTCCAGTCCCGGGCCACTACCACCGCTGCCCGCTACCGTCCGCTGCACCCAGCCGGTCACGTCCAGTCGGCTGGCGCGGCCGCGGATGCGCAGATCGCGGGCCGGCAACGCCGCCGGCATCTGGTCGCCGAACGCCAGGGTGGCCGCCAGCGGGCGCTGCGGACCGTCGGACAAGCGCAGGTGGCCGCGCATCACATCGCCCAGCCCCAGCTGCAGATCGCTGCCACTGACCGGCAGGCTCATCGTCAGGTGCAATGGCAGGCTCGTCTCCGCCGGCTTGTCCAGCGGCGCCGGCAGACCCAGGGCGATCCCGCTCATCGGCGAATCGATGCTGAGCGTTTGCGCCAGCGCATCGCGGCCTGGCACATGCGCGATGGTGAAGCCGATATTGAAATCGCTGCGGCCATCGGCCAGCTGACCGAGCCAGTTCAGCGACGGGTAGTCCTGCACCAGTTCGGCCATGCGATAGCTGCCCTGTAGCTGCGCCGACAGCACGGTGGCCGGGTCGCTGTTGGCTGCCGCGATCGCCAGTTGCAGTTTCGACGGCTGGCCGCGAAAACCGGCATCCAGCGGGCCGGCCTGCATGCCGTGCAGGTCGAAGCGCAGCGGGCCGTTGAGCTTGTCCAGCTTGAGGTTCCAGTCCGGCGCAGCGAGGTCGGCGTCCTTCAGCTGGGCGCTACCGTCCAGCCGGGCATCCTCGGCCTTCTGCAACGGCAGGCTCAGATGGAATTCGAACGTGCCACTGCCACCCAGGTTCAGCTTGGCCAGCGTATCGGCCTCACGCATGGCGATCGGGCTCTTGCGCGCAAACTCAATCAAGCTGGCACCGCTGCCGTTGCCCTGCACACTGAGATCGAGCAGGCCCCCGGCGAAATCCGGGATCAGCGCCACCGCCTTGTCCGCCTTCACGCCGAGCGACTGGCCACCACTGGCCTCGACCAGCATGCCGTTGTTGACGAAGCTGGCGACCAGGTTGACGCCTTCGGCGTGTGGCCATTCCTTGCCGTAGTCGAGGGTCAGGTTGCTGATCACCGCACGCGCCTCGAAGCGCCCCTCGTTGTGGCGGAACGGCCAGTCTCCGAGATCTCCGCGCACCAGCACCTGCGCCTGGTCGAGACTGCCGGCGACCAGCCCCCGATCCAGCCAGGCAATCGTGCCCGCCGACATCGAGCCGACTGGCCAGAACAACTTGGCCGCGGGCACGTCGGCATGATCCAGCGTGGCGTAGAGATCAATGAACGGATGGCCTTGCGCCGGCAGGATCACTTCACCGCGGGCCTGACCGGCATAACCGGCACCGACGAAAGCCAGCGCATCGGCACCGATATGCCAGTCGCCATCCTGCGGCCAGAATGCCAGCGTCCCGGCCAGTTGCGACAACACGAAGGGCTGCCGGAACTCGTGCGGAAATTGCAGCGTGGTCGCCTGGGCCGGCAGCTCCAGCGAGAGCGCCTCGGCATCGCCACGCAATTCGCCATGCAGGCTGCTGATGCCCGGCAATTTGCCGACCGCGTCGATGCCCAGATCGTTGAAGGCTGCCGCGACGTCCTGCAACCCGTTGGCATGATTCCAGTGCAAGGCGACGCGACCAAGTTCGCCACGCGGGTGGCCGCTGCCCAGCCACTGCGCCAGCGCCGGCGCCAGATCCGGCTTCAACGCCAGCCATGGCAGCAGCGGCGCCAGTTGCAGCCCGCGCGCGGCAACGCCTGCGCTGGCCTGCGGACTGCCCGGCTGATGCAGGCTGAGCGCCAGCGCGCTGCCATCGTCGCCGGCCCAGCGCACGTCGTAGCCGTCGCCGCTCTGGCGCACGCCAGCCAGTCCATGCAGCGCCGCCACGCTGGCGGCGCCGCCGCCGGGCGCGGTCACCGCCAATGTGTCCAGGTCGAAGCGGATCAGGCTGCTGGTCAGCGTGCCCTTGCGCCAATCGAGCCACGCACTCAACTTGCCGTGACCTTGATTGGCCGTATAGCCGTTCATGTCGATGCCGTCCAGCAACGGCTTCAATTCGGCATCATCGACGCCAACCCACACCTGACCGGCGCGACCGTCCTCGCGGAAACGGCCGGCCGTGTGCACGGCAGCGCTCACCCCGTCGCGCCGCAGCACGCCACCAAAGCGGATCTGGCTGCCCTGATGACTCAGGCGCAATTGTCTGGACAGCAAGGTGTACTGCTTGTGCAGCGTGGCATCGGTGACCACCACGCGCAGATCCTCCAGCCACAGATCCACGGAAATCCGGCCCAGCGACAATGGTTGCCGATTACCGCCGCCGGCGACGCCGATGCCGTTGACGTGCCAGCCGCCGGCGTCGTGCAGCAGATCCAGCTGCAGGCCTCGCACATACAGATTGAGCAGGTGCCGCGACGGCAGCAGCCAGCCACCGAAGTCGAGCTTCAATTCGGATTCGGGCAACTGCAACGCGGCACCACTCTCGCCTGCCGCCGCACCGATCGTCACGCCATGCATCACGAACAGCGGGCCGGACGGCGTCCAGCGTCCTTCCATCGAGGCGAAACTGACCGGCCGCTGCAGTTGCTGGCTGAGCTGGGCGGCCACCCACGCCGGATGCCGCGCCAGCAGCGGCAGCAGCAACTGGGTCAGCGCCGCCAGCACGGCGAGCAGGATCACCATCACGCCGCCGGTCCAGCCCAGCGCGCGTGCACTCTTGTGCAGCCGTCGCCGCCACAGCGCGTTCACGCGCGGCGACTCCGGCCAGCTCCATGACAGCGGGATTTGCAGCAGCCGGATTTACAGCAAGACGACATCAAACTGTTCCTGCGAATAATGCTCTTCAGCCTGAAATCGTATGCTTTTGGAGATGAACTCTTCCAATTCGGCGACGGCGCTGGATTCTTCCTCCAGGATGCGGTTGACCACGGCCGGGCTCGCCATCACCAGCAACTTCTCGGCATTGAACTGGCGCACCGCGCGGGTGATCTCGCGGAAGATCTCGTAGGTCACCGTTTCGGCGGTTTTCAGCACGCCGCGGCCGTTGCAGGTGGCACACGGCTCGCACAGCTGGCGAGCCAGGCTTTCGGTGGTGCGCTTGCGGGTCATCTCGACCAGCCCCAGCGCCGACATCGGATACACCGTGGTCTTGGCGTGGTCGCGCGCCAACCCCTTGTTCAGCATGCGCAGCACCTGGCGCTTGTGTTCCTCATCGTTCATGTCGATGAAGTCGATGATGATGATGCCGCCCAGGTTGCGCAGGCGCAGCTGGCGCGCTGCCGCCTGTGCCGCCTCCAGGTTGGTGCGGTAAACGGTCTCTTCCAGGTTGCGCGAGCCGAGATAGGCCCCGGTGTTGACGTCGATCGTGGTCATCGCCTCGGTCTGGTCGACGATCAGGTAGCCGCCGGATTTCAGCGGCACCTCCTTCTTCAACGCCCGCTGCATCTCGTCCTCGACCCCGTACAGGTCGAAGATCGGGCGCTCGCCATCGTAGTGCTCGATGCGGTCGTCCAGGCTCGGCATGAACTTGTGCACGAACTTGACCACCTTCTCGAAGGTCGCGCGCGAATCGATCCGAACCTTCTCGATGTCGTCGTTGAGCATGTCCCGCAGGCTGCGCAGCGGCAGCGACAGCTCCTCGTAAACGCGCTCGCCCACCTTGGCCTTGACGATGTTCTCCTGCACTACCCGCCATACCTTGGTCAGGTAAGCCACGTCGAACGCCAGCGACTCGGCGCTCTGCCCTTCGGCATTGGTGCGCACGATGTAGCCCAGAGGGGTTTCGCCGATCAGCGGAGCCAGCACGTCCTTCAGCCGCTGGCGCTCGGCCTCGTCCTCGATCCGCGCCGAGATGCCCAGCGTGCGCGCATACGGCAGCAGCACCAGATAGCGCGAGGGAATCGACAGGTGCGCCGACAGCCGCGCGCCCTTGGTACTGATCGGGTCCTTCACCACCTGCACCACGATCTCCTGGCCTTCGTGCACCAGCTCGCTGATCGAAGGGATGTGGCCGTGGCCGTTGCCGTTCGATTCCACGCCGTCGACGGACGCCGGCTGTGGCTGGCGCACGATGTCCGAGGCGTGCAGGAACGCCGCACGCTCCAGCCCGATCTCGACGAACACCGCCTGCATGCCGGGCATCACCCGCTGCACCCGGCCCTTGTACACGTTGCCGACATAGCCACGCCGGGAGGCGCGCTCGACATGTACCTCCTGCAGCATGCCGTTCTCGACCACGCCCACCCGCGTCTCGCGCGGGGTCACGTTGATCAGGATTTCTTCACTCACCGCATACTCCCCAAGACAAGTCATCTTTATAGCGGCTGCAGCCACAGGCTGTCGATGAACCATGACGGTGAATCGGCATTCCCGTGCCTGATGCCGCAAAATGAACTGCCTGCACGCATGATGTGTGGCCAGCGGAAGCACCGGCGGCCGCGTGTCATGGTTCAGCCAAAACCCGGGAGTTCAGAAATCATGGCCACACCGACACTGCTGGCATGGAGCGGTGGCAAGGACTGCCTGCTGGCGCTACAGCGCCTGCTCGCCGATCCGCAGTGGCAGGTCGTCGGCCTGCTTACCACGGTCAACCGCAACTACCAGCGCGTGGCGATGCACGGCGTGCAGCGCGAAGTGCTGCTGGCGCAGGCCGCCGCGCTCGGCCAGCCGCTGCTCGAAGTGATGCTGGACTGGCCCGGCAGCAACGAAGCCTACGAGCAGGCCCATGCGCAAGGATTGGTCGAGGCGCGCATGCGCTGGCCCGGCATCCGCCATTGCGCGTTCGGCGACCTGTTCCTGGAAGACGTGCGCGACTACCGCGTGCGCCAGCTCGGCCGCGAGAACTGGCGCGCGGTATTTCCGTTATGGGGGGAGGACACCGCGGCGCTGTCGCGACGCTTCGTCAGCGAGGGCCATCGCGCCATGCTGTGCTGCGTGGATACCCAGCAGCTCGACGCCGACTATTGCGGCCGCGCCTACGATGCCGGCCTGCTCGACGCCTTGCCGGCCGGCGTCGATCCCTGCGGCGAGCGCGGCGAATTCCACACACTGAGCTACGCCGGCCCGCTGTTCCGCCAGCCGCTCAAGCTGCGCCGCGGCGAATCGGTACTGCGCGACGGGCGCTTCCAGTTCACCGATTTCCTGTTGGACGGACATGCCGCGAAAAGCTGACAAACACATCTTGCCTGATGTGCTGCAGCCGGGGCTGAAGCTGGTGTTCTGCGGCACCGCCGCCGGCAAGCGCTCGGCCGCCGAGCGTGCGTATTACGCGCATCCCGGTAACCTGTTCTGGCGTGCACTGTTCGAAGCTGCACTGACACCACGCCTGCTGGCACCATTTGAATTCCCGCAACTTCCCGACTACGGCATCGGCCTCACCGACCTGGCCAAGCGTCACAGCGGCAACGACAACGAGCTGCCGCGCGATGCATTTGATGTTCCTGCACTGATCGCCAAGATCGAACGCCATCAACCGCGGTTGCTCGCATTCACCAGCAAGAACGCGGCGC
>DAHUXL010000063.1 GCA_027307195.1 Rhodanobacter sp. | reverse complement strand
GTTGCGCGAAGCGGTGGCCAACGATCCGGGACTGCGTGTGCTGATCGCGCACGGCTGGGACGACCTGTCCTGCCCGTTCATGGCCTCGGTGCTGATCGTCGACCAGATGCCGGCGATGGGCGACCCGACCCGCGTGCAGGTGAAGAGCTATCCGGGCGGCCACATGTTCTATGCGCGACCGGACAGCCAGGCGGCGCTGGGCCGCGACGTGAAGGCACTGTACGGCGTCAGGTAACCCATTTCAGCCAGGGCGTGCGCCAGCGCGCCCTGGCTGGCCACTCAGCGTATCACCGCACTGGCGCGCACCAGATACTGCACGCTGAACATCTGCTCTGGATCGGTCCACACCTGCTGCACCGCCAGGCCGGCCCTGGCGGCCAGTGCGGCGAAATCCTCCAGCGAATACTTGCAGCTGTATTCAACCTGGATCGCCTCGTCCGCGCGGAACGCCACGTTCGCCCGGCCGACTTTGACCTGTTGCTGGCGCCGACTGACGATATGCGTCTCGATGCGTCCGGCCATCGGGTTGTAATGCGCGCGATGCGCAAACGCCGACAAGTCGAAGTTGCTGCCGATCTCCCGATTCAACCGGGCCAGCATGTTGAGCGTGAACTCGGCGGTGACGCCGGCGCGATCGTTGTAGGCCGCCTCGATCACGGCCGGATCCTTCTTCAGATCCACCCCGATCAAGATGCCGCCGGCGTCGCCCATTTCGTTGCGCATCTTGCGCAGCAGCACGGCCGCTTCGCGGTTCTCGAAATTGCCGATGGTGGAGCCGGGGAAATACACCACCGTGCGGCGCGGCGCACGCGGAGGAATCGGCAGCCGAAGCGGCTTGCTGAAGTCGGCGCACAGTGGCTGCAGTGGCAATCGTGGAAACTCCTCCGCCAGCCGCTCGACACTCTGCCGCAACGGCTCGGGCGAAATTTCCACCGGCACATAGGCAACCGGTGCATGCAGATGTTCCAGCAGCATGCGGGTCTTGCGCGCATTGCCGCTGCCGTATTCGACCAGCCGCACCTCGCTGCCGAGCGTGTCGGCAATACTGGCCGCATGCGCATCCATCAGCGCGATTTCGCAACGGGTGAGGTAATACTCCGGTTGCTCGCAGATCTCGTCGAACAGGTCGGAACCGCGCTCGTCATAGAACAGCCACGACGGCAAGCGCTTGGGCTTGGCGCCGAGACCGCGCTGGGCGATTTCCAGCAAATCGTTTACCGGCGGGCGACGATCGTCGTCGCTGACGCCACAAGGTTGCACACTGCTCATCGGTCCTGTCCCAGTCGCAGCCCGGCGAATTGCCAGCGGGCATGGGGTGGAAAGAAATTGCGGTAGCTGGCGCGGATGTGATCGCGCGGGGTGACGCAGGAACCGCCGCGCAACACCCACTGGCCGCACATGAATTTGCCGTTGTATTCGCCCAGCGAACCGGGCAGCGGGCGGAAGCCCGGATAACTGACGTAGGGCGACGCGGTCCATTCCCACACATCGCCATACATCTGCAGCAGAGCCGCATCGCCGCTCGCCGCACGTGGTTGGAAACGTTGCTCGTCCTGCAGGATGCCGTCGATCGCGACGCCCTGTGCGGCCGACTCCCATTCGGCCTCGGTCGGCAACCGCGCACCAGCCCAGCGGGCAAACGCCTCGGCTTCGTAATAGCTCAGATGACATACCGGCTCGTGCGGATCGAGTGCATGCACGCCAGCCAGCGTGAACTCACTGGCCAGATCGTCCTGCCAGTAAATCGGATGCTGCCAGCCTTCGCGCTGCACCGTGGCCCAGCCATCGGACAGCCACAGGCCCGGCTCGCGATAACCGCCCTCGCGCACGAACACCAGGTACTCGGCATTGGTCACCAGCCGGTTGGCCAGTGCGTGCGGCTGCAGCAGGCTGCGGTGGCGCGGGGTTTCGTTGTCGAACGCAAACCCGTCGCCGCGATGGCCGATCTCGACGATGCCCTCGCGGCCATTGACGAAACGCAGCGGCACCGTTTTCGCGTGTCCCGGACCTGCCAGCAAAGCGCGGTACGCCGGCTGCATCGGGTTGCACCAGAACGCGTGTTTGATGTCGGTCAGCAGCAGTTCCTGGTGCTGTTGTTCATGCTGCATGCCCAGCTCGACCAGCGCGACCAGCTCCGGGTCCTCGTCACGGCTCAGCAGTTCGCTTACGGCGTCGTCGATGTAGTGCCGATAGCCGCGAACTTCGTCCAGCGAGGGCCGTGACAACAGGCCACGCTGCGGCCGCGCATGCATCGGACCGACCGACTGGTAGTAGGAGTTGAACAGGTAGTTCCACGCCGGATCGCGCGGCCTGTATGCCGGGTCGCGACCCAGCACGAACTGCTCGAAAAACCAGCTGGCATGTGCCAGATGCCATTTACCGGGACTGGCGTCGGGCATCGACTGCAGCAGCAGATCCTCGGGGCTCAGGCCATGGCATAGCGCCAGCGTCTGCTGCCGTACCTGCCGGAATCGCGCCGTCATGCCGGCTGGCGCAGTCGACTGCCAATTCGTCATCGCCCACCCTCCGGCACAGCCAGCGAGGCGGCCGTAATGCGGGGAGTCTCGTGGCATGGATCGTTCAAAAACATGTCCGCCAGCATGCCGTGCCAACCGTTCACTTCTTGTGATATGTAGATGGCAGATACTTTGCAGCGACGCCCCCATGCCGACGCAGATGCCGGTCGGCATGCAGCACCCGTGACTGCATCACGGTATGCGTATTACCCGAACAGACGAGGTAACGCCCATGAAAACGCTCATCCCCATCCTGCTGCTTGCTTTCACCGTCGGTGCGGGTGCGGTGCAAGCCGCCGAGGCACCATCGGCACGCACGCCATTGCATACGTCCGACTGCATCGATCCGAGCCAGATCAACGAATGGCACATCGTCGACGCACGCACCGCCATCGTGCGTACCGGCCCGAAGCGCTATCTGGTGACGTTGCAGCATGAGTGCCCGCGACTGGGCATGTCGCCTCCCGGCTTGATCTTCCGACCCAACCAGTCCAACGCTGTCGTCAACCAGGGCCGCATTTGCGGCGAGGCAGGCGAGACCGTGCGCTCACGCAATCAACCGCCCTGCGCAATCGAATCGGTCAGCAAGATCGACAAGACGCGCTTCGATGACTTGAGTGCCCACGCCAAGCGCCACGGCAGCGGTGCGGAGCAGCCCACGCGCATGCCAACGCACTGAACTACGGGACATCCTGCAACAGCAAAGAGCCCGGCATGGGCCGGGCTCCTTGTCTCTGGGTGATGCTTGTCACGACGATGATCGATCAGTCATCGTCATCGTCGTCACGCACGTAGCGCGTGGGGTAGCCGTTGTCATAGACCACAGTGCGCGTGACCACGCGACGTTGGACAATCGGTGCTTCCTCGTAATAGGTCACCCTGGGCTGGCGATAGACCACCGGCGGCTGCTCGTAGTAGACCGGCGCTGGACTCAGCGCCTCGCTGACGAGGCCCGCCACCGCACCCGTGACGATCGCACCGGCAATCCAGCGGCCGCCGCTCCAGTAGCCACCACCGTGCCGATAGCCACCGTCACGATCCCAACCACCACCACGATTCCAGCCATGCCCGCCGCCGTGACCCCAGCCGCCACCATGATCCCAGCCGTGCGCGGACGCGCTCAACGGCATTGCTACTGCCGCTGCGACGGCCAGACTGATGGCTGCCAGCTTGCCTGCACCACTGAAACGTTTGGTCATGACACCTCTCCGGTTGATACGGGATCTATGCTCGGCCCGATCCGCTTAATGTGGACTGAAGAGTTCATCTTTTGATGCGGGCGCTGTCCCAGGGGTTAATCCCGGCGTCAGGCTTGCGCCGCCGCAGCAGCCAGCAACCGTGGATGTCGGCGCGGCGGGCGAAGTCGAACGGGATGCTCGGCGCAGTCCAATCCTCGATCTCGAAGCGCTGCTCAAGCTCTGCACGATCGAGCTTGAAACGGCGGAAGTTGTTGGAGAACACGATCACGCCATCGCGGGTCAGCCGTTCGTTGCAGGCATCGAGCAACTTCACGTGATCACGCTGCACGTCGAAGTCCTCGGCGCGCTTGGAGTTGGAGAACGTGGGCGGATCGACAAAGATCAGCCCGTAGTGCCCGCGGTCGCGTTGCAGGAATTCCAGCGCATCGAACTGCATCAGGCGATGGCTTGAACCGCTGAAGCCGTTCAACGCGAGGTTGCGCGAGGCCCACTCCAGATACGTGGCCGACAGATCCACGCTGGTGGTTTCCAGCGCACCGCCGGCCGCCGCGTGCACGCTGGCGGTGGCGGTATAGGCGAACAGGTTGAGGAAACACTTTCCGTCCGCCAGCTCGCGCACTTTCGCGCGCACCAGCCGGTGATCGAGGAACAGCCCGGTGTCGAGATAATCGGTGAGGTTGACCAGGAACTTCAGGCCACCCTCTTCCACCTCGATGAACTCGTTGCGCTGATCGAGCTGACCGTACTTTGAACCGCCCTTGCCACGTTCGCGGGTCTTGATCGCGATGCGTTCGCGCGGTACGCCCAGCACTTCGCCGGCGACGCGGGCGATCTCGCGCAGGCGCAAGCGCGCGATGTCAGCGGGCACGTCGGCCGGCGCGCGGTATTCCTGGATGTGCAGGTGATCGTCGCCGTTGGTGTCGCCGTAGACGTCGATCGCGGCGGCATACTCGGGCAGGTCCTGATCGTAGGCGCGCCAGCAGTGGATGCCTTCGCGGGTCAGCCGCTTGCGCAGGTGCTTGAGGTTTTTCTCCAGCCGGTTCTTCAGCATCTGCGCGCCGGCCGACAGTGGCTTCGGTTCGCGCGGAGCTTCGTCGCGCTTGCCCAGATCGAACGTCAGCAGCACGGTTTCCAATGCACCGTTGTACAGCGCATAGCGCTTGTCCGCGTGCAGCTGCATGGCCCGGCCCAGCTCCACGTCGCCCGCCAGCACCGCGGCGCGCCAGCCGGTGAAGCGCGTCCGCAGTGTGTCGCCCAGCGCGCGATACAGCTTTGGCATCTCGGCGCGTTCGCCCAAGCGCTCCCCGTACGGTGGGTTGGTGATGACCAGACCGTAGTCGATGCCCGGCGGTGGCGCGGCATGCGCCATGTCCTGCCGGTCCAGCGTGAAGAAGCCGGCCACGCCGGCTTCCTGCGCGTTGCGGATGGCCGTCTGCACCATGCGCGGATCGGCGTCGCTGCCGAAGAACACGCTGCGCAGCCCGCGCAGGCCGGTTTCGGCGCGCTGCTTCGCTTCGTCCAGCAGACCGCGCCACAACGCGATGTCGTGCTGCTGCCAGCCGAGGAAACCGAAGTATTCGCGACGCAAGCCGGGCGCCACGTCGGCCGCCATCAAGGCGCCTTCGATCAGCAGCGTGCCGGAACCACACATCGGATCGAGCAACGCGCCGCCGGCCGCATATACCTCCGGCCAGCGCGCGCGCAGCAGCATCGCGGCGGCGAGGTTTTCCTTCAGCGGCGCTTCGCCCTGCACTTCGCGCCAGCCGCGGCGGTGCAGCGGCGAGCCGGCCAGGTCGAGCGACACGGTCGCCCGATCGCGACGCAAGCGCAGGTTGATGCGGATGTCCGGCTCGTCGGTATCGATGCCCGGCCGGTTGCCGTCGCGCTGGCGGAACTGGTCGACCACTGCATCCTTGGTGCGCAAGCCGATGAACTGGCTGTGGGTGAGTTTGCTCATCGCGGTGCCCGCATCCACCGCGAAGGTGGCGTGCGCGGCCAGATGCTGGCTCCAGTCGATCCCCTGCACGCCGCGATACACGGCATCGTCATCGGCCGCGTCGAACTCGGCCAATGGCAACAGGATGCGGCTGGCCAGCCGCGACCACAGGCACGCGCGATAGGCGGTTTCCAGCGTGCCGGAGAAATGTGCGCCGGCCAGCGCCTCGCGCACATCGCTGGCGCCGATCGCGATCAGTTCGTCGCGCAGCAGGTATTCCAGCCCCTTCGGGCAGGTCGCGAAGTAGTGGCTCATGCGCTGGCCGCCAGTTGATCGAGCATGGTGCGGAACTGCGCGGCGATCGCGTCCATGCTCGCGCCCAGCCGATGGTCGTCGTCCAGCACCAGCAACGGCAGCCGACGCTGGGCGGCGAACGCCTGCACGCCGGCCAGCGGACACACGTCGTCGCGCCAGCCGTGGATCAGCAGCGTCGGCACGTCACGGCGCAGGTCGAACGCACGCGCATGACCGGGAATCCCGCTCGGCGTGGCCAGCAACAGCAAGCCGGCCACCGGCACATCCAGCGAAACCAGGCCGGACACGAACGCACCCATGCTGGAACCGACCAGCAGCGGCGGTGCATCCAGCGCCTCGATGGTCGCGCGCAGACGGGCGATCCGTGGCGCCACCGAGCCGGCGTGACCGCGGGCATCGTCGGTGCTGTAGTCGGGTCGCTGCGTGCGCCAACCCAGCGATTCGGCCAGTGCGGCCAGCGCGCTGACCTTGGTGGCGCCGGGACTGGAGTCCGAACCGTGCGAAAGAATGATCTGGCCGCGCATGGCGGTCTCCATGAAACTACTGAAAGCAAGGC
Source organism: Rhodanobacter sp. (assembly GCA_027307195.1). Taxonomy (GTDB): domain Bacteria; phylum Pseudomonadota; class Gammaproteobacteria; order Xanthomonadales; family Rhodanobacteraceae; genus Rhodanobacter. Next base: position 18,716 of record DAHUXL010000063.1, on the reverse strand, counting down.
TCGCATGGTAACAGGCGGCGTTTCCGCACAGCCTTGTCGCATGCGAAACTGCCACGTTATGAGCCTGACCATCCGTGACCAGCCGCTGCCCTACGTCAAAACCCTGCCCGAGCGCTCCGCCGAGGCGATCGAGCTGGTGGTGATCCATTGCACCGAGCTGCCGGACCTGCTCACCGCCCGCGAATACGGCGAGAAAGTGCTGCATGCCAGCGGCGCCGGCAACAGCGGCCACTACTACATCGATCGCGACGGTGCGGTTTACCGCTACGTTCCCGGCACCCGCGTCGCCAACCATGTGCGTGGCCACAACCCGAACTCGATCGGCATCGAGCTGGTCAACCTGGGCCGCTACCCGCACTGGTGGGATTCGCAGCATCAGCAGATGACCGAACCGTACCCCGCCGTCCAGATCAGTGCGCTGCGCGCCCTGCTGGCCCAGCTTCGCCACGATTTCCCGAACCTGCAGCAGATCGCCGGCCACGAGGATCTGGATACCGCGATGATGGCGGCCAGCGATGACCCCGCACTGGAAGTACACCGCAAGCTCGACCCCGGCCCGCTGTTTCCATGGAGCGCGGTGCTGGACGGCAGCGGGCTGGAGCGGACCGCTGGGAGCAACTTCGGTCGCGATGGTGCCGACCCGGCGAATCACGCAGGGCATCGCGGCTGAAGTCGCTCCCGCAGAAAGCCGGAAAGTCGTTCGAGGCGCCCTATAATCGCGCCTTTGCCGCCACAACCGGGTTCTTCCCCATGTCGCCAAACCACGTCACCGAACTGGTCGATCTGCTGCAGCTTGAGCGGCTGGAGGACAACCTGTTCCGCGGCCAGAGCCGCGACATCGGCACTCGCTTCGTGTTTGGCGGCCAGGTGCTGGGGCAGGCGCTGGCGGCAGCCCAGGAAACGGTGGATCCACTGCGGGAGGCGCATTCGTTGCATGCCTATTTCCTGCGCGCCGGCGACATCGATGCACCGATCGTCTACAGCGTGGAACGCGCCCGCGATGGCGGTACGTTCTCGTCGCGGCGGGTGCTCGCGATCCAGCACGGCCAGCCGATCCTGAATGGCTCGGTCTCGTTCCAGATCCCCGAGCACGGCGTCGAGCATCAGACCACGATGCCGGAAGTTCCGGCGCCGGAAGACATCGAGCCGCTGCATCCGCTGCCACCGGACGAGCTGACGCGAATGCCAGTGAAGCTGCAACGCTGGCTCGGTGTCGACGGCCCATTCGAGTTCCGCCAGGTGTGGCCGCGCGACGAGCGCCATCCGGCCAAGCGTCCGCCGATCCAGCACATCTGGTTCAAGCTGACCTCGCCGATCAGCGATTCGGCGATCCTGCATCGCGCGCTACTGGCGTATGCGTCGGACTTTCACCTGATCGGCACCGCCATGCTGCCGCACGGTATTTCCTACCTCACCCACAACGTGCAGGTGGCCAGCCTCGATCATGCGCTGTGGTTCCACCGCCCGTTCCGCGTCGACGAATGGCTGCTGTATTCGTTCGACAGCCCCACTGCGCAAGGTGGCCGCGGCCTGGCGCGAGGGCAGATCTTCAGTCGCGACGGCCGCCTGGTCGCCTCCACCGCGCAGGAAGGCCTGATCCGCGTCCGCGGCGACTGAGCCGATCGCGTAAACTGCACGCATGCGCCAGATCTATACCTCACCCCGTAACGAAAGCATCGACCGCGTGGTCGCCCTGATGGCCGAACACGGCATCGAGGCCACCGTGGCCAATCGCTCCAACTACAACCGCCCGACCTGGCAGCGTTTCAGCTACTCGCAGCGCAACGACGACCGCGGCAGTTGGGCGCAAGTCTGGATCACCAACGCCGGCGACTACACCAAGGCCCGGACGCTGCTGCGCGACATCGGCATCGAGCCGGTGATCCGCCACGGCGAGGAACTGGCCGCCGCGCGCAATCCCACGCCGGAGATGCGGCGCGAGCACACCGTGACTCGCGTGCGCCGCATCGTGCTGTTGCTGGTGCTGGCTGGATTCGCGATGGTGGCGCTGCGTTACCTGCACGTGATCTGACACCCGGTGGTGCGCTGCCGCTGCGCAGGCATAGAATCGGGACATGCGCCGCTCCGATCCAGTCCGCCTGTTCCAGACCCTGCCCCATGCATGCGGCTATTACGCCGACCGCACGGCGCAGAACCTGGTGCTGGACCCGGCCGCACCGCAGCTTGACCAGCTGTACGGCCCGGCGTTGGAACGCGGCTTTCGCCGCGCCGGTGGCCATCTGTATTTCCCGCATTGCCCGCAATGCCATGCATGCATGCCGTGCCGCATCGACGTGGCGAACTTCGAGCCGGACCGTGCCCAGCGCCGCTGCCTGAAACGCAACGCCGACCTCGTCGTCAGCGAATCGATCCCCGGCTACAACCGCGAGCGCCACGTGCTGTACGAACGCTACCTGCAGAGCCGCCATGCGGGCGGCGGCATGGACGATGCTGAGGCCAGCGACTTCCGCCGCTTCCTCACCGCGCCGTGGAGCCCTACTCTGTTCATGGAACTGCGCCAGGGCGAACGCCTGCTCGCGGTGGCGGTCACCGACGTCTGCCTCAACGGCATTTCAGCCGTCTATACGTTCTACGATCCCAGCGAAACTGCGCGCAGCCTCGGCACCTACGCAATCCTGCAGCAGGTCGAACTCGCCCGTCGCCGCGGCGTGCCGTGGCTGTATCTCGGCTTCTGGATCGATGGCCATCCGAAGATGGATTACAAGCGGCGCTTCAGGCCGTTGCAGATACGCACGGCAGATGGCTGGGTCACGATGTCGTAAGCGTGCGCGCACGTGCGAATTTTCGGGAGCTCGCTGGCGGGCGTTGCTTTTGCCTTGATGCCTGGGGGGATTCAGAGCAAGGGCATCGCCCGCCAGCGTATTCCTGCAATCATTCGGCCGCGGCTGGCAGCTTGGCCTGCGGATACGGAAACAGCTTCTCCAGCGGAATCGACAACCCGTCATCGCCTACCACGCGGCAATGCCCGCGATTGAGCTGACGCGGTTCGCTGACGCCGCAGCTGTGCGCGATGATGCCGACTTCCTTCATCACGTTGGTGGCGTAGTGGTAGACGCGCTCGCTCTTGTCCGTCACCACCAGGCCGCGCTGCAGCTTCGGGTTCTGCGTGGTGATGCCGGTGGGACAGGTATTGCGGTTGCACTGCAGTGACTGGATGCAGCCCAGCGCGAGCATGAAGCCGCGCGCGGAATTGACGAAGTCCGCACCGATCGACAGCGCCCACGCCACGTCGTAGGCGGTGATGCACTTGCCTGAGCAGATCACCTTGATGCGCTCGCGCAGCCCCTTGGCGATCAGCATGTCGAGCAACGCCGGCAGCGCCTCATGCAGCGGCAGGCCGACGCCTTCCATCAGAGTCTGCGGCGCGGCGCCGGTACCGCCTTCGGAGCCATCGACGATGATGAAGTCCGGTGCGCTCTCGATGCCGCGTTTGTGCACTTCATCGCATAATTCGCCGATCCACTCCACCCCACCGAGCACCGCCTTGAAACCGACCGGCTTGCCGGTGAGTTCGCGGATGTGGCCGATGCTGTCCATCAACTGCGGCACGTTGCCGATGTCGAGATGACGGTTCGGGCTTTGCGAATCCTCGCCGACCGGGATGCCGCGGATCGCGGCGATCTCGGCGATCACCTTGGCACCGGGCAGCAGTCCGCCCATGCCCGGCTTGGCGCCCTGCCCCAGCTTGATGCTGACCATCTTGACCTGCTTGTGCGCGCAGATCGCCAGCAGCTTGTCGTCGTCGAGCTTGCCATCGGGTGTGCGCACGCCGTACTTGGCGGTGCCGATCTCGAACACGATGTCGCAACCGCCTTCAAGGTGATACGGCGCCAGACCGCCCTCGCCGGTATCCATCCAGATCCCGGCCTTGGCCGCGCCGCGCGACAGTGCGCGCACCGCCGGCGCCGACAGCGCGCCGAAGCTCATCGCCGAGATGTTGAAGAACGGCGCGTGGCTGTACGGCTCGCGCGCATACGGGCCGATCGTCACCGGCACCGGCTTGACGTGATCCACGCCGAGATCCGGAAACGGCGCGTTGACGAAAAACGGCACGCCTTCGGCGCGCAGGTCGCGGCTGGAGCCGAACGCATTGGTGTTGTCCACGTTCTTCGCGGCGCGATAGACCCAAGTGCGCTCGGCGCGATTGAACGGCATCTCCTCGCGATCGCTGGAATACAGGTACTGACGGAAGAACTCGCCCAGATGCAGGAACCAGTAACGGAAGTGACCGATCACCGGAAAGTTGCGCAGCACCGCGTTGCCGGTCTGGTTGCGATCGACCACCCAGGTCACCAGCACCACCATCACCGCCAATGCCAGCAGCAACAGCGCGAACGCCGTGCAGAGTTCCACGACAACTACCAGCCAGTGCGCAAATCCGCTCGACTCCATGCCTGTACTCCTCTCAATCAGCTGCAGTAGCCATCAAGCCTAGCGCATCGCCCACGCTCACAACTCGATGCGCAGATGCCCCGCCGCACGTATCGCCTTGCCAACCGCCGCCTCCAGCGTGTCAGCGCGCGCCAGCGTCACCGCCATGCGTCGACGGCCACTGACGGTTGGTTTGCCGAAGATGCGCAGCTGCGTGTCCGGCTCGGCCAGCGCGGCGCCGACACCGTGGTAACGCGGTGCCGCACCATCACCCTCGACCAGCACGGCGCACGAGGCGGACGGTCCGTATTGATGGATCACCGGAATCGGCAGACCGAGGATCGCCCGTGCATGCAGCGCGAACTCGGACAGCTCTTGCGAGATCAGCGTGACCAGGCCGGTATCGTGCGGACGCGGACTGACCTCGGAGAAGATCACCGCATCGCCCTTGACGAAAAACTCCACACCGAACACGCCCCAGCCACCGAGCGCACAGGTCACCGCGGCGGCCTGTCGCTGTGCCTCGGCCAGCGCCACTTCACTCATCGGCTGTGGCTGCCACGATTCGCGGTAATCGCCGTCCTCCTGGCGGTGACCGATCGGTGCACAGAAACTGACGCCGCCGGTGTGCCGCACCGTGAGCATGGTGATCTCGTAATCGAAATCGACGAAACCCTCGACGATCACCCGACCCTTGCCGGCACGGCCGCCGGACTGCGCGTAATCCCACGCGTGCAGCAATTCATCCGCACTGCGCACCACGCTCTGGCCCTTGCCGGACGAACTCATCACCGGCTTGATCACGAACGGGTAGCCGATCGCGGCGGCAGCGTCGCGATACTGTGCTTCGTCATCGCAGAAACGGTACGGCGAGGTCGGCAGTTTCAATTCCTCGGCAGCCAGCTTGCGGATGCCTTCGCGATCCATCGTCAGCCATGCCGCGCGGGCGGTCGGGATCACCCGCTGTCCTTCCTTCTCCAGCTCGATCAGGGTCGGCGTATGGATCGCCTCGATTTCGGGAACTACCAGGTCGGGCTTTTCCAGCTCGATCACCGCGCGCAACGCCTTGCCGTCGAGCATGTCGATCACGTGGCTGCGATGGGCAATCTGCATCGCCGGCGCATTCGCGTAGCGATCTACCGCGATCACCTCCACCGCGTAGCGCTGCAGCTCGATCGCCACCTCCTTGCCCAGCTCGCCCGCACCCAGCAGCAGGACGCGCAACGCATGGTCGGAATGGGGGGTGCCGAATGGCTTCATCGGGTTCTCCGCTGCAGGTAAATCGGCATTGTATGCGGCCGCGCGACTCCCGCACCGGCTGACTGAAGACGCGCTCGACAGGCACTTGCGAATGATATCAATTTGATATCTACTTATCCAACCTTTGGGAGACAACACCATGAACGAACGCAATGGTTTTTCCGTCGCCGGCATTCCTTTCATCGGCCTGTGCCTTGTGCTGGCCGGCATCGGCGTGGCACTGCTGTACTCGACCACTCATGCCCAGCCGGACGCTCCGGCACTGGCTCCCATGCTGACCGGCATGGCCTTGCTGGTGATCGACGGACTCCTGCTCAAGGGTTATTTCCAGGTCGCACCGAACGAAGGCCAGGTGCTGCAGTTGTTCGGCAAATACGCCGGCACGGTGCGGCAAGAAGGCCTGCGCTGGACCAACCCGTTCTATACCAAGCGACGTATCTCGCTGCGCGTGCGCAACTTCGAGAGCGGCAAACTGAAGGTCAACGACAACGACGGCAATCCGATCGAGATCGGCGCCGTCGTGGTGTGGCAGGTGCTGGATACCGCCGAGGCGGTGTTCTGCGTCGACGACTACGAAAACTACGTGCACATCCAGAGCGAGTCGGCGCTACGGCAGATGGCGCAGAGCTATCCGTACGATGCGCACGACGACGGCAAGCCCTCGCTGCGCAGCCATGGCGACGTGATCAACTCGCATCTGCGCGACGAGATCCAGACCCGCCTCGGCAAGGCCGGCGTGCAGGTGGTCGAGGCGCGCATCAGCCACCTCGCCTACGCCCAGGAAATCGCCCAGGCGATGCTGCAGCGGCAGCAGGCCGGCGCGATCATTGCGGCGCGCACCAAGATCGTCGAAGGCGCGGTGAGCATGGTCGAGATGGCATTGGCCCAGCTCAGCCAGCGGGGGGTGGTGAATCTGGACGAAGAACGCAAGGCGGCGATGGTCAGCAACCTGCTGGTGGTGCTGTGTGGCGAGCGCGGCAGCCAGCCGGTGTTGAATACCGGCACGCTGTACTGAGGACGCGGTCATGGGAAGCCTGATCGCCGTCCTCCTGATCCTGTTCATGGCGAGCCATGCCGCAAGGCGTGGACGCATGCGGTACTGAGCCGGCATGGCCGCCGAAAAAAAAGCCTATCCACTGCGCATCAGCGCCGCCGTGCTGGACGCGATGCAACGCTGGTCGGACGACGAGCTGCGCAGCGTCAATGCGCAGATCGAATACGTGTTGCGCGAGGCGCTGCGCAAGGCTGGCCGGCTGAAGCCCGGCAAGAGCGAGCCGGTGACGGACGACGACAACTGATTCCTCGAGGCCGATTCCATCAAGGCTGATTCCATCAAGGAGACTACCGATGTCTGCAACATGGGAATACAAGGTTACAACCCTGAAACATGGCGGCGGCGGCCTGCAACTCACGCTGACGCCGACGGATGACGAGGCGATCGCCGTGCTCAATCGCGAAGGCGCGCAGGGCTGGGAACTGGTCACCGCTGTCTGCGCCGGCATTGCGCAACCGACCGTGTTGTATTTCAAGCGACAGCGCTAAGCAAATCCATTGGGAACATCCGCATGCCTGCCACGCCTCCCGCACTGCCGACCCACGGCTCAAACCTGAAACTTGCGCTGCTGCTCGGCGTTGCCGGCATGCTGGCAACGCTGGCGCTGCTGCCCTATCTGCTCGCGTTGATGCCGCAGAAATTCGCCGCATTGCCATTGCCACTTCCCGTCGTGCTGGCTGCGCAAGTCGTACAGGCCGGCGTGCTGTGCTGGCTGCTTGCGTGGCTGGGGCTGTATCTGGGTACGCCGTACGGTCTGGATGCACCGTGGTTGCGGGCATGGATCTCTCCGCGCCCACGCGATCCGTCACGGCGGGCACGCTGGTGGCTGGCGATCGTGCTCGGCGTGCTGGCTGCGTTGCTGGTCATCGGGCTGTCACTGCTCGGTCAGAAAGAAGCCGGCGAACATGGCACCCATGCCGTGAGTTGGGCATGGCGCGGCTTTCTGGCGTCGTTTTACGGCGGCATCGTGGAAGAGGTGGAATGCCGCCTGCTGCTGGTTGCTGCGCTGGTGTGGCTGCTGGCACGCTGCAACCGACGCGTGACCCGGCCGTGGATGTTTGTCGTGGCCATCGCGCTGGCGGCGTTGCTGTTCGGTGCCGGCCATCTGCCGGCGGCATTCGCGACCGGCATGGCGCACACGCCGCTGCTGATCGCCCGAATCGTCCTGCTCAATGCGCTGGTGGGCCTGGTGACCGGCAGCCTGTTCTGGAAGTACGGGCTTGAGCACGCGATGCTGGCGCACTTCTGCGCCGATCTGGTGCTGCATGTGGGGTTGCCGCTGGCCACCAGCCTCTGACCGTGACACTCAAGGCGCGCTGGAGGCAACCGTCTTCAGCTGTGGCAACTTGAGCTCATTCCGCGTGCCGTCATCGTCCACCACGAACAAGCGACCATCGCGTTGGGCCAGCACCGCGACATTGCCCACGGCGTTTGGACCGAGCCGTTGCAGCGGCCTTCCATCGGCAGCGTCGTACATGGTCAGCTGGTTGGCCTCATCATCGGCGACCAGCAACCAGTCGCGACCGGCATCGTGCCACTGCATCAGCGTGCCTGATCCCGGCAGTGGGCGAACCAGGCCAAAACCGTTCAGCACGATGGCAAGCAGGCCCATCAGCATGCCGACGGCAGGCAACCATGGATGTGTGCGGAGAATCGTGGCCAGGTTCATGCCGGCATGCTGACTCAGCGGCATGACAGGCGAGTGACGGGCCTGCCGCGTCAATCCACGCGCGAGCGCAGCGACAGGCCCAGTGCGATCCAGCCAGCGATGAAGGCCAGTCCGCCGAACGGCGTGATGATGCCGGTCCAGCGCGGCGCACCGAGCGCCAGCGCATACAGACTGCCGCTGAACAGCACGATGCCGATGGCAAACGCAGCGATCGCGAAACGCCCGCTGCGGCCACGTCCGAGTCCCACGGCCACCGCCAGCGCCAGCGCATGCCAGACGTGATAGTTCACCGCGGTCTGCCACAACTCGCGGCTCTGCACGTCGAGCACGCCGCGCAAGGCATGCGCACCGAAGGCACCGAGCAGCACCGCACTGGCGCCGGCGAGGCCTACCAGCAGGCCCGCTCGCGCATGGACAGGTTGTCGCATCATCAAGGAATGTCCTGTTTGCCGGACCGCGCATCCCGACCACTGTCGTATGCTTGACCGGTTGAAGCTCCGGATTCTCGCATGAAGCTCTGCCGCGCATTCCTCCCTGCCCTGTTGCTGGTCGTCGGCCTGCTGCTGGCCGGCTGCCAACACGACGAGCCGCTGCCGTTCCGCCTGACCAATATCAGCGGCCACATGCCCGACCTCGATTTCAAGCTCACCGACGATCACGGCAAGGCGGTAACCGGTGCCGACTATCGCGGCAAGGTGGTGCTGCTGTATTTCGGCTACACCCATTGCCCCGACGTGTGCCCGTTGACCCTGGCCCAGCTGCATGTGGTGATGCAGCGACTGGGGCCGCTGGCCGATGGCGCGCGGATCCTGTTCGTCAGCGTCGATCCGGCACGCGACACACCGGCGGTGATGCACGCCTACGTCAATGCCTTCGACCCGCGCGCGGTGGGTCTCACCGGCGACGCGCGGGCGACCGAGGCATTGAGCAAGCGCTATCGCTCGGCGTTCACCCGCGAGCCCGGTTCGGCCGACGGCAGCTATGAGGTCAGCCACAGTTCGGCGATCTACGTGTTCGACCGCGACGGCAAGGCGCGCGTGCTGGCCACGCCGTCCGCCTCGCGCGACGATCTTGTGCACGATCTGCATCTGCTGCTCGATACCGGAGCCACGCCATGAAGTCATCCACGTTGTCGTTCCTGCTCGCCGGCTTGTTGCTGACCGGTGGCGTACACGCCAGCGCCGCCGAGCACGTGCATGCCAGCCATGCCTGGATCCGTGTACTGCCCGGCGACCTGCCCGCCGGCGCCTATGTCACGTTGCAGAACGATGGCGATCAGGCGGTCGCGCTGAGCGGCGCCAGCAGCACGGTGTACGCCGACGTGATGCTGCACCGGAGCTCGACCGCCGGCGGCATGAGCCGCATGACGATGGTCGATGCGCTGCCCGTTCCTGCACATGGCAAGGTGGCACTGGCACCGGCCGGCTACCATCTGATGCTGATGAAGGCGAATGCGCCGGTGAAGCCCGGCGACACGGTCAGGCTGACGCTCACCTTCACCGATGGCAGCACACTCGCCACCGATTTCACCGCGCGCCCGGCCAATGCCATGGATGCCGGTGATGAACACGCCATGCCGTCAATGGATCATGGCGCGATGCCCCACGCCAGCGGCCACTGATTCGCACGACTCTCAGTCCGGCACGACCGTATCGACGACGGCGGAAGTGCGCCTCGTCGGTTTGCGTGGTGGCTTGCGCGGCAGCCGCCCATTGCGCGACAACCGCAGCCACTGGCGCAGCGCCATCAGGCCACCGATCGATTCCAGCAAGGCCGATGGCACCCAGATGATCACGCCGCCGATCAGTTGGCCGGTCAGCACGTTGAAGGTGAACGCCCGCCCGCAAATCTCGAAGATCGGATACAAGTCGGTCTTGGAGAACGTGACGATCGCGCCAGCCAGAATCTGCGGCGTCATCGTGATCGCCGGCGACAGCACGCGCAGCCCGGCGGTCATCCGCCCCGGCGGATGCGGCCGGTGGTCAAGCACCAGCGACCAGTAGGCGAACCCGCTGATCAACATGCTCCAGTTCATGAAACGGTAGATGCGCCAGTCCAGCATCGCCAGCGTCTGCATGGAAGGAATCAGCCAGACCAGGATGAAGGCGACGAACAGCAGCGTCGCCACCGTCGGGTTCAGCAGCACGCCGCTGACGATGCGCCACGGCCACGAGCGACGCAACGGCTGCAGCACATGCACGCGCCACGCCAGCGGCATGCCGGCGCGCAGCACCGTGCCCGGAAACGCGGTGACGATCAGCAGCGGCGCCAGATGATGCAGCAGCAGCTGCTGGATCCGGTGCATGAAGAACTCATGCTCGGCGTAGTAATCCAGATAGGTATGCAGCGACAGGTAGATGATCGCCATGCCGATCCAGAACGCCAGCTTGCGGCCGAAGCTCACCGGGAGTCGGCGGCTGCCGCGCAGGTACAGCACGCAGGTCAGCACGAAGCCCGCGAGGAATACCCACGAAAACTCCCATGGCACGATCCATTTCAGCAACGTAGCAATCACGGTCACGGCACCAGCGATTCGGTTCGCACCGGCAAGCGCCGGTGACCGCCCAGCATAATGCCGCACGTCGACGAATTCTGTCGCAGCAGCGCCACAAGGTTGCGGCAGATTGCCGCTTTCACCGGCGCTGGCGGCTGTGCCGGGTGCGGCGCCAGCCGTACAGCAGGCCGATCAGTACCACCAGCGCCGGCACCAGCACGATGTTGATGAACTTCACGCGCAGCCCCAGCGCATCGATCTCGGCATTGAGCTGGTGCTGCACATCGCGCAGCTCCTTGTTGATTGCCAGCTGACGCTGGCGGAACTGCTCGATCTCGCGACGCTGCTCGGCGGTGGCGGTGCTGCCATGACTGCCCTTGGCCGGCTGCAGCTCGTCCAGTCGGCGCCGGGTATCAGCCAGTTCCTGCTCCAGCTCCTGCTCTTTCTGCAGGAATTTCTGGTCGGCCACGTTGCGCAGCGCCTGCACCCGCGTGAACGGCCGCTGCGAGGTGGAGCGCCCGCGGATCGACAGCAACGCCGAGGAACCGCTGAGATTGTCCACCAGATTGATGACGAAGTCGCCGTTGTTGGCGAAGACCCTCATCATGGTTTCGCCGAGGATGGTCTGCGGCTCCACCCACAAGCGGTCGCTGAGCAGATCGGTATCGGCGACCAGGATCACTTCGGCATTCGCTGCGGAATGCGCCAGATGACCCGACTGCGCGGCACGCTCGGGAAACGCGCTGTCGAAGGTGCCGCGCAGCCGCGCCGCCAGCACGTAATGGGCGCTGTCCGCCTTGTAATTCTGCAGCAGTGAGGCAGGGTCGTTGCTTGCATCGAGCACCCGCTGCGTCGGCACCACCTCGGCTTCGGCACTGCTCTGCAGCAGCGGAATCAGCCGCGCATGCGCATCCGGCGCGAGGTCGAAGTAGCCAACGGTAGACACGTTGATGCGCTGCAGGCTGGCGGTGACGACATCGTCGCGGTTGAGCTCCTGCGCGCCGAGATCGAGCATCGCCGGATGATTGAGGCTGCTGCCGGCCAGTTCGATCTGCAGCGCACGGGCGCGATCCAGCACGACCTTGGACGGGTCGTAGCTCACTCCCCAGGCCGCGAACAGGCGCGGCAGATCCGAACCGTGATCGGGAAAGGTGGTGCTGTCGGCGGTGTACGGCGTGCCGTCGAGCTCCGCGTCCGGGTCGACGAAGACCACCAGATGGCCGCCACCCAGCACGTACTGGTCGATCGCGTACTGCGCATCGGGCGGCATCCGCTTGGGCTGGATCAGTAGCAGCACCTTCATGTGCTCATCGACATGCTTCAGCGTCGCCGGATCCAGCGTCTTCACGTCGAACAACTGACCGAGTTGCTGCATCACCGTCCACGGCTGCTCGCTGAGCACCGGGTTGCCATCGACTGGCAGCGAGCTGATCACGCCGATCGGCGGCTTGCTGGCCTGGTTCAACTCGTACAGCAGCTTGGCGATGTCGTACTCGAGAAACGCCTCGCGGGCCGGATCGAAGAACGCGATCGCCAGCGCCTTCTCGGGCACGCGATCCTCCGCGCTGTCGCTGTCGACGTTGCCCGACATCGCGCTGCCGGCAAGTCCGAAAAACACACGCTCGCCATTGCTACCGCCATTCGCGGCGGTCAGGCCACCGCCCTCGGCGCTGGCCTCGTCGTCCGAGTACGGCACCGGATCGATGATCTGCAGGCGGATGCGACCGTGCGAGCGCGCCACCATCTCCTGCAGCATCTCGCGCACGCGCTGCTCGTAGCTGCGCAGCTGCGGCAGATCGCGGGTGGCGTGATCGGAGAAATAAAGAGTCAGCCGCAACGGCCGCTGCAGCGTGTCGACGATGTGCAGCGTGCCCGGCGTCAGCGTGTACAGCTGGTCGGTGGTGAGGTCGATCCGCGACGCATGCAGCCAGCGGCTGCTGGCCACGATCAGCGGCACGAACACCAGCACCAGCAGTACCAGCCCGGCGTACAGCATGGTGCGCCGAGTGAGATGCAGTGGCGTGGTAAACAACGGGTGCAGGCGCAGGCGGGGCATGGCGTCAGCGCGTCCGTTTCAGGTCAAGCAGCAGTACGCCGGCCAGCAGCCAGCCGATCATGCCGAGCAGGAAATACAGCAGGTCGCGGATGTCCAGCACGCCACGCGCGATCGCCTCGAAATGCCGCAGCATCGACAAGTGCGCCACCGCATTGATCAACCGGCGCGGCAAGGTGCCGGAGAAGAAATCCAGCACCTGCGGCTGCCCGACCAGGATCAGCAGCACGCACACCAGCGCGGTAAGGATGAACGCCACCACCTGGCTGCGGGTCAGTGCCGACAGGCACGCGCCGATCGCGATGAAGCTGCCGGCCATCAGCCAACTGCCCAGATAACCGGCCAGGATCACGCCGTTGTCCGGCGAGCCGAGGTAGTTGACGGTGATCCAGATCGGGAAGGTCAGCACCAGGGCCAGTCCGATGAACAGCCACGCCGCGAGGAACTTGCCCAGCATCGCCTGCCACAGCGTCAATGGCAGCGTCAGCAGCAACTCTAGCGTGCCACCCTTGGCCTCCTCCGCCCACATCCGCATGGTGATTGCCGGCACCAGGATCAGATACAGCCATGGATGCATCATGAAGAACGGCTGCAGGTCGGCCTGCCCGCGTTCGTAGAAATCGCCCGCGTAGAAGGTAAGGATGCCGGCCAGTACCAGGAAGATCACCAGGAACACGTAAGCTACAGGCGTCACGAAATAACTGCGCAGTTCGCGCCGCAGCACAGCATTCACCGGATTCATGCGTGTCCTTCCTCGACCCGGCCCACGCTACCGGTGCCGGTGGTGATCTGACGGAACACTTCGTCCAGCCGGCCACGCTCGAGCTGGATCTCCGAAACCTCCAGCCCCTGTTCGCGCAGCAGCGTTTCGACCGGCTCGAGAATTCGCTCACCCGGTTTCGGAAACACCGTGATGCGGCCATCCAGCGGATCGACCTCGATCGACGCCACTTGCGGCAACCGACCCAGCATCTCCTGCGACATGCCGCTGCCCGGCGCGCTGAACGACACGGCGCCGTGATAGCGCGAACGCGCCTCCAGTTCCGCCGGCGTGGCATCGGCCAGCAGCTTGCCGCGGGCGATGATCACCACGCGGTTGCACAGCGCATGCACCTCTTCCAGCAAATGGGTGGAAATCAGGATCGTGCGTTCGCGCGCCATCACGTCGATCAGCTGGCGCACCGCGTGCTTCTGGTTCGGATCGAGACCATCGGTAGGCTCGTCCAGCATCAGCACCGGCGGATCGTGCAGGATCGCCTGGGCCAGTCCGACGCGACGGCGCAAGCCCTTCGACAACGTGTCGATGCACAGCCCCAGCACCTCTTCCAGTTGCAGCTGCTGCACCACCGCCTCGAAACGCCGATAACCGGCATCCGGTTTGAATCCGCGCATGCGGACAATGAACTGCAGGAATTCGCGCACCGTCATCTCGCCGTAGCTCGGTGCGCCTTCGGGCAGGTAGCCGAGCGCACGCTTCGCCTTCAGCGGTTCGCGGCTGACATCGTGGCCGCAGACTCGCGCGGTACCCGAGGTGGGCACCAGAAATCCCGCGATCATGCGCATCGCGGTGGATTTGCCGGCGCCGTTGGGACCGAGCAGGCCAAGCACCTGACCGGGTTCGACACGAATGCTCAGTGCATCCACGGCGGTCAGGTTGCCATAGCATCGGGTGAGCTGGTCGGTTTCGATCATGTCCGGTGATGGGCTGTGGCAGGCATCGAGCGTTGGCAGGAGGCGCCGCGGATCGTCCTGCAATGTACCGCAAGACACCGGCAAAGTTCGGTTCGGTCAATCGACCTGTCGCCGCGATCTGCTGTCGTCGAAAAAAGAAAAGGCCCCTCCTCGACGGAAGGGCCTTTCGTTGTGCTGCACCCGCGCCGGGAGCTTATTTGCCGGCGCTGGCGGCTGCGGCCGGTGCTGCTGCCGTGCCGGCCGGTGCCGGTGCCGAACCGGATGTCGCCGGGGTCTGGCTGCCATCATCAAGCGACGGCGGCTGCAGGCCAGCTTCCTGTTCCGGGGTCTTTTCCGGCGCATTGCTGATCGGCAGATACACGTCGTACTTCGCGTAGGAGGTGATGCTGCCGCTGGCGTCTTTCACTTCCGGCTTCGCCACGATGTCGTACGCGCGATTGACCACGTCGTCGAACTTGTAGCCATGGGTCTGCGCATAGGCCTTGAGCATGTCGCGGGTCTGCGGTACGCCTGCGAAGGTGCCGTTCCACACGCCCTTGAGCGCCGCACCACCAAACGCCAGCGTGGCACGCACGTCGCCGTCCACGGCCAGGCGACCATAGCGATCACGGCTGCCCACGGCCACGGTATCGGTGGTGGCGGCAGTGGCCGCGCTGCTGGCTTCGGCCGGTGCCGCGGTGTCCAGCGCTGGCGGGGTTGGCGCAGTCAGCTGCTCGCTCTGGCCATTGACGATCAACGTGCTGGAATCGATGGGCAGCGCCACATCGAAGGTGTAGGTCTGGTCGCCGTAGTTGGTGGTGATCACGATGCGCGGACCGGTCACGTTGACGCCCAGCTTCTTGGCGGCAGCCTGAATCTCGGTCAACGCCTTGGCGATGGCGTCGTCCATGCCCTCGAGGCCTTCCTTGCGCTCGATCGAGGTGGACACCAGCAGCACCGGGGTCGGCTGGGTCTGCTCGATGCTCGGAATCAGCTGGCTGTAGTCGATGTTCGGCACGCCGGCCAGCACGTTCTGCAGGTTGTTCAGGCTGAACTGGATGAACGAGTCGGGGTCGCCATGGATGTACAGGTTGGCGAACCGGTTGACCAGGTTCCAGCCGTAGGACACGTCATACGACCAGGTGACCTGGGTGAGCTGCCCACGGCTGCCCTGACGCTCCAGGTCCAGCGTGAAATGCTTGTCCAGACCGCGCCAGCTGTTGTCCAGGTTCCAGACGATGCTCGCGCTCTTGGTGTTGGTGTCGATCTTGTCGAATTCAGGCGTGGCGCTGGCGATGGTCAGGCCGCCATTGCCGAGCTTGGGATCGGTGCTGACCCAGCTGACTTCGGCGCCCGGGCCAAACGCCTTGCCGGAAAAATTGAACTGCACGTCCTTGTCGAGCGAACGCAGCACCGAGTAGTCCGGCAGCCGACGGAAGTTGTCGAGCACGTCATAGACCTGACGCATGTCCTTGCCGATCACCAGCTGGCGTTCCACATGACCGCTGCCGGGCATGACCACAGCCGCCAGGACACCGATTGCCGCAACGATGACCAGGGCAACAAGAAATTCAAAGACACGCATCATTCCAGAGTTCTCCGAAGCGTCTTTACGCCAAACCTAAGATGTCGCCCCAGCCGCCGCGCAGGGCTCCGCGGGCCGTGACAGGGGGTCGGCAAACGCCGAAGCTACGGATGTTACTTGCTCGCGGGCTGGAACGCTATCCGCTGATGTCAGCGCAGCAGGACAGCCAAAAAAACGAGCGGTGGCGGGCGGCCGGCAGCCAGGGCGCGCAGCCCGGCTGCGACCTCGAGCGACTCAGACGATACCCATCTCCAGCGCCTTCAGCACCGCACGGGTACGGTCGCGCACGCCCAGTTTGGACAGGATGTTGGAAACGTGGTTTTTCACGGTGCCTTCGGCCACCTTCAGCGAGTTGGCGATTTCCTTGTTGCTGTAGCCGCCGGAAAGCAGGCGCAGGATCTCGGTCTCGCGCTCGGTCAGCGGATCGGGTTGCTCCAGGCTGGTGAAATGGTTCTGCATCCGCGCCACGCCAGCCATCAGGCGCTGGGTGACCATCGGTGCCACCAGCGAACCGCCGCCGGCGACCATGCGCACCGCCTCCACCAGCTGTTCCAGCGAGACATCCTTCAGCAGATACCCGCGCGCACCGGCCTTGAGGCCCTGCAGCACCAGCTGATCGTCGTCGAAGGTGGTGAGAATGATGGTCGGCGGCAGCTCGTTGCGTGCGGACAGCGCCTGCAGCACTTCCAGCCCGCTCATGTTCGGCATGCGCAGGTCCAGCAGCACCACGTCGGGCTTGATCCGCGGGATGTCCTGGACGGCCTGTGCCCCGTCGGCGCATTCGGCCACTACCCGGATATCCTCGGCCAGATCGAGCAGCGAACGAACCCCCTGGCGCACCAGATTCTGGTCGTCGACGAGACAAACGGAGATCATCGCGAATCCTCGGGCAAACATGACTCAGGGAGTGATGCTGGAAACCGGCAAACCGCACCGCTCCCAGACGACAGCGCATTCTCGCACGCCGGAAGAACCGCCAACATTACGACACATTCAGCGCTGGCGGTTCAAACCGCGACGGCGCGTGGGCCAGCGCGGAGTGTTCGCCCAGCGGCAGCCGCACGGTCAGCGCGAAGCCCTGGCTCGGGCCGGTATCAAGCGTGACGCTGCCGCCGAATTCGGCCAATCGCTCGCGCATGCCTGACAGGCCATTGCCCGGCTCGACCTGCTCGGCGCCACGGCCGTCGTCGCGCGCATGCAGACCCAGCAGGCTTTCTCCGGCATAGGCAAAATTGAGCCACAGATTGCGCGCACCGGCATGCTTGGCGGTGTTGGTGATGATTTCCTGCGCACAGCGCAGCAGCACCTGCGCGCGGCGGGGATCCTCCACGCTGAAACGCGGTGGCATGACCACGTGCACGTTCAGCCCGGGCACGCCCTCGGTCAGACTGCGCAGCGCCTGGGTCAAATCGATCGCGTCGTCCTGACGCAACTCGCTGACCACCTCGCGCACATCCGCCAGCAGCAGCTTGGCGGTGCTCTGCGCCTTGCGCACGTGCGCACCGGCGGCCTCGTTGGTGAGATGACTGGCCACCTCCAGATTCAGGCTCAGCGCAGTCAGGTGATGGCCGATCAGATCGTGCAGGTCGCGCGCGATGCGCATGCGCTCGGCAATGCGGCTGGACTCGGCCAGCAACGCCCGGGTGGCACGCAGCTCGGAATTCAGCCGCCGCTGCGCCTCGCGCTGTTCAGCCTGCTGGCTGGCCACCGTCGAGGTGATGAAAACGAGCACCGAAATGCCCAGGTAAAGGCTGGCCTGCAGGAAACTGACCATCACGCTGTGGTCGTATTCCGGGAAAGTGACGAAAATCGCGACCAGACTCAGATGCTGCAATACCAGCCAGAAAACGCCCAGCCAGAACGGCAGCAGCCACGGCAGCACCAGCGAGGCAACCACCATCAGCATGGCCGATAGCCCGCTATGGCTGTACCAGCCCACCGCCACCGCTGCCGCCGTCATCAAGGCCAGCCCCAGCAATTTCAGCACCGGATAGCGGCGCGAACCGAGGTTGTTGGTCAGCATCCAGTACATCAGGCCGAAAATCAGGTAGCACAGCGTCCACAGCAGCAGCGAGAAGTTCGGACGATGCAGCTGATCGAACCGCTCGGTGATCCAGTAGGGGATCAGCGGAGTGCCGGCCGACAGATAGGTGAAGAAGCCCGCGTAGCGGAACAGTCGGATGTGATTGAAAAATGGCCAGCGCATGCCGCGCATCATTGGGCGTACGGGCATTTCGTGCAATGCGCGAGAAGTCATGCACGACAGCTTCCGCCTCCTGCCGTTTTACAAAGCTTTTACATGTGCCATCCGAGATGTAAGGGGCACGCCTGCATGTCATAATGAACCATTGTGCGAGGCCGCTGGTCGACCTTGTCCCCCGAATCCATCATTGCGGAGCAACGAATGGCCCTTGCCATCCGCGACGTGCGCGAGCACGACCTGGATGCCGTACTGGCGCTCAACAACGCTGCCGGTCGCTCCATCCTCGCCCTCGACGCCAGCCAGTTGCGCTACTTCTACGAGCACGCCGAGTATTT
>DAHUXL010000060.1 GCA_027307195.1 Rhodanobacter sp. | reverse complement strand
CTGTACGTCTTGCGACGCGACAGTCATTCCTCTCGGCCAGACGTCGCCGTCTGGCTCCAGCAACCTACCCGGGAACAACGCGGGCCGCGTTATCGTTCCCCTATTTGGTCTTGCTCCGAGTGGGGTTTACCGTGCCGTACGACGTTGGCCCCGTACGCGGTGCGCTCTTACCGCACCCTTTCACCCTTACCACGCACATCCGAAGATGCCGTTCGGCGGTCTGCTCTCTGTTGCACTGGCCGTCAGCTCACGCTGCCCAGGAGTTACCTGGCACTCTGCCCTATGGAGCCCGGACTTTCCTCGATGCACTTGCGTGCGACGCGACTGTCCGGCCGACTCCACTGTCGATTGTACTCCACGCGAGACCTCAGCCCTCGTAGAGCAGCTTGCGCGGTGCGCCGGTGATCGCCGCGGCCATCTTCGCCGCCTTCGCCGGCGGCAGTTCCTCGCGCAGGATCGCGAAGATACGCTGCCCCTCGGCTAGCTTCGCATCGACTTCCTCGCCGCGACCAGCCACCAGGATCACGCATTCGCCGCGCTGCTGGTCGGGATCGGCCGCGACCCGTGCCGCCAGCTCCACCAACGGTTCGCCCAGCACCGTCTCGAACATCTTGGTCAGCTCGCGCGCCAGCACCGCCTCGCGCGCCGCGCCGAAGATGTCGCGCATATCGGCCAGACTCTCGGCGACCCGATGCGACGACTCATAGAAGATCAGCGTGCGCGCATCGCCGGCAAGTTCCTGCAGGCGACTGCGTCGTGCCGCCGCCTTCGCTGGCAGGAAACCCTCGAATACGAAGCGGTCGCTGGGCAGACCCGCCACCGACAACGCGGCAATCGCCGCGCAGGCGCCCGGCACCGGAATGCAGCGAATGCCGGCGGCGCGCGCAGCGCGCACCAGCCGAAAGCCCGGGTCACTGATCAGCGGTGTACCGGCGTCGGAAATCAGTGCCACCGAATCGCCGGCCGCGATTCGGCGCACGATCGCATCCACCGCATCGCGCTCGTTGTGATCGTGCAGGGCGATCAACGGCGTGTCGATATTGTGATGCACCAGCAAGGGGCGACTGTGCCGGGTATCTTCGGCGGCGATCACCGCAACTTCACGCAAGGTCACGATCGCGCGGGCGGACAAGTCGTCGCGATGACCGATCGGGGTGGCCACCACCCACAGACAACCTGGCTGAACTGCTGACATCGTCATACTCCTGCGCCGTGAGCCGGCAATCCGATCGGCTATGATCGCGCATTGACGACCATGACGACCAAGGGATATCCCATGCGCCTCATGCGCCTCTCGCGCGCCACCGCGACCGGACTGCTTTTTTCACTGGTTCTGGCCGCCTGCGTGCCGATGAACGCAGCGCGCTCACCGGCTGAAATCGCCGCCGCGCAGAGCGCCGATGCGATGGCCAGGCAAGGCCAGTTCGTCCAGGCCGCGCAAGCCTACCTGGCGCTGGCGGATCAGTCTTCCGGCCACGCCGACAGCTACCGCCTGCAGGCTGCCGAAGCATGGCGGCAGGAAGGCCAGATCGAACGCGCCGCGCCGATTCTCGCCAGCATCAAGCGGCAACGCCTGAGCGGCGATGAACCGCTGCGCCTCGACCTGCTGCAGGCCGAATTGGCGCTCAACCAGCATGACGCGGCCACCGCGCTGCGGCTCACCACCCAGCCGAATGTGACGGTGCCGGCTGCGCTGCAACTGCGCCTGCTGGAACTGCGTTCGCGCGCGATGGTGGCCAGCGGCGACGGCTGGGGGGCCGCACGCACCCGTGTGCAGATGGACGACCAGCTGAGCGGTTTGGACCACACACA
The DNA here is from genome assembly GCA_027307195.1 of Rhodanobacter sp. GTDB lineage: Bacteria > Pseudomonadota > Gammaproteobacteria > Xanthomonadales > Rhodanobacteraceae > Rhodanobacter. Next base: position 1,484 of record DAHUXL010000060.1, on the reverse strand, counting down.
GAACCGTCAGCAGATCCTCGACCTGCTCGGCAAACTCGGCGTCGACCCGCTCAAGCAGCGGGCCGCCGCGATGAAACCGGGCGACCGCATGCTGCCCTGGGTCAACGAAGCGCTGACTCGACTCGGTGTCGTCGTGGCACAGGCGCAACCGGAATTGCAGCAACCGGTCGGCACCCTGCTGCCGGGCGCCAACGCCAATGTGCGCGAAGGCTACAAGGTGCCGACCCAGGTCGCCCTGCTGTTGCCCGGTGATGGCAATTACGCGGCGGCGAGCACATCGATCCGCGAAGGCTTTTTTGCGGCGTATCTCGATGCCGGGCGCAACCATGCGCCGCGCCCGTCGGTGCGTGTCTACGACAGCAAGGGCACCAGCGACGGTGCGATCAAGGCGTATCAGCAGGCAGTCAGCGACGGTGCCAAGCTGGTCGTCGGTCCGCTGACTCGCGGCGAAGTCGCCGCCGTGTTCGGCCTGGCGCAACTGCCGGTGCCGGTGCTGGCGCTGAATCATCCCGACGACAAGCAACTGCCGAGTGGCGATGCCAGCGAATTCGGCCTGCTGCCGGAGACCGAAGGCGCCCAGGCCGCCGACCACATGGTCGAGCGCGGCCTGCGCCAGGTCTACGTGCTGATTTCCAACGATGACTTCGCCCAGCGCGCCGCCGCTGCGTTCAAGGCCGAGCTGGCCGCCCGCGGCGGTCAGCTGCTGGGCATGACCACGCTGCCAACCGGCGCGACCAGTTACACCGACACCATCGCCGGCCTGCACATTGCCGCAACGACAGCCAGCGCAGCTGCCGCTCCCGCCGACGCCACCACGGCACCAGCCAGCACTTCCGGCGACACCGGCATCTTCATCAGCATGCGCCCGGCACAGGCACGCGTGCTGTTGCCGCAACTGCGCATCGCGAAGATCGACCTGCCGGTGATCGCCACCTCGCATGTCTACGAAGGCAGTGACGACGCCGCGGCCAACCGCGACCTGGATGGCGTGGAATTCTGCGACGCACCGTGGCTGTTCAATGCCCAGCCGGGCCTGCCGAACCATGACGACATCGCCGCCCAGCTGTCGTCGGCCCGCGGTGGCGGCGCGCGACTGTTCGCGTTCGGCATGGATGCGTGGAGCCTGGTGCCTTACCTCGACTGGCTGCGCGCACATCCGGGCAGTTACGTACCCGGCGCCAGCGGCCAGCTCACCGCCGACCAGTTCGGCCGCGTGCGCCGCGTGCTGATCTGGGCGCAATTCCAGGATGGCCTAGCGCACCCGCTGAGTGGCAACCTGCAGACCGACGACATGCCGGCCAGCACCCCGCCCATCGACACCACCCGCACGCCCGCCGCCAGCAGCAACGCACCTGCCGATACCAACCAACCCATCAACCACTGATGCGCGCCGCCGGCGACGTCTTCGAGCAGCGCGCCCGCGCCGAACTCGAACGCGCCGGCCTCACCTGCCTTGCTCACAACTACAGCACGCGCTACGGCGA
>DAHUXL010000131.1 GCA_027307195.1 Rhodanobacter sp. | reverse complement strand
CTTCCGCGCGTCCGGTGGCGACAGCGTAGCGGAACACCTGCCCGCAATTCTGGTGCGCCCGGTGCGCGGTTTCCACGGCATTGCGCGACTCGATCCTGCGCAGCACGGCCAGCACGTCCGGTGCCTTGAGTTTCGCCATCGGCTTGCTACCGATCCACGGGAACACGTCGCGCTCAAGGCGACGGATAACCTTATCGGCATGGCTGGGTGCCCACTTGGGCGCATGCTTGGCGAACCATTCCCGCGCGACCGCCTCGAACGTGTCGGCATCGGCGGTGCGGGTGGCCTTCCGCTTGTCGCCGGGGTCGATACCATCCGCCAGCAGCTTACGTGCTTCGTCGCGACGGTCGCGTGCAATGCGCAGACTGACGTCGGGGAAGGTGCCCAGCGACAGAGTGTTGCGCTTGCGAGTGTCGGGGCGACGGTAATCGAAACGCCACCAGCGCGCGCCGTCTGGCTTCACCAGCAAGTACATGCCGCGTTCGTCGGCGAGCTTGTACGGCTTCGCTTGCGGCTTGGCGTTCGCAACGGCGGAAGGGGTCAACATGGCGGTAACTCCACACGGCTGCATCCGGCTACCGTCCAAGTTACCGCCAAACTTGCGTGAAAACCAGTGACAACGAAAGGGCTTCCGTGACGTTCGCCCAAAGAAAAACCGCGCCGGAGCGCGGTTTCAGGGGTATTGCGTGACGCTGGTGAAACATTCCGTGGTGGAGCGGATGGGGATCGAACCCACGACCTCCACGATGCGAACGTGGCGCTCTCCCAGCTGAGCTACCGCCCCACGGAAGCTGCGGATGTTAGCAGCGTGGACGGGAGTTCGCCAAGCTCCGCATGCGCAAATTCAGCCGGGGAGCAGGGCGACGAGACGATCGTGCAGCACGTCGCGGCGCCAGCCTTCGAGGAACTCGGGCCATTCGGCGGTGACCACGAATTCCTCCAATGCTTTGCGCGGGCACAGCAGGCCCGGCGGCAGGTCGAGTTCGTTGGCGAGGCTGTCGACCAGCTGCTTCATCGCGCCGAGCGACTTCTTTGCTTCGCCCTGCGGGTGGCCGGGGATGCGTGCGGTGGCGGCGATTTCCTCGGCACTGACCGCGGGTGCGAGCAGCTCGAACAGTTCGCTGCGCTGCGCCGAGCGCAGTGCGCGCTGGCCGCGGCTGCGTTGTTCGAGATCGGCGAGGCTGGCCGGTGGTTGCTGCGCCAGGCTCAGCGCGAGGGTGTCGTCGAGCAGCCACGGACGCGGTACGTCGAGGCGGCGTGCGCTGCGGTCGCGCCACTGGAGCAAGCGGCGCAGCAGGGCTTGTTGTGCGGCCAGCCACTCGGCGGCGCCGCGCATCGTGCGTTGCGGTTGCGGGTCGCCGTCACGATGGCTGGCGCGGCTTTTCAGGCGCGCGCAGTCCTCGGCGTGCCAGGCGCTGCGTCCGCGTTGCTGCAGGCGCTCGCTCAGCTGTTCATGGATGGTTTTCAGATAGACCACGTCCAGCGCGGCGTAGCTGCATTGCGAAGCGGTGAGCGGACGCTGCAGCCAGTCCGAGCGCGTCTCGCCCTTGTCCAGTTCCACTCCAGTCAGTTCGGCGACCAGCGCGCGGTAGCTGATGCCCAGGCCCATGCCGACGAAGGCGGCGGCGATCTGCGTGTCGAACAGGATGTACGGGCCATTCGGCAGCAGCGGTGCCAGGGTTTCCAGATCCTCGCTGGCGCTGTGCATTACGGTGACGGCCGGGCCGGCGCCGAGCAGCGGCTGCAGCGCGTCGCCGATCTCGAAGGCGAGCGGATCGATCAGCGCATGGCGACCATTCCAGCCCAGCTGCAGCAGCGCCAGCTGCGGATAGAACGTGTTGCGGCGCATGAACTCGGTATCCAGGCCGACCGCGGCATCCGCGGGTAACGTGGCCAGCCACTCTTGCAGCGCGTCGCGATGATCGATCCACTCGGCGGCGGCGATTTCGGGCAGTGACATCGGTATTCCTTGGAAAGCGCAGGGCGCGGATTGCCCTGCCGGCGGTTTGTGCCTATGGTGGACGGCGCACGATAACAGGCCGCATCAAGGACGCCCATCCATGCCGAGCAACACAACCCTGCGCCGTCAACGCACTCTTGGTGGAGCGCTGGGGGTGATCGTGCTGGGGTGCGCGCTGATATATCACTTTTTTCCGCGGGTGTTCCACGTCGATACGACCCGGGCGCCGCGTCGTTCGATGTCGATGGGTATTCAGACGCCGACCAGCGGACTGCAGCCGGAAAACGTATCGGCGATCAGCGAAATCGATGCCGGGCCGCCGCTGACGCTGGCACCTGCCGCCGTGATCGCCGCGCACAGCAGCAAGAATGCAAATCTGCCCGAACAGATGAGCGCGGATACGCCGGCGGTGCAGGCGTTGCTGGCGCGTGCGTCCAAGGCGCTGCACGCCGGCCAGCTGGCCGGTGACGCAAACAGCGCTGCAGCCCTGTTTGCGCAGGCGCTCAAGGAGAAGCCGGATAGCCGTCGTGCTGCGCAGGGCCTGTTCGACGTGCGCGCACGGCTGGTGGCGGAAATCGATCAGGACATCGCGGTGGGCGATGCCGATGCCGCGGAGGATCTGCTCGATGCGTTGCGCCCGCTGCCGGATGCTGCAGCCGATGTAGCGCAACTGGAAGCCAGCCTGAAGACGCTGGTCAAGGTACGGCCGATGCTGGCGAAGGCGGCCGGTTTGTTGCAGCAGGGCAAGGTGGATCAGCCGCACGGTGGCAGCGCCCTGGACATGTACCGCGAGGTGCAGCAGCTCGATCCACAGAATGCGGTGGCCGAGCAGGGCATCTTCCAGGTGCAGCGCGCGGTGCTCGATCGCGCACTGGCGGCGGTGGCGCAGAACGATTTCGCCGGTGCGGACCAGCAGCTGGCCGAAGCGCAGACCATTCGCCCCGGCTCGCAGCAGATGCTCGACGTGCACAAGCGGGTTGACGACATGCGCGAACAGCGCGCGAACGGCGTGTTGGCACAGGCGCGCTCGGCGCTGGACGCCGGCAATATCGAGCTGGCGAAGAAGCTGGCGGCGCAGGCCCGGGCAACCGATCCCGGCCTGGCGGCGTTGAAGGATTTCGACGAGCAGTTGACCAATGCGCGTCTGTACGCGAGCTACAAACCCGGCCAGGTCTTCACCGATCGCTATGTCGATCTGCCGGGCAAGACGCCGGCGATGGTGGTGATTCCCACCGGCAGTTTCCAGATGGGCGTGTCAGCCGACGAGGATGACCACATCGACGCTGAAATGCCGCAACACGCGGTCACCATCGACAAGGGTTTCGCGATGGCGCGCACGGCGGTGACAGTGGGCGAGTTCCGCGAATTCGTACGCGCCAGCGGCTATGTGCCTGATTCGGTCAAGCTCGGCGGCTCCAGCGTGTACGACGAGCGCAGCGGTGTGTTGCGCGACGACTCCGATGCGACCTGGCAGGACGACTACGCCGGCCACAAGGCCGACGACAAGCTCCCGGTGGTGAACATCTCGTGGAACGATGCCAAGGCCTACGCCGACTGGCTCAGCCAGCGCACCGGCAAGATCTACCGGTTGCCCAGCGAAGCCGAATTCGAATACGCCCTGCGCGGCGGCACCACCAGTCGCTACTGGTGGGGCAACGGTGTACCCGTACGGCCGGTGGAAAACCTGACCGGCTCCGGCGACCGCTCGCGCAGCGGCCGGCGCTGGAGCCATGCCTTCCGCGGCTATCGCGACGGTTACTGGGGGCCGGCCCCGGTGATGAGCTTCGCCGCCAATCCCTTCGGCCTGTACGACATCAACGGCAACGTGTCCGAGTGGGCGCAGGACTGCTGGCACGACAGCTACCTGCGTGCGCCGGTCGACGGCAGCGCCTGGCTCAACCCCGGTTGCCGTGTCCACGTGCTGCGCGGCGGCTCCTGGGGCAGCTCGCCGGAGCAGGTGAACTCGGCCTATCGGCAGGGCGCCAATGGCGATGCTCGCAGCGGTCGTGTGGGTTTCCGCGTGGTGCGCGAGCTGTAGGCGGACATGAAAAACCCCGCACATGGCGGGGTTTTTCATTATTGGTACCGGTGATAGGACTCGAACCTACACGACATCGCTGCCAGCGGATTTTGAGTCCGCCGCGTCTACCATTCCGCCACACCGGCATGTCAGCTGCGCATTATGCCGGGTTCAGTGCACGCGGTCGAGACCCAGCTGACGCACGTTGCGGCCGTACCAGCGATCTTCCGGCAACGGCTGGAACACTGCGCAGCGGAGCATCGGGCCGGAGTAGATGTGCAGGCTGACGGTGACCGCGTTGTCGCTGGGGTTGCGGATGCTGTGGTACTCGTGCGGCGGGATCAGGCTGCCGGCCGAGCCGGCACCGGCCTGGATCGAGCCGACCGGCTGGAAGCAGTAGCGCTGCGCGTCATGTTCCAGCAATTCGTACTGCACGATCTCCAGCGCGCCGTTCCACACGCCTTCGACGCACCACATGCCGTCGTGATCGTGGATCGGTGTGCCCTGGCCCGGGCCCCACGTCATCGCCACCACACAGTAGCCGTGCTCGTCGCTGCGATACAGCTCGCGGCGGGCGTAGTGTTCGGGATTCGCTTCGAAAACGCAGTCGGGCAGGGTCACTGCCTTGTCGCGGATCAGCTTGCACAGGCTGTTGCGCAGGCTGTCGGTGAGTTCGTGGGTGGTTGGCTTGGCCACGGCGGCGTCGATCGCGTCGATCAGGGTGCGGCTGCCGGGGAAATCCAGGGTAAGCATGATGGTCTCGGGTGGTGCGTGATGCCGCTTATCTTAGCAGCGGTATGGTCAAGCGGCCGGCAACCGGTTCAGGAAGCCGCCGATCGCGCGGCTGTAGTTCTCGATATCGACCAGGAACGCGTCGTGGCCTTGCGGCGAATCCAGTGCCACGAATTCCACCTCGGCGCCGGCTGCCTGCAAGCCTTCGGCGATCTGTTCCTGCTGCTGCAGCGGAAACAGGATGTCGGTGCTGACGCCGATCACCATCGCCTGTTCGATGTGGATGCGCTTGAGTCCTTCCAGCACGCTGCCGTGGCCGTACTCGGCGATGTCGAACCAGTCGCTGGCGCGCGACAGGTAGAGGTAGCTGTTCGGATCGAAGTTGCGCACGAAGCGCTGGGCGTGGCCTTCGAGGTAGGACTCGACCTGGAATTCGCGGCCGAACGGATTCTCGTCGCGCTGCTCCGGGTCGAGACGGATGCGCGCGAAGCGACCGTTCCATTCCATCGCCGAGCGATAGGTGATCACGCCGAGCTTGCGCGCGATGCTCATGCCCATGTCGGGATAGCGGCCGCCCGTCTCGGCATGGATGTCGTAACGGCCTTCGTTCCACTGCGGATCGAGCCGGATCGCCTCGCGCTGCAGCGAGCGGATCGCGATCGCGAACGGCTGCGCCTGCGGCGCGGTGTCCACGCTGATGTGGGCGCGTACGCCGCCTGGGTGCAGCAGCATGTAGGCCAGCGCGCTCATGCCGCCCATCGAGCAGCCGATCAGGCAGGCCAGTTGCGTGATGTCGAGGCTGCTGACAGTGGCGTGCGCGGCGTTGGCCACGTCTTCCAGCGCCAGTTCGGGAAACGTCAGCCGATACGGCTCGCCGGTAGCCGGGTCGATCGATGCGGGGCAGGTCGAACCCTTGTCGCTGCCCAGCGAATTCACGCAGATCACGAACCAGCGCGAGGTGTCGATCGCCTTGCCCGGGCCGGCCATGTCCTCCCACCAGCCGGGTGTGGGATCGTCCGCACAGGAGGCCATGTGCGCGCTGGGCGACAGGCCGGTCAGCACCAGCACCGCGTTGTCGCGCGCGGCGTTCAACGTGCCCCAGGTTTCGTAGGCGACGTGCGCGCCGTGCAGCGAGCCGCCGCGCTTCATCGGGAAGGGCGAGGGCAGGCTGAAATAACGGCGCGCGTCCTGACTCATCAATGCACCTTGTCGATGCTGATCTTGATCGGTGCCTTGCTATCCACTGCCACGACGCCGGCGTTGCCTTCCAGATCACCGGATTGTGCGATCGGCTGGCCGCTGTGGCTGATTCGCGCGCCGACGAAGACATGCGTGACCGAGGACAGTTTCATAGATGGCGTCATCGCCATCGCGTCGGTCAGGGTGACGTTCGCTGGCAACTGGCTGGCATCGAGTCTGGCGACCGCCAGCGGCATCGGTGGGCCGGTCTCCGCACGGGCGTAGACGAAGAGCACGTCGCCCGGCGCCAGCTTGTCCTTCAATGCCGGTGCCAGCGCGACCTGTACTTGCAGCGCGGCACCTTGCGGTGCGGGCGCGGCGGCGCTGGCAGCTTCGGCCGGTGTACCGCCAGCACGGGCGTCGGCAACGGCGATCTGCTCGGCGACCGCCTTGGCCACGTTCGAGCCGGGCTCCAGCTGCGGTTGCAACAGGCGCCAGGTGGCAGCGGCGTTCCTGTAGTCGCCATGCTGGAAGTCGCTGATACCGAGCAGCCACAGGCCGCGTTGGCTGTCCGGATGCAACAGCACAGCGTGCTTGAGCAGATCCAGTGCGCGGCCTTCGATCATGTGGTCGCTGCGACTTACCGAATCGTTCTCGGCCCAGCCCACCATGGCTTCAGCGTTGTTGGGGGCGAGCTTCAGCACATGGTCGTAGGCATCGCGCGCGGCGATCGGATCGTGCTGCATGGCACTGGTCTGCGCCAGCAACATCCAGCCCTGCAGGTCATCCGGCTGCTGGGTCAGATGGGCATGTAGTTCGGTGAGTGCCTGCTGCATGGTCAGCGGTTGCGTGGCTTCGGCGGACACACCGTTGAGCGCAGCCGGCGTGCCCACCAGCAGGTACAGACCGACAGCCGACAGCGGGAGCGCGAAGGCAATCGCCAAGGTCAGCGCAAACACGCCGCGGCTGCGACCGGACTCGCGGCCCTGACGCACCAGCGGCAGCAGCAAGGCGGCCAGCGCCACAGCGATCATCACTGCAGCGGCTATGAAAAAAACGGTTTTCACCAGTCGTCCCCGTTATCGGTCGGCGTGCTGTCAATCAGTGCGTTGGCGGTCGATGCTTCGGTGGCAACGGCGTCGCGGTGGCTGCGTTTGCGGATTGCCACCAGTACCGCACCGGTACCGCCGAGCAGGATCAGCAGCGGGCCGAACCACAGCAGCCAGGTGCCGGCGGTCAGCGGTGGGTTGTACAGCACGAAGTTGGAGTAGCGCGCGACCAGGTATTGCTTGATCTCGTCGTCGCTGCTGCCGTGCTGCATCATCTGGAAAATCTGGTTGCGCAGATCGCGCGCGATCGGCGCGTTGGAGTCGGCCAGTGTCTCGTTCTGGCACATCGGACAACGCAGTTGCCGGGTGAGGTGCTGGAAGCGCAACTCCTGCGCGTGGTTGGCGAACGGCATCGGCTCGATCGCCTGCGCGTGAGCCACGCCGACACAGACCAGCAACATCACCAGCCACATGCGAAGGAGGCGGCGCGTCATGGCTGGCCCTCGTGTGCCATGGCGGCAATCGCCGGCTTCAATTCCTTCGCCACCACGTCGGGCGTGAGCGGGCCGATGTGCTTGTAGCGGATCACGCCCCTCGCGTCGATCAGGAAACTTTCCGGTGCGCCATACACGCCGAAGTCGATCGCGGTGTTGCCTGGCTCGTCCGAGATCAGCAGGTTGTACGGATTGCCGTGTTTGGCCAGCCAGCGCTTGGCGTCGGCCGGTGCGTCCTTGTAGTTGTAGCCGATCAGCTGCACGCCCAGCGTCGGGCCTTCGGCTTCCAGCACCGGGTGTTCCACGCCGCATTCGACGCACCAGCTGGCGAACACGTTGAGCAGATACGGCTGGCCAAGCAGGTCCGCCTTGCTGACCGTCTGCGTGGGTTCGTACAGCTTGGGCAGGTTGAACGCGGGTGCCGGTTTGTCGAGCAACGGCGACGGAATCGCGTTCTGGTCGTGCTGGGTGTTCCACCAGATGCCGAAGCCGAACAGCAGCACCAGCAGCATGAAACCGAAGAACGGCAGCAACCGGTTCATGCGTGCGTTTCCTCTACCTGCAAGC
>DAHUXL010000054.1 GCA_027307195.1 Rhodanobacter sp. | reverse complement strand
CGGTGTGCTGGCCTGCGTGATGCTGGCCGTTGGCCTGTCGATGTCGGGCGTGGTGCAGTTCGGTGCTTCGCTGGGCAATACCGGCGCATCGCTGGCCTCGCGCTCGGGCCCGGCGGGCGATTTCTTCACCGGCGTACTAGCGGTGGTGGTGGCCAGCCCGTGCACCGCGCCGTTCATGGGTAGCGCGCTGGCGTATGCGTTTGCCGCGCCAATGCTGTCCGCGCTGCTGGTGTTCCTGGCACTGGGTATTGGTTTGGCGTTGCCGTTCCTGTTGATCGGTTTCGTGCCGGCATTGGCGCGATTGCTACCGCGACCGGGTCGCTGGATGGAAACGCTGAAGCAGGTGCTGGCGTTCCCGATGTATCTCACCGCGGTATGGCTGGTCTGGGTACTGGCCAACCAGCGCGGCGCCGATGCAGTGGGCCTGGTGCTGGTAGCCGCCGTGCTTCTGGCGATGACGCTGTGGTGGTTCGAGCGCAGTCGTTCGCGCAGCGCGCTCAGCAAGGTGCTGGTCGCCATACTCGCAATCGCCACGCTGGTGCCGATGTATCTGCTCGCCCACGTGCCGCCGCCGTCCAGTATCGCGGCGACGGAGGAAGGTGTAGTCGCCTACAGCCCGGAAAAGCTGGCCGAACTGCGCGCGGCCGGCACGCCGGTCTTTGTCGACATGACCGCCGACTGGTGCGTCACCTGCAAGGCGAATGAGCACACCGTACTGGACACGCAGGCGTTCCGAGATCTGCTCCAGCGCACCGGCGCGGTCTACATGAAAGGCGACTGGACCGACGTCAATCCCACCATCAGCGCGTTCCTGCAGCAATACCATTCCCCCGGCGTGCCGTTGTACGTGGTGTTCCCGAAAGATGGCGGCCCGGGCAGGCAGTTGTCGACGGTGCTGACGTCCTCACTGGTCGAGCAGGCGCTGACCGCGGCGGCGCGCTGATGTTGAGTCGCAGCAACTGGCTGATCCTGGGACTGGCCGTAGTGGTCGCGGCCGCGGGTGGTTATGTCGAACATCGCAGCCAGCCGCCGGCACCGATGGATTCGGCGCTGATTGGCCAGCCGTTGCCGGCACTCACCTTGCCGGACCTCGATGGCAAGCTGCACCCGTTGAGCGATTACCGCGGCCAGCGGGTGTTGCTGAATTTCTGGGCCAGCTGGTGTGGGCCGTGCCTGGAAGAAATGCCGACACTCAATCGAGCGCAGGAAAAGTTCGGCGAACATGCAGCGATCGTGATCGGTATTGCGATGGATGAGCCTGCTCGCACACGCGCCTTTCTGGCCGCGCACCCGGTGAATTATCCGATTTTACTGGGCCAACTGACTCCACCAAGTACTTCGCTGCAACTGGGCAATTCACGTGAAATGCTGCCATACAGCGTACTTATTGACGCGGATGGGAGCATCTTGACGACACATGTCGGAGCCTTGTCTGCTTTGCAACTGGAACAGTGGCTCGGACCGATGCACGCCAGGCCCTGAGCAAGGGCCGACATACGCTTACGCATGGAAATCCTGCACTTCTCCGGCAAACATCGTCGATCTGCAGTGAACTGGACAACATCCACGACTACGCGCACACTGCGCCGGGTGCCGGAGCCTCCGGACGCAAGCTGGACGATGCCGTGGCGAAGATCCTGGTCCTGCATGGACCCAACCTCAACCTGCTGGGTGCACGCGAGCCGAACATCTACGGCCGCGAGACGCTGACCGATATCAATCAGCGGCTGGCCGAGCGTGCGCAGGCGGCCGGGCATGAACTGGTTTGGTGCCAGTCCAACGCCGAGCATGAGCTGATCGGCCGCATCCATCAGGGCCGTGACGACCAGACCGCGATGATCCTGATCAACGCTGGCGCCTTCACCCATACCAGCATTGCCCTGCGCGATGCGTTGGCCTCGGTGGCGATTCCGTTCATCGAAGTGCATCTGTCCAACGTGTTTGCACGCGAACCGTTCCGCCATCACTCGTACCTGTCGGATCTCGCCGTCGGCGTGATCTGTGGTTTCGGTGGCGACAGCTACCGGCTGGCACTGGACGCGGCGATCCAGCGATTGCGTACGCCAGCGCCCGACGCGGCATAGAACGAACCTGGCCGCACGGCCTACCCATTCCCTTCCGGCCACCCGTGGTGGCATGACTGAAAAGGCTGATCCGATGGATTTGCGCAAAATCAAGAAACTGATTGACCTGCTTGAGGAATCCAACCTCGCCGAACTGGAGATCAAGGAGGGCGAGGAAGTCGTCCGCCTGTCGCGCGTGCCGAAAAACGCGGCGCCGGTCGCTGCTGCACCCGTGGCCGTGGCGGCCGCACCCGCGCCGGTCGTGGCGGCTGCACCCGGTGCAGCCACCGTCGAGGCTCCGGCCGCGAACGCGCTGCCGGCCGGCCATGTAGTGAAAGCGCCGATGGTTGGCACGTTCTACGCCTCAGCTACGCCCGGCACGCCGGCCTTCGCCAAGGTCGGCCAGCAGGTCAAGGCCGGCGAGACGCTGGGCATCATCGAGGCGATGAAGATGTTCAACCAGATCGAGGCCGACGTGGCCGGCACCGTGCAGGCGATCCTGGTCGAGAACGGCCAGCCGGTGGAATTCGACGAACCCATGTTCGTGATTGCCTGAGGCCGCCCGGATGCTTGAGAAGGTCGTCATCGCCAATCGCGGCGAAATCGCGCTGCGCGTGTTGCGCGCCTGCCACAGTCTGGGCATCAAGACCGTGGCAGTGCACTCCACCGTGGATCGCAATCTGAAGCACGTCGGCCTGGCCGACGAGTCGATCTGCATCGGCCCCGGCCCGTCGGTCGACAGCTATCTCAACATCCCGCGCATCATCGCGGCGGCCGAGATCACCGACGCCCAGGCGATTCATCCGGGCTACGGCTTCCTGTCCGAGCGCGCCGATTTCGCCGAGCAGGTGGAACAATCCGGCTTCATCTTCATCGGCCCCACCGCCGACGTGATCCGTCTGATGGGCGACAAGGTCGAGGCGATCCGCGCGATGAAGGCAGCCGGTGTGCCGTGCGTGCCCGGCTCCGGCGGCCCGCTCGGCGAGGATGTCGATACCAACATCAAGATCGCCCGCGAGATCGGCTATCCGGTGATCATCAAGGCCGCCGGCGGCGGCGGTGGTCGCGGCATGCGCGTGGTGCGCACCGAGGCCCACCTGGGCAATGCCATCACGATGACCAAGGCCGAGGCCAAGGCCGCGTTCGGCAACGAGCAGGTGTACATGGAGAAGTTCCTGGAAAATCCGCGCCACGTGGAGATCCAGGTGCTCGCCGATGGCCAGGGCAACGCGATCCATCTGGGCGAGCGCGACTGCTCGATGCAGCGCCGCCACCAGAAGGTGGTCGAGGAAGCGCCGGCACCGGGCATCACCGACGAACAGCGTGCAGCGATCGGCAAGGTCTGCGTCGACGCCTGCATCCGCATCAACTACCGCGGCGCCGGCACGTTCGAGTTCCTGTACGAAAACGGCCGCTTCTACTTCATCGAGATGAACACCCGCATCCAAGTCGAGCACCCGGTGACCGAGCTGATCACCGGCGTCGATCTGGTGCGCGAGCAATTGCTGATCGCCGGTGGCGAGAAGCTGTCGCTCAGGCAGGAAGACATCGTGATCCGCGGCCATGCGATCGAGTGCCGCATCAACGCCGAGGATCCGGACACCTTCATGCCGAGTCCCGGCACGGTGAAACGTTTCGAGGCCCCGGGCGGTCCCGGTGTGCGCGTCGACACGCACCTGTACGACGGCTACAAGATTCCGCCGAACTACGACTCGATGATCGGCAAGTTGATCGTGCACGGCCCGGATCGCGAGACCGCGATCGCACGCATGCGCCTGGCGCTGGCCGAGACGGTGATCGAAGGCGTGAAGTGCAACATCCCGCTGCAGCAGCGGATCATGGCCGACGTCGGCTTCCAGCATGGTGGGCAGAACATCCACTATCTGGAAAAGCGCATGGCGGAGCAGAAGGAACACCCCGCCACCGGTCACTGACCGGCGCGCCGCAAGAATCGTCCGCTGCGCGAGCCATGGTTCGCCGCGCAGCGGATATCGCCTATCGTCACGCTCCACCCACGGACATCGCATGCCCTGGCTCGAACTCTCCCTGATTGTCCGCACCGAGCAGCAGCCCGGCACCGAAGAAGCGCTGGACGATCTCGGCGCCTTGTCGATCACGTTGCAGGATGCCAATGCGGAGACGCCGGACGAGCAGGCGATCTTCGAACCCGGCGTGGGCGAGTTGCCGCTGTGGCCGACGATCACGCTGAACGCGCTGTTCGATGAGCACACCGATCGTCGCGGCCTCACCGAAGCCTTGGGTGAACTGCTGCCGTGGCTGGAGCCGGATCAGCTGACGTTCCGCGACGTCGCCGACCAGGACTGGGAACGCGCATGGATGGACCAGTTCAAGCCGATGCCGTTCGGGCGGCGGCTGTGGATCTATCCGTGGAACATCGAACCACCGGCCGACGATGCGCTGGTGGTGGTGCGACTCGATCCAGGTCTCGCGTTCGGCAGCGGCACTCATCCGACCACCGCGCTGTGCCTGGAATGGCTGGACGGCCTGGACCTGGCCGGCAAGACGGTGACCGACTTCGGCTGCGGCTCCGGCATCCTGGCGATCGCCGCATTGAAGCTCGGCGCGGCCAGCGCGGTCGGCGTCGACAACGATCCTCAGGCACTCACCGCATCCATCGACAACGCCGAGCGCAACGACGTGGCCGATCGCCTCGCCGTGTTCCTGCCGGAGGACGTGGTCGCCGAAGCGGCTGATATCTTCATTGCCAATATCCTTGCCGGCCCACTCGGCGAACTCGCACCGACGTTCGCCGCTGCCGCAAAGCCCGGCGCACCATTCGCGATCTCCGGCATCCTCATCGGTCAGCAGGACGAACTGCTGCTGCGTTACGCCGAATGGTTCGACGACTTGCGCGTGGATACGCGCGAAGACTGGGTCCGCATCAGCGGTCGCCGCCGCAGCTGAGACTGTCCGTCGGCTTGCCGGCGCGATCACCCTGCTAAGCTTGCCGGACACCGATTCAAAACGGCCTGCATGTATACACAATGCCCCGAATGCCTGTCCGTGTTTTCGCTGGATGCGCAGACGCTCGCGAAGGCGCACGGCCATGTCGTCTGCGGACATTGCGAGGCCAGCTTCGACAGTGTCGCCACGCTCACCGAGCAGCTGCCGCCTGAACCTTTCATCGAAATGACGGTGAACGAGCCGGCGTTCGAACCGCCGCGTCTCGATCTGGTGGTGTATCGACCACGACCCGAGCCACCGGCCGTCGCCCAGGACGGGGTGGTCGTAGCGACGATGGCACCTGCCACCGAGGATTTCTCGCAGCTGGTGTTCGCACCGCGTTTTGCCCGCGAACCTCGGGCAAAGCAGCCCCGGCGATCACACAAACGCGAGCCTCGCCGGCGCCGGCGCTCGTCCGGCGAGCGGCGCTGGCCGTGGCTCGTCGCGTGCCTGCTGCTGATGCTGCTGCTCGTCGTCCAGCTGGCCTGGGCCGAGCGCGACCCGTTGATCCGCAACCCCACCGTGGGCGGCTGGCTGCGCAGCAGCTGTGCCGTGCTCGGCTGCGAGGTGCCCCTGGTCGCTGCACCACAGCAACTGCAGCTGCTCGCCAGCAACGTGCAGGCGCATCCCAGTGTTGCCGGTGCGCTGATGATCAGCGCCAGCGTTCGCAACGACGCGCTCTTCGCGCAGCCATACCCGATCCTGACGATCACCTTGTCGGACGCTCAGGGCCAGCGCATCGCGATGCGCCGACTGCAGCCGCGCGAGTACCTCGACGACAGCACGATTCTCCAGCAGGGCCTGGCTCCGGGTGCCAGCGCGGTGCTGCTGCTGGAACTCGAAGATCCCGGTGACAAGGCAGTGGCATTTGAATTCAACTTCGAATAAGCGTGCTCTGGTACTTAAAATTATCGGCCGGCGCGGGTAGACTCGACCCCTCGCGCAGACTGCCGATCGGCATTCGATACACGCCGCGACTTGCAACATCAGTCATAACCATAAGGCAAGCGGCCCGCACAGCGGCCGCTTCGTACGTGAGGGAAGATGTCCGTGAATGCCGCAAGACTGCCTGTTGCCGAGGCCGCCATACCGACCTCGTCACAGAGTGCAGGCTCTCATAGCGCCAGCCCTCAGCATGGCGGGCCGCACAGCGTGGGCTCTTCCAGTTCCAGTGCGCTGAGTGAGTGCGTCAGCCGCACGGTGCGTCGCTATCTCGCCGACATCGGCGATACCGAATGCAGTGAGGGCTTGCACGCGCTGGTGCTGCGCGAGGTCGAGCTGCCCTTGTTGCGCGAAGTGCTGGCCTTCCATGACGGCAACCAGAGCCGCGCGGCAAGCGCGCTGGGCATCAACCGCGCCACCTTGCGCAAGAAACTGGCCGCCCACGGCCTGCTGTAACTCCCGATCAACGCCGCCTCTCAAGGCCGCCCGCCAGGCGGCCCATCAATCAGACGGCTATAATGAGCGGCTTTCCCCTCCTGGAAACCCGCTCATGTCCACGCCCCAGCTCGTCCCGGTCCGTCGCGCCCTGCTCAGCGTTTCCGACAAGACCGGCCTGATCGATCTGGCCCGCCGCCTCGTCGCCAAGGGCATCGAGCTGCTGTCCACTGGCGGCAGCGCGAAGGCGCTGCGCGAGGCCGGCATCGCGGTCACCGACGTCAGCGACGTCACCGGTTTTCCCGAGATCATGGATGGCCGCGTCAAGACGCTGCATCCGAAGGTGCACGGTGGCCTGCTCGGCCGGCGCGGTACCGACGACGCGGTGATGGCCGAGCTGGACATCGCACCGATCGACCTGCTGGTGCTGAACCTGTATCCGTTCGAGCAGACCGTGGCGAAGCCCGACTGCACGCTGGAGGACGCGATCGAGAACATCGACATCGGCGGCCCGGCGATGCTGCGTTCGGCGGCGAAGAACTGGAACGACGTCGGCGTGCTGACCTCGCCCGAGCAGTACGAAAGCGCGCTGGTCGAGATCGAACAGCGTGGCGGTCTTTCGCGCACCACCCGCTTCAAGCTCGCCGTCGCCGCGTTCAACAACGTCGCCAGCTACGACGGCGCGATCAGCGATTACCTGTCCGGCCTCGAACTGAACGAGACGCAGGATGCCATCGCCGGTCATGCCACGTTCCCGGGCCAGGCCAACGGGCGCTTCGTGAAGCTGATGGACCTGCGCTACGGCGAGAACCCGCACCAGCAGGCCGCGTTCTACCGCGACCTGTACCCGGCACCCGGCACCCTGGCCACGTTCCGTCAGCTGCAGGGCAAGGAGTTGTCGTTCAACAACATCGCCGACGCCGATGCCGCGTGGGAATGCGTGCGCAGTTTCGTCAAACCGGCCTGCGTGATCGTCAAGCACGCCAACCCGTGCGGCGTGGCGGTGAGCCTGGACGGCATCGGCAGGGCGTACGACCTGGCCTACCAGACCGATCCGACCTCGGCCTTCGGCGGCATCATCGCGTTCAACCGCGAGGTGGACGGCGCTACCGCACGCGCGATCGTCGAGCGCCAGTTCGTCGAGGTGGTGTTGGCGCCGGGCTACGCGGACGAGGCGCTGAAAGCGTTCGCCAAGAAGGGCAATGTGCGCGTGCTGGTGATTCCGCTGCCGGCTGATGGCAGCCTGTTGCACGCCCATCCCGGCAACAATTTGAAGCGTGTCGGTTCGGGCCTGCTGATCCAGACCGCCGACACCGGCATGGTCGGCGCGGACGATCTGAAGATCGTCACCCGCCGTGCACCGACCGAGGCACAGATCCACGACCTGATTTTCGCCTGGAAGGTGGCCAAGTTCGTCAAGAGCAATGCCATCGTGTATGCCCGCGATCGCCAGACCATCGGCATCGGCGCCGGCCAGATGAGCCGCGTCTACAGCGCGAAGATCGCCGGCATCAAGGCGGCGGACGAGAAGCTGGAGGTGCGCGGTTCGGTGATGGCCTCGGATGCGTTCTTCCCGTTCCGCGACGGTATCGATGCGGCTGCCGCGGCCGGCATCAGCGCGGTGATCCAGCCCGGCGGCTCGATGCGCGACAGCGAAGTGATCGCCGCCGCCGACGAGCACGACATGGCGATGGTGTTCACCGGCATGCGCCACTTCCGGCATTGATGCCGGAAGTAAATCAGACAAGGTCGTCACTGAAAGTGACGGAAATAGATCAGGCAAGCCCGGCACTGAGTCTTGACCTGTAGGAGCGCACAAAGTGCGCCTCTACACGCCCCGTAGAAGTCCGTCGTTCCAGCATCGACATCTTCTCTCCGGAGGCTGCCATGCATTACGAGCTGTATTACTGGACGGGGATCCAGGGCCGCGGCGAATTCGTGCGGCTGGCGCTGGAAGACGCTGGTGCCAGCTACGACGACGTGGCCCGCACGCAAGGCGATGACGCGATCGTGCGCTTCCTCGACGGCGCCCATGCCGGCGCGCTGCCATTTGCGCCGCCGTTTCTCAAGGCGGGCCGGCTGGTGATCGCGCAAGTCGCGAACATCCTGCAGTACCTCGGACCGCCACTTGGGCTGGCGCCAGACAGCGAAAGCCGGCGGCTGTACGCGCATCAGCTGCAGCTGACCATCAGCGATCTGGTTGCCGAGGTGCACGATGCCCATCACCCGATCGCCAGCAGCCTTTACTACGAAGACCAGCGCGCCGAAGCACAACGGCGTGCGAAGGATCTGCGCGAAACGCGCCTGCCGAAATTTCTGGACTACTTCGAGCAGGTGCTGGAGCGCGGCGGTGGCCAGCATGCCGTGCGCGAACACTCCTACGTCGATCTTTCACTGTTTCAGCTGATGGTCGGGCTGGACTACGCATTTCCCCGCGCGATGCAGCGGCTTGAAAGCGGCCTGCCACTGCTGCACGCGCTGCGCCAACGGGTGGCCGCGCGGCCACGCATCGCTGCCTATCTGGATTCATCACGACGGTTGCCGTTCAACGAAAACGGCATCTTCCGGCACTACCCTGAACTGGATGATCCACGCTGAACGATGCAGCTCAGGACAGCGCGATCACCACTGCGCCGGTCACGATCAGCCCACCGCCGATCAGCAACGGCAGGCTCGGTTTCTCGCCCAGGAAAAGCAGTGCCAGCACGATCGCGATCGCCACGCTGAGCTTGTCGATCGGCGCCACCTTGCTCACCGGCCCCAGCTGCAGCGCGCGGTAGTAGCACAGCCACGACAGGCCGGTGGCGATGCCGGACAACACCAGGAACAGCCAGCTGTGCCATGGCAACCCGGTGGGTTTGGCCCATTCCTGACGCAGGCTGAGGATGCCGGCCGTGACGATCATGATCACGATGGTGCGGATGAAGGTGGCGAGGTTGGAGTTGATGCCGACCACGCCGAGCTTGCCGAACAAGGCCGTCAGCGCCGCGAACAGCGCCGAGCCCAACGCAAACAGCAGCCAGCTTTCACGCAGTTGCATCGCACTGCTCTCCGTCCGACATCGATACGGCGCTGTCATGGCAGATCGCGCCGATGGCGACGCTCAAGGCGACGCTCAGTGGCCGTCGTCGCCCGGTGTTGCCTCGCTCGAACCTTCGGCAGGCGGCTTGGCCTTGCCCCACTCCAGCACCTTGTACATCACCGGCCCCACCGGCTTCTGGCCGTGCTCGTCGACCACCCGACCCTGGGGATCGACCATGTAGGTCTGGGCGATGCCGTTCTTGGGCGTCACTACCACCATGTAGACGCGACCGTTGCGGCTGTATTCCTGGACGTTGTTGTCGCCTTCCTGACGGACCTTGATCTCCGGCAGCGACTTGTCCGGTCCGGCGGCGCGGGCCGTACCGTTGTCCTGCGTCGCCGGCAACGCCTGCGGCTTCAGATCCAGTGGATGATGCGTCGGCGTGCTGGCATGGGGCGCGCGGGGTTTGGCGGCAGGCTTGGGCGCCGGCGTCACTGCCTGAACGCCCGGGTCATTGATCCCGGGGGGCGGCGGTACATTCGTCGAGGGAGACGACTGCGCGAACACACTGGAGGCGAACAGGACGCTGGCGGCAGCCAGCAAAGCAGCGGTTTTCATGGCGGCAACCTCGATCGGGGAGTTGAGCATACCAGTGCACCGGCCGAGCTTCCGTGAAGCGCGACGTTACGTGCACGCATGCGAGAATGCCGCATGCCCAAATTAATCCTGATCGACGGCTCCTCCTACCTGTATCGCGCGTTCCACGCGCTGCCGCCGCTGAGCAACGCCCACGGCGAGCCCACCGGCGCGCTGTTCGGCGTGGTCAACATGCTGCGCGCCACGCTGAAGGCGAAGCCGGAGTATCTGGCCTTCGTCAGCGACGCGCCCGGCCGGACCTTCCGCGACGACCTTTACGACCAGTACAAGGCTCATCGCCCGCCGATGCCGGACGACCTGCGCGCGCAGGTCGAGCCGATGCTGGCGATCGTCGGCGCGCTCGGCTTCCCGATCCTGCGCGTACCCGGTGTCGAGGCCGACGACGTGATCGGCACGCTGGCCGTACAGGCCCGGGC
>DAHUXL010000051.1 GCA_027307195.1 Rhodanobacter sp. | reverse complement strand
CGTACGGCACGGTAAACCCCACTCGGAGCAAGACCAAATAGGGGAACGATAACGCGGCCCGCGTTGTTCCCGGGTAGGTTGCTGGAGCCAGACGGCGACGTCTGGCCGAGAGGAATGACTGTCGCGTCGCAAGACGTACAGAACCCGGCTTACAGGCCGACTCCACCTATTCCATGGATTCACCACCGGCGCGGCAAGCGTCCACGCCGGTGGTGATGGGTGGAGTGCGTGCGGATGAACGCTGGTTCATCGCGACGCGGCTGACAGTCCCGAATTATCCTCATCAAACGCCGTAATGACGTTGATTGAAAATCAAAAAATCCCTTGCTTTCAAATACCTTGCAATGGTTCGTGAGAAAACGCTGGAATTACCGCCACAACTTCGCCTTTCTCCTTGATTCACAAGCGAAATTCCCTTGACAGTCTCACAGGGCGAGACTATCGTGGGTTCCAGTGTGAAATCGTGGGTTTTAGTGGAGTCTAGCGATCGTGTTCCAGGGCGAAACCGCCATCACCGTAGACGACAAAGGCCGTTTGGCCATTCCAACCGCGTATCGCGAGTTGGTGGCGGGCGAGTGCGCCAATCGTCTGGTGATCACCTACAACCCGTTCGAGTCGGGCTGCCTCTGGCTGTTCCCGTATGCCGAGTGGGAGCAGGTGCGCGATCAGGTGAATGCGCTGCCCAAGGTCAAGGCGGCCCATCGCGATCTGCAGATGAAGCTGGTCGGTGCCGCTGCCGTGGTCGAGCCCGATGGCGCGGCGCGGGTGTTGCTGCCGGCCAGTCAGCGTGCCGCGGCAGGCATCGAGAAGAAGGCAGTGCTGCTGGGCATGGGCAACAAGTTCGAGCTTTGGAGCGAACAGGCCCATCTGGCCAAGATCCGCCAGAGCATCGGCGAAGACGAGATCACAGACGAAATGGCCGTACTGCGCCTGTAACGGGCGCGGCGACACACGTGGGACGGGAGCGGGAGTGCGGCATGGCCGAGCAGCAGTTGCGGCACATCCCGGTGATGCTGGGTGAAGCGGTGGAGGGTTTGTCCGTGCAGTCTGACGGGCGCTATCTCGATGGAACGTTTGGTCGCGGCGGTCACGCTCGCGCCATATTGTCGCGCCTGGGCCCCCAGGGGCGGTTGTTGCTGATGGATCGTGACCCGACGGCGATCGCCGCGGCGCGGGCTGAATTCGCCGATGATCCGCGCGTGTCGATCCGCCACGCCAATTTTTCCAGCCTGGCCGAGTGGGACGAAACTGCCGCCGGCCTCGACGGCGTGCTGCTCGATCTGGGCGTGTCCTCGCCGCAGCTGGATGAAGCCGCACGTGGTTTCAGTTTCATGGCCGATGCGCCGCTGGACATGCGCATGGACACTACCCAGGGCGAAAGCGCGGCCGATTTCCTGGCGCATGCCAGTGAGCGCGAGATCACCGAAGTGTTGTGGAATTTCGGCGAAGAACGTCACGGCCGCCGCATCGCCCGCGCAATCGTCGCTGATCGCGCGGCCACGCCGTTCACCCGCACCGGTCAGCTGGCCGCGCTGATCGAGCGCGTGGTTGGTCGTCGGGAGCCGGGCAAGCACCCGGCCACGCGCAGTTTCCAGGCGTTGCGCATCCGCGTGAACGGTGAGCTGGACGCGTTGCAGCAGGGTCTGAATGCCGCGCTGGAACGGCTCAAGCCGGGCGGCCGGTTGTCGGTGATCAGCTTCCATTCGTTGGAAGATCGCGCGGTGAAGCTGTTCATCCGCGATCACTCCGGTCGCGTGAAGAACAGCCGCCGCGGGCCGCCGGTGCAGGCTGCGCCGGCGCGTCTGGTGGCAGTCGGCAAGGCGCAGTTCCCATCCGACGCCGAGACGGCAGCCAATCCGCGCTCGCGCTCGGCCGTGCTGCGCGTGGCGGAGAAGCTGGCTGAGCAGATGCCGTCGCACGAGGGCCACGCATGAAGGCGATCGGCGCCCTGTTCATGCTGATCCTGCTCGCGGCCGTGCTGGCCAGCGCGATCGGTGTGGTGTGGACGCGCCATGAGAGCCGCGTGTTGTTCGTCAACCTGACCGCGCTGCAGAACCAGCGCGACGATCTGAACATCGAATACGGCAGGCTCGAACTGGAGCAGGCCACCTATGCCGAACCACGGCGCATCGACGACGAGGCCCGGCAGAAGCTGGGCATGTTCGATCCGCGCCCGCAAGACATCCGGCTGCTGCGCTGATGGGCTGGCGCAAGCACATCACGCCTCCCCCGCACGGCCGCCGCCGCAGTGCCGGCCCCAGCTCGCGCAAGCGTATGGTGGTGGTGGTCGGTCTGCTCGGGCTGGCCTCGCTCGGGCTGGTGGCGCGTGCGTTCGACCTACAGGTCGTGCGCAAGCAGTTCTATCAGAGCCAGGGTGATGCGCGCTTCCTGCGAGTGATGCCGATCCCGGTATCGCGCGGCACCATCTTCGACCGCAACGGCGAGCCGCTGGCGGTGTCGACACCGGTGATGTCGATCTGGGCGAATCCGTCCGAAGTGCTCGACAACGACGATCGCATCCCGCAGCTGGCGCAGGCGTTGGGCGTGGACGCCGGCAACCTGAAGGAGCAGCTGGCGCAGCGTTCCGACAAGGAGTTCGTCTATCTGCGCCGGCAGATGTCGCCGGAGGCGGCGCAGGCCGTGTTGGACCTGAATATTCCCGGCATCAATGGTCTGCGCGAGTTCAAGCGTTATTACCCGTCCGGCGAAGTGACCTCGCACGTGCTCGGCTTCACCAACATCGACGATCACGGCCAGGAAGGCCTGGAGCTGGCGTATGACGACTGGCTCTCCGGCAAGCCGGGCGCCAAGCGGGTCATCCGCGACCGCATGGGTCATGTGGTGGAGAACGTCGAACAGATCCGCGCACCGAAGCCGGGCCAGAACCTCACGCTCAGCATCGACCGCCGTATCCAGTTTCTGGCCTACAGCGAACTGAAGAACACGCTGGACAAGTTCCAGGCCGACTCCGGTTCGATCGTGGTGCTCGACGTGAAGACCGGCGAAGTGCTGGCGATGGTCAATCTGCCGACCTACAACCCGAATGCGCTCAGTGGTAGCAAGCAGGACCAGCGCCGCAACCGCGCGATGACCGACGTGCTCGAACCCGGCTCCACGGTAAAGCCCATTCTGATGGCGGCGGCACTGTCCAGCGGCAAGTTCACCCCGACCAGCCCGATCATCGACACCACCGGTGGCCACTGGTATTTCCAGGGCCACGACATTCACGACACGCACAATTACGGGCTGCTGACGCCGACCGGCGTCATCACCAAGTCGAGCAACGTGGGCGCGGCGCATATCGCGATGCAGCTCGACACCAGCCTCATGTACGACACCTATCGCGCATTCGGTCTGGGCGACAGCACCCAGAGCGGTTTCCCGGGCGAGGCCTCTGGCCACCTGCGGATCGGGCGTGACTGGCGACCGCTGGAAAAAGCCATCCTCGGTTATGGCTACGGTCTCAATGTGACCGTGCTGCAGTTGGCCAATGCCTATGCCACGATCGCCGATGGTGGCGTGATGCACAGCCCCACCTTCATCAAGGACAACGACAACACTGCCAAGCAGATCATTTCGCCGGAAGTGTCGGATCAGCTGATCCGGATGATGGAGACGGTGACCGGTGAGGGCAGCACGGGTTCGCCGGCGCGCATCGCCAATTACAGCGTGGCCGGCAAGACCGGTACGGCGCACAAGGCGAGTGCCGGTGGCTACGACAAGAACAGCTATACCTCCGCCTTCGCCGGTATCGTGCCGGCGTCGAATCCGCGCCTGGTCGGCGTGGTGGTGATCGACAACCCGCACCGGGGCAGCTACTACGGTGGCACGGTATCCGCGCCGGCTTTCGCCAAGGTGATGGAGGGCGCGCTGCGCCTGCTCGACGTGCCGCCGGACAATATCGGTCGCTGGTATGTCGGTGGCCCGCTGCAAAGTCCCGATGGACTGGTCGGCAACAAGGCGCCGGTGGATGCGCCGATCGACGACGCACCGATCGATGGGGGCACGCCATGAGCACCGGCCACCTCGATCAGCTGTTGCTGGGGATTGCCGACGCGCAGGTCGCCGCCGCGCCGGGTGCTGGCCGCATCGTGCTGTCGGGACTGACGCTGGACTCGCGTCGGGTGCGTCGCGGCGATGCGTTTTTCGCGTTGCGCGGCAGCCAGGGGCACGGCATCAAATTTGCTGCCGGCGCGGTACAGCGTGGCGCGCAGGTGGTGCTGGCTGAGGCCCCGATGGTCGACGATCTGGCACCGCTGGACGTGCCGCTGCTGTGGATCGATAACCTGCACGCGCAGGTCGGTGAAATCGCCGCGCGCTTCTACGATCGTCCCAGCGAATCGATGCGGATGGTCGGCGTCACCGGCACCAACGGCAAGACCTCGTGCGTGCAATTGCTGGCACAGGCACTGACCCTGCTCGGCCATCGCGCGGCCTCGATCGGCACGCTCGGTGCCGGCGTGCATGGCCAGTTGCGCGAAGGCGAGCGCACCACGCCCGATGCGATCAGTGTGCAGGCGTTGCTGGCGGATTTCCGGGATGCCGAAGTCAGCCACGTGGCGATGGAGGTGTCGTCACACGCGCTGGAGCAGGGCCGTGTGGGCGCGGTGGATTTCGAGGTGGCCGCGTTTACCAATCTCACCCGCGATCACCTGGATTATCACGGCAGCATGGAAGCCTATGGCGCGGCCAAGGCGAAGCTGTTCGCGTGGCCTGGGCTGCAGAGTGCGGTGATCAATATCGACGATGCGTTCGGTCGCGAACTGGCGACGCAGTTGCCTGCCGGCGTGCAGCCGCTGCGCTTCAGCATGGCTGACGACGGCGCGGCAGAAATTGCCGCGAGTGCCATCGTCACTTCGGCCGGCGGGCTGGCGTTCCTGCTGCGCACGCCGTGGGGTGTGCGCACGATCAACAGCCATCTGCTGGGCCGCTTCAATGTGGCGAACCTGCTGGCGGTGGTGGGTTGCCTCGGCGCACTGGGCGAACCGTTCTCGCGCATCGTGGCTGCGGTCGAACAGCTGCAGCCGGTCAACGGCCGGATGAGCCGGCTCGGCGGTCTGCATGGTCTGCCGCTGGTGGTGGTCGATTACGCGCACACCCCTGACGCACTGGAACAGGCGTTGAGCGCCGTACGTGCGCATTGCGCCGGCAAGCTGATCTGCGTGTTCGGTTGCGGTGGCGAACGCGATGCCGGCAAGCGCCCGTTGATGGGCGCGATCGCTGCGCGGCTGGCGGATGTGGCGATCGTCACCGACGACAATCCGCGCGGCGAAGACGGCGACGCCATCGTGGCGCAGATCGTCGCCGGCATGGCGTCGGCGCGCGCGATGACGGTCGAGCGCGATCGCGCGTCGGCGATCGGCCATGCGCTGCAACTGGCGCAGTCCGGCGACGTGGTGCTGATCGCCGGCAAGGGCCATGAAACCTATCAGGACGGCGCAGCCGGCAAGCGTCCGTTCGACGATCTGGCGGTGGCGCATGCCGCGCTGGAACGGATCAGCCGGGAGCCGCGCGCATGATGTCGCTGAGCGCCATTGCGGTGTGGACACACGGACGCCTGTTCGGCGCCGACGCCGCAGTCACGGGTGTCGCCATCGATACACGCAAGCTGCAGCCCGGCGACCTGTTCGTGGCGATCAAGGGTGAGCGGGTGGACGGTCACGACTATCTGGCCGAGGCCGCCGCGCGCGGCGCCGTCGCCGCCCTGGTGACGCGCAAGGTCGACAGCGATCTGCCGCAGCTGCTGGTGGACGATGCCGAGCTGGCGCTCGGCGATCTGGCAAGCGCCGTGCGTGCGCAGCGCGATGTGCGCGTGATCGGCATCACCGGTTCGAACGGCAAGACCACGGTAAAGACACTGGTCGCCTCGATCCTGTCGCGGCACGGTCGCACCCATGTCAGTGCGGGCAACTTCAACAACGAGCTCGGCCTGCCGCTGACCTTGCTGGCGATGCCGCAGGACACCGAATACGCGGTACTTGAAATGGGCGCCGGCAAGCCGGGCGACATCGCGTATCTGGCTGCCATCGCACGGCCCGATATCGGCCTCGTCACGCTCATCGCGCCGGCGCATCTTGCGCGCATGGGCAGCATCGAAGGCGTGGCCGAGACCAAGGGTGCGCTGTATCAGGCGTTGCCGGCCGACGGTATCGCGATCATCAACGCCGACGACCACTTCGCCAGTTTCTTCGGCGGCCTGGCCGGTGCGCGCAAGGTGTTGCGCTACGGTCTCGATCATCCGGCGGATATCGGCGCCGACATCATCGAGCAGCGCGCGGACGGTTCGCGCTTCGTGCTGAGCACGCCGGAAGGCGACGCCGAGGTGAATCTCGCGCTGCCCGGCCGCCACAACGTGGCGAATGCGCTGGCGGCGGCTTCCATCGCGCTGGCGCTGGACGTGCCGCTGGCCACCATCGTGGCGGGACTGGAGCAGGCGCGTGCGGTTACCGGTCGCCTGCGCCGCGTGACCCTGCCCGGCGGCGTCACACTGATCGACGACAGCTACAA
>DAHUXL010000046.1 GCA_027307195.1 Rhodanobacter sp. | reverse complement strand
AGGGCTTGAGCGCGATGGTGTACGGAAACCTGTGGCTGCAGCGATCAATGAGACGGATGCAGGTCGTCTTTACGAATCCGTGCACCGCTCTTTGCTCGCCGGCCTGCCGACCCAAGTCGGTCGCAAGGACGAAAAGGGCGTGTACCAGAGCACGCGCGAACGCAAATTCCAGGTCTTCCCTGGCTCGGCGCTGGCGAAGGTGCCGCCGAACTGGATCTTCTCCGCGCAGATCCTCGATGTGGGCGGGCGCGTGTGGGGCATGACGAATGCGCGCGTCGAACCGCTGTGGATCGAGCAGCAGGCGGCGCATTTGCTGCGCATGAGTTGCCGCGACGCGCACTGGTCGAAGAAGCGCGGCTGCGTGGTCGCGTACGAGCAGGTCAGCCTGTTCGGCCTGGTGCTGGTGGAGAAACGTCCGGTGACGTTTCAGCAACAGGATCCGACGCTGGCGCACGCGATCTTCCTGCGCGAGGCGCTGGTGCGTGGCGACCTCGACAGCAGAGCCGATTTCGTGCGCGCGAACCAGCGTGTGCTGGAAGATGCGCTAGGCATCGAGGCGAAGCAGCGTCGCGAAGGGTTGATCCGTCATGAGGACGATCTGGTCGCGTTCTTCGAGGGCAAGCTGCCCGAAGAGATCGCCAGCAGCCGCGCACTGGACGCGTGGTACCGCAAGGCTCGCCCGGCCGAACAGGCGGCGTTGCGCTGGTCGCTGGACGACGTGATGGTCGATGGTGCCGGGCTGGATGCGAAGGCGTTTCCTGCCGCGCTCGAAATCCCGATGGCCATGGATGGCCGAGTGCCGCGAGCGCAGGACGCGCAGGAGCGGCCGCAAAGATACAAGCTCGAATACCGCTTCACGCCCGGCGATGAGGCCGACGGTGTCACCTTGCACCTGCCGCTGGCGATGTTGAACGCACTGCCGCCCGCGCGCTGCGAATGGCTGGTGCCTGGTCTGCTCGGCGAGAAGGTGGCCGAACTGATCCGTGGCCTGCCAAAGGCACTGCGGCGGAACTTCGTGCCGGCCCCGGATTTCGCGCGGGCCTTTGTCGAGGCCGAGCCGCCGCGTGACGAGCCGCTGGCGAAAGCACTGGCGACATTTCTGAAGCGAGCCACCGGTGTCGACATTGCCGCGGCGGAATTCGCGGTCGTCGAGCTGCCGCCGCATTTTCGCATGCGTTACCGCCTGCACAACGAGAATGGAAAGACGCTGGCCAGTGGCCGCGACCTAGCCGCGCTGCGTGGACAATGGGAAGGCCAGGCGCGCGAAGCGTTCTCGCGCAAGACCGACATCGAGCTGACCCGCGAGGACGTGGCCAGCTGGGATTTCGAAGAGATTCCCGCGCAGGTGCGTTCCGACGGTGGTCTGATGGCGTTCCCGGCGCTGGTCGATCTGGGCGAGACGGTGGCGTTGCGCGTGTTCGAGCGCAGCGACGAGGCGCGCTCGGCACACCGGCAGGGCGTGGTGCGGCTGCTGCGCAACGCACTGACCAGCGATGCCAAGCAGGCGCGTCGGCGCCTGCCGATCGGCAATGCGCTGGCGCTGAAGTACGCACCGCTCGGTGGCGTCGATGGCCTGCGTGAGGATCTTCTCGAAGGCGGCTTCGGCGATCTGCTCGAAAAGCATGAGCTGGACGTGCGCACGGCCGGCGCGTTCGAGAAGCTGCGCGCGCAGTTTTCGCGCGAGCTTTTTGGCGCCGGCGTCGAACGGTTGAAGCTGGCCGAGCCGATCATCGAGGCACAGGCCGACCTGAAGCCGTGGCTGCAGCCACCCTTGATGGGTTTCGCGCGTGCCAGCTACGACGACCTGCGCGAACAGTTCGACGCGCTGCTGACGCCGGGCTTTCTGCGCGAGCTGCCGCCTTCGCGGCTGGCGCATTACCCGCGATATCTGAAGGGGATGCGCCTGCGCGGCGAGCGGCTGCGTCAGGATCCGGCGAAGGATCAGCAACGGATGCTGCAGGTGATGCCGTACTGGCGTGCGTACCTGCAGCACCGTGCGGCCGGCGCCGATGCAGCGGATCTGGCCGAACTGCGCTGGCTGATCGAGGAGTGGCGCGTGTCGCTGTTCGCACAGGAACTGAAGACCGCCGAACCGGTGTCGGCGAAACGGCTGGCGAAGGCGCTGGCAGCGCTGGGTTGAGCGAAATTCTGCGGCGGTAACTACGCGGATCATCGGGGAAAGCGCAGGCACTGCGGCTACTATGGACGTCCGTAACCGGACATTCCTTCACATGGCCCCGCCCGTCACATCCACCAGCCTGAGGTCCTGGCGCGAGCGCGCCGGCACGCTGCCGCCGGTGCTGGCCGAGGCGTTGCAGGCCTGCGTGGCGCATCCCGTTCCCGAAGCCGAATGCGCCGACGTGCTGGATCTGCTCGGCATGCTCGGTTGCGATGCCCAGACCCAGGCTGCGGCGTTGTGGTTCGAGCTGGCACGGGTCGACTCGGCACTATGGAAGACGCAGGGTGCGAAATTGCCGGCGGAACTGCAGCGGCTGGTCGGCGGTCAGCAGGCGGCCGAACAGGTGTGGGCGCTGCACGCGCAGCGGGCACCGGAAGGCGCGACCGAAGGTTTGCGTCGCCTGCTGCTGGCGATCGTGCGCGATCTGCGCGTGGTGTTCGTGCTGCTGGCGCGGCAACTGGCGCGGATGCGTGCGGCAGCGTCGCTCCCGCTGGAACAGGCGACCGCACTGGCGCGACTGACTCGCGACATCCATGCGCCGCTGGCGAACCGGCTCGGCATCTGGCAGTTGAAATGGGAGCTGGAGGATCTGGCGTTCCGCTTCCTGCAGCCAGACATCTACCGCCGCATCGCCAAACTGCTCGACGAGCGGCGCAGCGACCGCGAGAGTTTCATCCGCGAGTCGCTGGACGAGTTGCAGCGTTCGCTTGCCGCGGCCGGCATCCATGCCGAGCTGGCCGGGCGGCCCAAGCACATCTATTCGATCTGGAAGAAGATGCAGCGCAAGTCGCTGGACTTCTCCGACATGTACGACATCCGCGCGGTGCGCGTGCTGGTCGACAACATCACCGACTGCTACGCCGCGCTGGGCGTGGTGCATGCGCGCTGGCCACATCTGCCCGGCGAGTTCGACGACTACATAGCGCGACCCAAGGCGAACGGCTACCAGTCGCTGCACACCGCCGTGCTGGGGCCGGAAGGCAAGACGCTCGAAGTGCAGATTCGCACCCACGAGATGCACCGGGCGAACGAACTGGGCGTGGCCGCCCACTGGCGCTACAAGGAAGGCGGCAGCAGCGACGCCGAGTTCGAGGCGAAGATCGCCTGGATGCGCAAACTGCTGGAACCGCGCGGCGACGACAGCGCGCTGGCCGCCGAGCTGCACACCGAGCTGCTGGAAGATCGCGTCTACCTGCTGACACCCAAGGGCGAGGTGTTCGATCTGGCGCGTGGCTCGACCGTGCTCGATTTTGCCTACCTGGTGCATACCGAGGTCGGCCATCGCTGCCGCGGCGCCAAGGTCAACGGCCGCATCGTGCCGCTGACGTTCCAGCCGCAGAGTGGCGACCGCGTGGAAATCCTTACCACCAAGCTGGGCGAGCCCAGTCGCGACTGGCTGTCGCCGCACCACGGTTATCTTCACACCTCGCGCGCGAAGGACAAGGTGCGTGCGTGGTTCCGCCGGATCGCGCACGACGCGAATCTCGCGGTCGGCCGCAGCATGTTCGAGCGCGAGCTGAAACGGCTGGGATTGTCGGGTGCGGACGTGAGCAAGCTGCCCGCGCACTTTCACCTGCAGACCCACGACGAGTTGCTGGTTGCGCTGGCGCTGGGCGAGATCACGCCCGGCCAGATCGCCCGCGTGGTGCAGGAAGCTGCGCAGCCGCCGGCACCCCCAACGCCGCCGGTGTCCGCGCGACCGGTCACACTCGATCACAGCGCGCTCAGCATCGAGGGCATCGGCAACCTGCTGACCACGCTGGCGCGTTGCTGCCAGCCATTGCCCGGCGATGCCGTGCGCGGCTTCATCACCAAGGGCCGCGGTGTGTCGGTGCATCGCGCCGATTGCGGCAGCCTGGCGCGGCTGGCGCGGCGCGATCCGGATCGGGTGATCGAGGTGAACTGGGGCAGCGCGGCAGCGCAGGCTTACGAGGTCGACATCGAACTGCGCGGCTACGACCGCAAGGGCCTGCAGAAGGACGTCACCAGCGTCGTCAGCAACGCCGGCACGCACATCATCGCTTCCTCCAGCCGCCTGTTCGCACATACCGGCGAGGTGGAGATGCGCTTCACCCTGCGCGTGCGCGATTTCGAGCAATTGTCGACCCTGCTCGGCAAATTGCTGGCGTTGCCGAACGTGATCGACGTGCGCCGGGTCGGCGTCGGCTGAATGACCCCGCAATGCCGGTCTGGCACGGGCAAGGTAGCTCGCAGCCCGATGTTAAGCTGCAGCGACAGCCTGCACAGCCACGGATCATGAGCGGACGCCGAGACCAGCACGACGCACATCCACCCACGCGCACCGAGCCCACCCTGGGTGATCTCGATCGCCTTGATGCGCCTCCGCGGGCACCGTCCGGCGATGGTTTGCCGCAGGTGTCGGTCGAGCCGCGCCATCCGCGTGGAAGGACGGCTGCGCCGGCAAGTCGCAGCCGTCGCCGCGGCTGGTTGATTCCGCTGCTGCTGTTGCTGGTGATCGCCGTGTTCGGTGCACTCTGGCTCAACCAGAATCGCCTGCGCAGCATGCTGCCACGCACCGACTTCAACACGGTGCTGACGCAGGCGCAGCAGGCCTTGCAGGATGGCCGTCTGGACGGCCAGGACGGCACCAGTGCGCGCGAACTGTTCCAGGCTGCGGTGGCGCTGGAGCCAGACAATGATCGTGCCCGTGAAGGTTTGCACCAGGTGGGCCAGGCCGAGTTGGCGCAGGCCGACGCCGCGCTGCAGGCTGGTCATCTCGATCAGGCTGCGCAGCAGGCGGCGGTCGCCCGCGAACTGCTCGGCGGCGGTGGCGACATCGACCGGCTGGACCGCGCGATCAGCAGCGCCCACGCGTCGCAGGTGAAGACTGTTGACCTGGTCGATCAGGCCCAGCAGGCACTTGCCGCGGGCAAGCTGGATGGCGCCGATGGTGCTGGTGCGTTGTATCAGCGCGTGCTGCGCACCGATCCCGGCAATGCGGTGGCGGCACATGGACTCGATCAGGTCGGCTCCGCACTGGCGGTGCAGGCGCGGAAGGCACTCGACGCGAAGGACACCGACGCGGCCAACGCCAGCATCGAACAGCTCGCGGCACTGCAGCCGAACAGCGGTGCGTTGCCGGCGCTGCGCGCCTTGCAGGCGCAGACACGCAAGCAGGACGACAGTGCGCTGGAGGCGACGCTCAAGCAGGGTCAGGACGCCTTGCGCGCCGGTCGCGTCGGCGGTGCTGGCGACGACACTGCACTGGCCCACTTCCAGGCCGCACTCAAGCTCGATCCGGACAATGCGCAGGCCAAGGCCGGCCTCGGCAAGGTGGCGCAGGCGATGACGGTGCAAGCGAATGCCGCGATCGATGCCGGCGACACCACGCAAGCCACCAAACTGCTCGATCAGGCGACGGCGCTGGCCCCGAAGTCGGCCGATCTCGCCGCCGCACGCGCACGTTTGGGCAGCGCGGCGTCACAGCCGGCGACGGCGGCAGCAGGAGATGACGATGAGCAGGCGCCAGCGACACCCGCCGTGCTGTCGCCGCAGCAAAGTGCGGCGGTGGCGCGACTGGTGCAGCGCGCACAAGAGGCTACAAAGAACGGCGACATCATGATGCCGCCCGGCGACAGCGCGTACGACCTGTATCGCAGTGCGCTGGCGATCGACGGCAACAACGATGCGGCGCTGCACGGTCTGCAGGCGTTGCCTGGCCAGGTCGAGCAGCAGTTCAACCAGGCGCTTGCCGCTGGCAAGCTGAAGCAGGCGGACGACATGCTGGCCAACCTTGCCGAGCTGGCGCCGGGCGATGCGGCGCAGAGTGCGTTGAGTGATCGGCTGGCCAGCGCATGGCTCGATCAGGCCGAGCAGCAGCTCGCGCGTGGTGATCGTGTCGATGCTGGTCAGTCGCTGGATCATGCACGCAAGCTGGCACCGAATCATCCGCGCGTCCTGGATCTGACCGCGCGCCTCCAGGGCGGCCAGTGAGCGCTGCATGACGGTACTGGTGATCGGCGGCAGCAGTCAGATCGGCCACTTCCTGTTGCCGCGCCTGCTGGCCAGTGGTGAACCAGTGCTGGCGTTGAGCCGGCATCCGCGGCCGGCGCTAGCCGGAGTGAGCTGGCTGCAGGGCGCATTGCCCATCGACGTGCCGGCATTGCCGCCGTTGTCGGCGATCATCAGTTTTGGTCCCCTGCAGGAGTTGGCCGACTGGCTGGCGCAGAACCGTTTGGCCGGCGCGCCGCGGGTGATCGCCACCAGCTCGATGAGTGCCGAAACCAAGCGCGATTCCAGCGTACCGGCCGAGCGCGAGATCGCGCGCCAGTTGCATGAGGGCGAGACGGCGCTGGCCGCGGCGTGTGCCCGTCACGGTTGTGCCTGGACGGTGCTGCGGCCGACCCTGGT
>DAHUXL010000045.1 GCA_027307195.1 Rhodanobacter sp. | reverse complement strand
CCAGTACGCGGTGCCGGCGAAGACCAGGAACGCGAATGTCACCACCGCGCGCAGGTCCAGCTTGTGCATGTTCTTGCCCAGGATCGGCGCGATCAGGAACGCCAGCACGCCGACCGGCGCGGTGGCCAGGCCGGCCCAGGTCGCGGTGTAGCCCAGGGTGATCTGCAGCCACAGCGGGAACACCACGTTGATGCCGAAGAACGCGAACATCCCCAGCGACAGACTGATCACGCCAACCGTGAAGTTGCGCTGCCTGAACAGCGACAGGTCCACCACCGGATGCTTCGCGTGCAACTCCCACACGATCAGGAAGGTGAGGCAGATCAGCGCGGTGAGACCCAGAATCAGGATCATCGGTGAGGAAAACCAGTCGTGGTCGTTGCCGTTGTCCAGCATGAACTGCAGCGCGCCGACGCCGACCACCAGCAGCAGCAGGCCGATCATGTCGATCGGTGCCTTGTAGGTCTTGGTCTCGCGCTTGCGCAGCAGACCCCAGGTGATCACGGCCGCTGCCAGGCCGACCGGCAGGTTGATATAGAAGATCCACGGCCACGAGAAATTGTCGGTCAGCCAGCCGCCCAGGATCGGGCCGAAGATCGGCGCCACCACCACGGTCATCGCCCACAGCGCCAGCGCGATGCCCTGTTTCTCCTTTGGATAATTCGACAGCAGCAGGGTCAGCGACAGCGCCACCATCGGGCCGGAGCCGGCGCCCTGCAGCAGGCGGCCGATCACCAGCATCGGCATGCTGGTGGCCAGTCCGCACAGCATCGAGAAGATCACGAACATCAGCACCGAGCCGACGAAGGTCTTCACCTCGCCGAAGCGGCGTGCCAGCCAGCCGGTGAGCGGCTGCATGATCGCGCTGGCCAGCGCGTACGAGCTGATCGTCCAGGTGCCCTCGCTGGGGCTCACGCCGAGGCTGCCGGCAATGTGCGGCACGGCGACGTTGACGATCGTCATGTCCAGCACTTCCATGAAGGTGCTGAACGCGACGGCGATGGTGAGCAGCGCCAGCGGACCGCCGTGCAACGGCTTCAGCGGTGCGGCGTCGGATGTGGCTTCGGCGGGCGTGGCGGCCATGGTTCGGCTCAGTGCGCGGCGATGGCGTGGGGCAGGTTGGCGTTGATGATCTGCTCGGCTTCCGCGTCCGCCTTGCTGGCCATCTGATCGTAGACGCTGGTTTGCGCCACCGGCTGCTGCGCCGGCGTATTGGCCAGCATGCGGCCCTTGTCATCGCTGATGTCCACGGTCACGTCGGCGGACAGGCCGATGCGCAGCGGGTGCTTGTCCAGCTCCTGGTTGTCCAGCGCGATGCGCACCGGCACGCGCTGCACCACCTTGATCCAGTTGCCGGTGGCGTTCTGCGCGGGCAGCAGCGAGAACACGCTGCCGGTGCCGGCGCCGAGACCGATCACCTTGCCCTTGTATTCCGCATCGCTGCCGTACAGATCGGAGGTTACTTTCACCGGCTGGCCGATGCGGATATGCCGCAGCTGGCTTTCCTTGAAGTTCGCATCGATCCACAGATCATGCAGCGGCACCACGGTCATCAGCTGCTGGCCGGCCGCCACGCTGTTGCCCAGCTGCACGCTGCGCTCGGCAACATAGCCGGACACTGGCGCATAAATCGCGTTGCGTTGCGCAGCGACCCAGGCGGCGCGGAAGTTCGCGCGCGCCTGCAACACCACCGGGTTCTGTGCCACGTCGGTGCCTTCGATGACGGCATGCGCGGCGGCCGACTGCGCCTCGGCGGCGGACACGGCGGCCTGCGCCTGGTCGACGCCATCGCGCATGTGCTGCACGATTTCAGGCGACTCGGCCTGCGCGGCGATCAGCGGCAACCGCCGCTGCAGATCCGCTTCGGCCTTCTTCAGGGCCAGCCTGGCGGTGACTACCTGGGCATCCGCGCTGCTGGCGGAGCTGATCTGCTGGCGCACGCCGCGGACCGCCTGGGCCAGTGCGCTGCGCGCCTGCTGCAGGCGCGTGTCGGCGTCGGTGCTGTCCAGTTTCACCAGCACCTGGCCGGCGTCGACGTGCTGGGTGTCGTCGGCGAGGATCGCCACCACCGTGCCCGGTACCTGTGCCGAGATCGCCACCTGATTGCCGCCGACGTAGGCGTTGTCGGTTTTCACTCGGCTGGAAAGCACGAACAGCCACAGCAGGAACCAGATCAGTCCGGCGAGGATGAATGCGCCGGCCACGATCAGCAGCACGCGCCGGCGTTTGGCCGGATCTTTTGCGGCCATGCCGCTGTCGTTGGCGTCGACGGACGACTTGTCGGACTCAGTGGCGCTCATGGTCGGCGGCTCCGGCGGTAACAGAAGGGGAAGAGGATTGGGCGGTCGCGGCGGCCAGCGGATTGTCGCGATAGCCGCCACCGAGTGCCTTGATCAGGGCGAGATCGGTGCTCAATGCCTGCGCCTGCAACTGGGCTGCGGCATCGCGCTGTTGCAACAGTTCGGCTTGCGCGCCCAGGCGCTCACGGGCATCGCGCACGCCCTGATGTGCACGCGCCTGTGCGTTCGCCAGCAACTGCTGGTCGGCATCGAGTTGAGCTTGCTGTTCGTGCTGGCGGGCGGCGACCTGTTCGGCGCTTAGCGCCTGTGTCGCCACTTCGCGTGCAGCGGTCAGCACGGTGCTGTTGTATTGCGCCACCGCCGCGCCGAGTTGAGCCTTGCTCAGGCCATAGTTGGCCTCGAGTGCGCCGCCGTTGAAAATCGGCAGGTGCAGCGCCGGGGTCAGTGCAAACGTGCGGCTGCCGGCGGTGAGCAGCTTGCCCATGTCGATGCTGGACAGGCCAGCCAGTGCGGTAATGCTGATGTCGGGAAAGAACTCGGCACGCGCCGCATCGGTCTGCTTCAACGCGGCCTCGACCTGCCAGCGACTGGCGGCGATGTCGGGGCGGCGTGCGATCAGGTCGAGCGCGGCACCCGCCGGCACACCGCGCTCGACCGTCGGCAGCGGACGAGCCTTGAGCTCCGGCAGTTGTGTCGGTGCGATGCCGAGCAGCGAGGCGAGTGCGGCGCGGCGGATCTTCGCCGAGCCGTCGAGCGCCACGCGCATTTCGCGCACCGCGGCCAGCTGTGCACGGGCCTTCTGCGCCTCGTCCGGCAGATCGATGCCCTGCTGTACGCGCAATTCGGCGATATGCGTGAACTGCTGCTGCGTGGCGAGCAGTTGATCGGTCAGCTGCAGGCGTGCCTGATCGGCCTGCCAACCGAAGTAGGTATCAGCCACGGCGTACTGGATCGCCAAGGCGGCAGCGCTGCGCTGCGCTTCGGCGGCATGGGCCTGATCCAGTGCGGCCTCCATCGTCGCGCGCTTCTTGCCCCACCAGTCGAAGTCGTATTGCAGCTGCACGCCGAGGTCGGCCTGGTTGTACCAGGAGAAGCCGAGGAACCTGCTCGGGATCAGTCCATGATCGCTCATGCGCGTGCGCGATACCTGCGCGCTGCCGTTGACCGACAGGCCCAGTTGCGCCGCGGCAAGCCGTGCCGACTGGTCGGCGTTCTGCACACGGCTTTGTGCCAGTGCGAGATCCGGCGACTGCTGCATGGCGCGGTCAATCAGATCATCCAGTTGCGGGTCATCGTACTGGCGCCACCACGATGCGGCGGGCCAGCCAATGCGGGCAGGGGTCTGCAGGCCGGCCAGTGGCACGTCGTCGCGCAACGCCGGCGAGCCGAGTTTGCCAGGTGCGCTGGCGCAGGCGGCCAGCATGAGCAGGGTCGCCGCGGCCAGCGCCGTGCGGCCGCGGAGCAGGGCGTGCTTCATCGGAGCTTCCTTCATGGCGGTGGTGTTTCGCTCAGCTGGTCGAGGTTGTGCGCCAGCTTGCGCAGCAGGCGGCTCAGGTTGCGTTTGTCGTTGTCGCTGAAGCCGGCAAACATGGTCGCGACACGGGGAAACATCGGCGGCAGCATCTTCTGCACGAAGCGCCGGCCGGCTGGCGTGATGCGGATCAGCACGCGGCGACGGTCCTCTTCGCTGGCACCACGGGTGATCAGCCCGCGCTTGACCAGCGCGTTGGCGATGCGGGTCATGTTGGTGGCGCCCTGGGTGGCGAACTCGCACAGCTCGCCCGGCGTCGAGCTGCCGTCCGGGCGGCTGTACAGGATCATCAGGGTCAGAAATTCACTGTGGTTGAGCTTGTGCGGCTTGAGCTTGAACTCAAGCTCTTCTTCGAGGCTGGCGCCGACCATCAGCATCAGTCGGCACAGCCGCGCTTCGGGTGCAGGCATCTGCGGGATGATCTGGCTCACCCGGCCGATGCCTTCGTCCATCATCGTGATGCAATTCGTCAGGTGTGCCATTTCATCAATTTATATTTCATCGATGAAATAAAAGATAGCAAGCACGGGATCGCCTGCGCAAGTAGCCATGGACACGGGGTTGAAGGCCGCGCTCAGCTGTTTTGGCGATCGAGCCCGAACAGGCGGCGTGCGTTGGCGCTGGTTGCAGCGGCGATGTCTGTTTCGGATGCATCGCGCAATTCCGCGACGCAGCGCAATACTTCGGTGACCCGCGCAGGTTCATTGCGCTCGCCGCGATGGGCCGCATCGGGTTGATCCGGTGCGTCGCTTTCCAGCAACAGGAACTC
The DNA here is from genome assembly GCA_027307195.1 of Rhodanobacter sp. Taxonomy (GTDB): domain Bacteria; phylum Pseudomonadota; class Gammaproteobacteria; order Xanthomonadales; family Rhodanobacteraceae; genus Rhodanobacter. The sequence goes on along the minus strand of DAHUXL010000045.1, from coordinate 18,252 downwards.
GATCGGCATTTGCGCCACGATGCGGCGCAGCCGTTGCGCACGCGGGTAGGTCACCGGACCGCCAATGCCGAGATGAAAGCCGATTTCCCACAGCTGTTCTGCCTGCTGCTCGCTGCCCGAAAAGCTGTGCACCACGCCGCGCAAGCCGCCGGTGCGGCGCAGGGTCAGGCTCACTTCCTCCAGTGCGCCGCGTGCATGCACGATCACTGGCAAGTCGTGCCCGCGTGCCAATTGCAGCTGACGCGAGAAGTAGTGCCGCTGGAGTTCGTGATCGAGCCCGTCGACATGGAAATCCAGGCCGATCTCGCCGACGGCGACCGCCTGCTCCGTGTCGAGCCATGCAGACATTACGTCCACATGTGCCGGTACATGATTGGCAAGGAACATCGGATGCAGCCCGAAGGCGGGATGCAGCTCGGCATGTCGGGCGCACAATGCCTTGATCCGTGGCCAGCTGTTCGCGTCGACGGCGGGCACGATCATCGTGTCAATCCCGGCCCGACCAGCGCGCTCGATCACTGCGTCGCGGTCAATGGCGAACGCGTCGTCATCGAGATGGACGTGGGTGTCGACTAGCTTGGGCATCATGCGATTTTCGTGCACTGGCAGAGAGTTCGATGGCTTCGATGTGAAGATAATGTTACGAGCGCGAGCTAGCTCCGATTCAGTTGAATAACGGTTCAATGGCGCCGCAGGTTATTGCGCTGGTGCAAAACATGCCAGGCAAGGCAGCAGCATACAAACAGTGGGAGGATCGTAATGAACAGATTGATGGTCAATGTACTCAATGTCGCTATCGCAGCCGCACTCGCCACAAGCCTTGGGGCTTGCAATCGCAGTGCGGATGCAGGCACTTCCAATGGTGCCGCCGATGCGGGTGTCAGCACGGCTGCCAATGCGGATGGCGGCGCGGATGCCGCAGTCAAATACGCCAAGGTGGTCAGTGTCGATCCCGTGCGCTCGACGACGAACACTCCGCGGGAAGTCTGTCACGATGAGACTGTGACACAGACCGCGCCGCCGAAGGATCAGCACCGGATTGCCGGTACCGCGATTGGTGCGGTCGCTGGTGGCCTGCTGGGTCATATGGTCGGCGGCGGCAAGGGCAATACGCTGGCCACGGTCGCGGGTGCCGTTGGCGGTGGTTATGCCGGTAATCGCATCGAGGCCAGTCGCCAGCATGCCCAGGTGACCTCATCAGTGCAGCGCAAGTGCAGCACCGTCAACAACACCAGCGACAAGATCGTGGGCTACGACGTGAAGTACGTGTACAACGGCGTGACCCGTACCGTGCGCATGGATCACGATCCGGGTGACCGGGTGCAGGTACAGGAAGGTGTGACGGCAGTTTCCGACGCTCGCTGAATCGAACCACTGAAAAGGAAGTGACTCAAATGAATGCACTGACGAGCAAGTTTGCCCTGGTTGCAGTGGTCACGGCGGGCGTTGCCCTTGGCGGTTGTGTGACCGCACCTTACGGCAACGGTGGCAACTACAATCGTGGCTATCAGGGACAGCAGCAGAGCAGCAGCTACGGCAGCCGGAACGGTCGTTGCCAGACGTGCGGCGTGGTACAGGATGTGCAGCAGGTCTATATCGACGGCAGCAGCGGCAATGGCGGCACGCTCGGCGCAATCATCGGTGCAGTTGCCGGCGGCGTTCTTGGCAACACAATAGGCAAGGGCGATGGCCGCAAGGCGACGACGGTGGTTGGCGCTGTCGCTGGCGGCGTCGTCGGCAACCAGATCGGCAAGCGCAATGACGGCAGCAGCGCCGCATGGCGCATCGTGGTGCGGCTGGACAACGGTCAGTACGCCACGGTCACCCAGCGCGAAGACCCTGGCGTCCGCAATGGCGACTATGTCGAAGTCAATGGCGATCACGTCTACGCACGTTGATTTTTACTTGGCCGTATGGATGTCCATATGTATGGACGTCCAAAACTAAAAAAGCCCTCATGTGAGGGCTTTTTTATTGACGCAGGCTTGTGCGGCGTGTCGCGGATCAGTTTACGGCGTAGAAGGCGTGTTCGCCGATCGTCACGCTGGGGCGGTTGTGCGACCAGGCCGGAGAGATCGCGGTCGTGGCGAAGTGATCGGCGCGAGGCACCAGCATGTGGCGCTGCGCGAGCGGCAATTGCCAGTTGCGAAGTGACCTGCCGGCCACCTGCCACGCCTTGTTGAAGGCTTCGAGATTGTTGACCTCGAAAGAGCCGGGCGTGGTGGTTGTCGCGAACTGGTGCGGCGAGGTCACCACCTTGCACACGGTCGCGCCCCACTGGCCGCGATCACGGCGGCGCAGGGCCACCTCGGCTACGGCGAGCTGACCAATGGTCGGTTCGCTGCGTGCTTCCAGGTAGACGGTAGTGGCCAGGCAGGCCTGGTCGGCGACGGGCTGGGGCATCAATGACGTCAGCCACAACAGCATGGAAAGTTTCATGGTTCTGCCTCCAACGTGCTGTACGCGCAAAGCAGACTGCAGGCTTTGTGCGCCATTGCGATGGACGGGCGGGCAGGCCGTTCCATCTGGATCTATCGCCACGACCGAAACTTGTGGTCAGGCGCTTTGCCACGGGATTGTGGCGGTCGAGCGGCGGGACTGTGCCGATCGCGGATTTGGGTGCTGCTGGGCGTTGCGCGTGCCGGGTCGGCCGTGTTGCCTGCAACTGTTGCGCGCTCGTTGGATGCGAGGCGATTTTCCATCCGGCGATGCTTCTGCCGGGTCGCGCCGATTCGGACTCTTCCGGTTCGTCGCGTACTTCGACATCCCGTGTTCCGGATGTCGCGATATTCAATCGGCGAAGCCTAGTGGTGGTATCCACCGCTGGCAAGTGCCGGGCAAATGAAGTTTAACTGATGCTCACAATCCGCTGGCAAGTGCCATGACGAATTTTGTTTGTGACGACAAGCATTACTCATGCCGGCCACGATGTGTCGATATGCATCATGAGGCCGTCGTTGAATGGATCCGGATGTCCATTGCGCGCCTGTGCAGCAACCTCGTCGGTCAACACAACGAGTGCCGCGATGCTGTCCTGTGTAGTGAGTACATCGAGCACGCAACCGACTTCGCGATCGCCATGACACAGCATGTCGCCAGCATTTGCGGCTTGCGACAATGTGACGCTGTGCAGATGTCGCTTGTGACCGCCGCGATAGTGCAGTCGCGCAACAATCTCCTGGCCGGGATAGCAACCCTTGTCGATGGCGACCGCCTGCAGACGCTGCAGCGACAATGCCGCCGGAAGCAGTTCGTTCAATGTCTGTGTCGGCAGCCACGGCCAGCCCGCGCGCAGTTGCGGCAAGCGCCAGTCGTTATCGCCGATATCGGCAGCGGTGATCTGCAGGCTGTGCGTGTTGCAACCCAGCGAGAGTATTCCGGCTTCGTCGCTGATCGCATGCAATGGCATGATCGGTCCAGCCGTCAGCGCGCGCGCGGGTAACGCCGTCAGGCTGAGTTTCGCGCGGAACACGAAACGCCGCAGCGCTTCGGCCACGGCTTCTGCAACGCCGCCGCGAAGCAATACGAGATAGCGATCGTCAGCGAGTCGAGCCAGATGAAACAGCGCGCGTACGCGCCCTTGCGGATCTAGCCATGCACTGAACTGCCACTGGCCGGTAGCGAGTGAACTGACGTTGCTGCTGAACTGGGCATGCGCAAACGCCGTCGCGTCCGGGCCTTCGATCAGCAGGGTTTCCGCGGGATAGGATGTCGACATAGGCAGTTGTAGGTTGGGGCAGCAGGAGCCCGTCGCAAGTAGGGATAATGGAAGCGTCACAGCCAACACGGCGTCCTGGTCAAGGTTGTGCTGCTATGCCGCAAGTATTAACCTTCGTCGGCTTACCAAAAAACCATGTCCGATACCTCCTTCCCAGCTGAATCCACACCTGCTTCCGTTCCGGCGGAAACAATCGCCGTGCCTGTGGGCCCGGTGCAGGACAGGCTGCCGGCGGAACGGCCGGCTCCTGATCCCACCCGCTACGGCGACTGGGAAAAGAACGGGCGCTGCATCGACTTCTGAACGACCGCAACGGCGCTCGTCGCCGATCGCGTACAGGAGCGGGTGCGGCACGGACACCAGCGATTCCACTCAGGATAGCCGCCATGGCAGACACGCAACGACCGCTCTCTCCGCATCTACAGATATACAAGCGGCAGGTGCAGATGATGACTTCCATCGTGCATCGCGCCACCGGCATCGCCTTGGCCGTCGGCAGCGTGGTGGTGGTAGCTGGCCTGCTGCATCTGGCCGCGGGTGAAGACAGCTTCGATCACTTCAGGGGCATCATCGGCAGCCCGGTCGGCATGATCCTGCTGTTCGGTTGGAGCTGGGCGTTGTTCTATCACCTGTGCAACGGCATCCGGCACCTGATCCAGGATGCCGGCGCCGGTTACGCGATTCCCCAGTTCGTGCGCTCCAGTTGGCTGTCGATCGCCGGCAGTATCGTGCTTACCGTACTGGTATGGGCTTATGTACTGACGGCTGGAGGTGCAGCATGACTGCGAGGGATCCGCGTAATCCGCTGAAGACGGCGCGTGGCCTGGGGTCGTCCCATTCCGGCGTGGGCCACTGGTGGACCCAGCGCGTGACCGCGGCGGCGCTGGTGCTGCTCGGTGTATGGTTCGTCGCGACCGTGTTGTGCCTGCTGCATGCCGACTACGCCACCGCGCATGCGGCGGTCGCGCGGCCGTGGAACGCGCTGCTGCTGATCGCGTTCGTGCTCACCATGTTCTGGCATGCCGTGCTCGGCCTGCAGGTGGTGGTTGAGGATTACGTGCATACCCGCTGGAAGGAAGTCGTGCTGCTGGTGGCGATCAAGTTCCTCGCGGTACTGGGCGCGCTGGCAAGCGTGCTTGCCGTGCTGCGCATTGCACTGACCCCATAAGACGCGAGGAAACGGTTTCATGGAAAGCTATAAGTCAGATACCTACAAAGTCCGGCAACATTTGTATGACGTGATCGTGGTCGGCGCCGGCGGCGCGGGTCTGCGCGCCACCTTCGGCCTGGCCGAGAAGGGCCTCAAGGCCGCCTGCATCACCAAGGTGTTCCCGACCCGCTCGCACACGGTGGCGGCGCAGGGTGGCATCTCGGCGGCCCTCGGCAACATGGGCGAGGACGACTGGCGCTTCCACTTCTACGATACCGTCAAGGGTTCCGACTGGCTCGGCGATCAGGACGCGATCGAGTACATGTGCCGCGAGGCGATTCCCTCGATCATCGAGCTGGAACATTACGGCGTACCGTTCTCGCGTACCGAGGAAGGCAAGATCTACCAGCGCCCGTTCGGCGGCATGACCACGCATTATGGCAAGGGCACCGCGCAGCGCACCTGCGCCGCGGCCGACCGCACCGGCCACGCGATTCTGCACACGCTGTACCAGCAGGCGCTGGCGCATGACGCCACGTTCTTCATCGAATACTTCGCGATCGACCTGATCTTCGATGCCGAAGGTGTCTGCCGTGGCGTGCTCGCGCTCGACATGAACGAAGGCACCCTGCATTTCTTCCGCGGTCACGCGGTGGTGATGGCGACTGGCGGTTACGGTCGCGCCTACTTCAGCGCTACCTCGGCGCATACCTGCACCGGTGACGGTGGCGGCATGGTGTTGCGCGCCGGCCTCGCATTGCAGGACATGGAGTTCGTACAGTTCCATCCGACCGGTATCTATGGCGCCGGCTGCCTGATCACCGAAGGGGTGCGTGGCGAGGGTGGCTACCTCACCAACTCCGAGGGCGAGCGCTTCATGGAGCGTTACGCGCCAAATGCGAAGGATCTGGCCTCGCGCGACGTGGTCAGCCGCGCGATGACGATGGAGATCCGCGAGGGTCGCGGCGTCGGTGAGCACAAGGACCACATCTACATCAACCTGATGCATCTCGGTCCGGATGTGATCAACGAGCGCCTGCCGGGCATTGCCGAGTCGGCGCGGATCTTTGCCGGCGTTGACGTGACCAGGGAACCGATCCCGGTCATTCCGACCGTGCACTACAACATGGGTGGCATACCCACCAACTATCATGGCGAAGTGGTGCAGAAGCGCGGCGACGACGTCGACGCGGTGGTGCCGGGTCTGTTCGCGATCGGCGAGGCGGCCTGTGTCTCCGTGCACGGCGCCAATCGTCTGGGCTCCAACTCGCTGCTCGACCTGGTGGTGTTCGGTCGGGCCGTGGCGCATCGCTGCGCTGAGCTGATCAAGCCGGAGACGGCGCACAAGGATCTGCCGACCAACGTGCTGGACAGGGCGCTGGCCCGCTTCGACGGCCTGCGCAATGCCAATGGCAGCAAGCCGACCGCACAGATCCGCATGGAAATGCAGCGGACCATGCAGAGCGATGCGGCAGTGTTCCGTACCGGCAAGACGCTGAAGGAAGGCTGCGAAAAAATCTCTGCCGTGCGCGAATCGTTCAAGGACGTCCACGTCAGCGATCGTTCGCTGGTGTGGAACTCCGACCTGATCGAAACGCTGGAGCTGGCCAACCTGCTGGATCAGGCGATTGCCACCATGTATGGCGCCGAACAGCGACTGGAAAGTCGTGGCGGTCATGCGCGTGAGGACTTCCCCGAACGCGATGACGTCAACTGGATGAAGCACACGCTGGCGTGGGTCGACGAGGCCGGCAAGCCACGCTTCGACTCGCGTCCGGTGCACATGAACCCGATGACCGACGAGGTCAAGGCCGTGCCACCGGCAAAACGCGTTTACTGATGCCTCGCGGCGGCTCTGTCCGCCACGTGGAAGTTGCATCATTGTTGGTACGGTCGGGGCGCAAGCCCTCCTGCAGAAAGTTGAAGGGTTCAGCACATGGCAGAGTTTTCGCTACCGAAGAATTCCAAGATCCAGCCGGGCAGGCATTATCCGGCGAAGGGTGCGAAGAATCCGCGTACCTTCCGCATCTACCGCTGGTCGCCGGACGACGGCCAGAACCCACGCATCGATACGTATGAGGTCGATCTGGCTGCATGCGGCCCGATGGTTCTGGACGCGTTGCTGAAGATCAAGAACGAGATCGATCCCACGCTGACCCTGCGTCGCTCGTGCCGCGAAGGCATCTGCGGTTCGTGCGCCATGAACATCGACGGCACCAACACGCTGGCCTGCACCCGTGCGATCAGCGAGTGCGCCTCCGGCGATGTGAAGATCTACCCGCTGCCGCACATGCCGGTAGTGAAGGATCTGGTGCCTGACCTTACCCATTTCTACGCGCAGTTCGCCTCGATCAAGCCGTGGCTGAGCACACAAAGCCCGGCCCCGGCTCGCGAGCGGCTGCAGTCGCCGGAAGAGCGCAAGAAGCTCGACGGCCTGTACGAGTGCATCCTGTGTGCGTGCTGCTCGACCAGCTGCCCGAGCTACTGGTGGAACGACGACAAGTACCTCGGCCCCGCGATCCTGCTGCAGGCCTACCGCTGGATCGTCGATTCGCGTGACGAGGCCACCGGCGAACGGCTGGATGATCTGGAAGATCCGTTCAAGCTGTACCGCTGCCATACCATCATGAACTGCACGCGCACCTGCCCGAAGGGCCTGAACCCGGCCAAGGCGATTGCCGAGATCAAGAAGCTGATGGTGGAGCGGCGTTCGGCATGAAGCCGGTGTCGCCTCGTGGCGACACCGCATAACCTTTCCCCTTTGGGGAGAGGAGGCCAAGGAGGCGCCTGCGCGCATTGACCCTATGGAAACTGCCCGTCTCAAGCGCCTGCGCTGGCGCACGCGCCGCGGTACTCGCGAGCTGGATGCCCTTTTCGGCGGCTGGCTGGACGAGCGCTTTGCAGATGCCGATGAAACACAGCAGCAGGCGTTCGACGAACTGCTCGACGTGCAGGACCCGGATCTGTGGGACTGGGTGATGGGTCACGCGCGTCCCGCGCGGGCGGACTGGCAGGCGATCATCGATGACATCCGCGCCCGCCATCGGCTTTGAATACCGGCCATCGCGACTGCTGCGACAAGTGCTGATCGTCGTTGCCATCGTGGCCGTGCTGGCCGTGGCGCTGTGTGCGCTGGGCTTGTGGTTGAAATGCCTGCTTGGCGTCGCCGTGCTGCTGGCGACATGGCAATCAGTCCGTCGGCTGGCAGCGGCGCGGATAACCGCCGCGGGCTGGAGCGCCGACAACGGCTGGACGCTGCGTCTGATCGATCATGAGGACGTGCCGGCCACGCTGGCTTCATTCCGTGTGTTCGACGCGTTCGTGCTGTTGCGTCTGAAAGCCGTGGAACGTGGCGTGCAGGTGCTGTTGCTGGCACCGGACAACAGCGACGCCGATATCCGCCGCCGCCTGCGCATGCGACTGGCGACGATGCAACTGGACGAGGCGGTATCGCGGCTCTGATCTGCATGATCTGACCAGTCGGCAACTTCGCCGCCGCAGCACGGTCTCATCGAATACCTGATAATGGATGACCGGGCGGCCCGCCCTGCGATCCCCACAAGCGACCCGCCCATGTTTCGACCGCTCGAACTTTTCATCGGCCTGCGCTACACCCGTGCCAAGCGGCGCAACCAGTTCATCTCGTTCATTTCCACCGTGTCGATCGTGTGCATCGCGATCAGCGTGATCGCGCTGATCACGGTGATGTCGGTGATGAACGGTTTCGACTACCAGATGCGTTCACGCATTCTTGGCGCGATCTCGCATGCGACCGTCTCCGGCGTCGGCGAAAGCGTGCAGGACTGGCCGCGCGCATTGAAGATGGCCGAGGCGAATCCGCATGTGCTTGGTGCCGCGCCGTACGTCGAATCCGAAGCGATGTTGCTGGCACGTCGTTCCAGTGGTGCGCTGGTGCGCGGCATCGAGCCGGCGCAGGAACCCAAGGTCGTCGACATCGGCAAGCACATGCTCGAGGGCAAGCTCGATGGGCTGACCCCGGGCAGCTGGAATATCGTGCTGGGTCGCGAGCTGGCGATGACGCTGGGCGTCAGCGTAGGCGACCGGGTGACCATGGCGGTGCAGCAGCTGCGCGGGTCACCGTTGGGCAGCGTACCGCGGATGCGCAGCTTCCATGTGGTGGGCACGTTCGAGCTGGGCATGGAGCAGTTCGACTCCGGCCTGGCGCTGGTCAACATGAGCGATGCCGAGAAGCTCAATGATCTGAGTGGTCCCACCGGCATCCGGCTGCGCCTGGATGACTTGTTCAACGCGCGCCCGGTCGCCACCGAGCTGGCTGACCGGCTGGGCCAGGTCTATCGGGTGCAGACCTGGATGGATACCAATGCGAATCTGTTCGCCGCGCTGTCGATGGAAAAGATGGTGATGTTCATCATCCTGTCGCTGATCATCCTGGTCGCGGTGATCAACCTGATCTCGATGCTGATGATGCTGGTCACCGACAAGCAGGCCGACATCGCGATCCTGCGCACGCTCGGCGCCACGCCACGCAGCATCATGGGCATGTTCATGGTGCAGGGCGTGCTGGTGGGGTTTGTCGGGATCGGCTTCGGCGTGGGCTTCGGCTCGCTGCTGTCGTGGAAACTGCCGGGCATCATCAAGTGGATCGAGCACACCTTCCACGTGACCTTCCTGTCGCCGGACGTCTATTACATCAGCGAAGTGCCGAGCCGGCTGGACTGGCACGACGTGGGCTGGGTCGCACTGCTTACCTTCACCTTCTCGCTGCTGGCCACCCTCTATCCCGCGTGGCGCGCCTCGCGCACGCAGCCGGCGCAGGCGCTGCGCTATGAATGAGAACAACACGATGCCGTCGAACGAAAACGTGCTGCGCGCCAGCCACGTCGCCAAGACCTACGACGAAGGTGGCCTGCGCACCGATGTGCTGAGCGATGTCAGCTTCACCCTGAAGCGCGGTGAGACGATGGCGATCGTCGGTGCTTCCGGCTCGGGCAAGAGCACGCTGCTGCACATCATCGGCGGCCTGGATACGCTGACCGCCGGCGAAGTGGAAGTGGATGGCCGCGTGCTGTCGAAACTCTCCGACGCCGAACGCGGCCGCGTGCGCAACCGCTCGCTCGGTTTCATCTACCAGTTCCACCACCTGCTGCCCGAGTTCACCGCGCTGGAGAACGTGTGCATGCCGCTGCTGATCCGCGGCACGCCGATCGCCGAGGCCGAGCGTGAGGCAGCGAGCTTGCTGGAGCGGGTCGGACTGGGCGGTCGCACGCATCACAAGCCGTCGGAGTTGTCCGGTGGCGAACGCCAGCGTTGCGCGGTGGCGCGTGCGCTGGTGACCAAGCCGGCCTGCGTGCTCGGCGACGAGCCCACCGGCAACCTCGATGAAGGCAATGCGGAGCAGGTCTACGCGCTGATGCTGGAACTCAATCGCGAGATCGGCACCAGCTTCATCTTGGTCACCCACGACACCCGTCTGGCGGCGCGGATGGATCGCACCCTGGTGCTGCACAACGGCGTGCTGCAGGAACGCCCGAAGGGCTGACTCTGTGGCTTCTCCCCGCGCGCAGGGGAGATTGAGAGGGCTTTTCCGAGCTGGCGGGAAAGATCAAGAGCACCCCACCCAACACTCCTCCCGGATCAAGTCCGGGACAGGCTCTGCAAGCAGGGGAGGGGCTGACCCGATGGCTTCCCGGCAAATCGGTGAAGGCATGATCGATCTCGTGCACAGGTGCGCGCCTACATGCTTTTCATCCTCGATGCCGCAGGGGCCGCGCTAGGCTCGACCGTATCCACGATGGAACGGGGCGCGGCATGGCACGAACGGCGGCAATCACGGCAACACTGGCGTTGCTGTCTGGCGTGTTGCTGGTGCAATGGCTGCCGAGTCTGCCGCCGCGTTGGTGTCTGGGTTTGTTGTTGTCGGGGGCGTTGCTGCTGGCATGGCGATGGCCACGCTGGCGCTGGCTGGCGTGTGTGCTTTTCGGCATCGTCTGGTCGGCATGGCATGGTGCCACGGCGATGGAAGCGCGCTTGCCGCGTGCACTGGAGGGTCAGGACATCGCAGTGACCGGCAGCATCATCGGTCTGCCGCAGGCCGGCAGTGACGCCAGCCGCTTCATGCTGCAAGTGGAACGGGCCACGCTGGATGGCCATCCGGTCGCGCTGCATGGTCGTGTGACGGTGTCCTGGTATGACGAAGCGCCGACGCTGCAACCGTGTACCCGCTGGCAGCTGTTGCTGCGGTTGAAGCGGCCGCGCGGCCTGCTCAATCCAGGCGTGGCCGACAGCGAGCGCTCGGCGCTGGAGCGCGGCATCGTCGCCACCGGCTATGTGCGCGACGATCCCGACAATGTCCGGCTGGCCGGCCCGCACTGGTGCGTCGATGGCGTGCGCGACGCGATCACCCGTGGCATCGCGGCGCGCGTGCATGATCCGCATGACGCGGCGTTATTGCGGGCGTTTTCGGTGGGTGATACGCGCGGACTGACGCCGCAGGATTGGGAAATCGCGCGTGCCAACGGCGTGTCGCATCTGATCGCGATTTCCGGTTTCCACGTGGGCGTGGCTGCGGTGTTCGGGGTGTGGCTGACGATGCTGGCTTATGCGTTGTGGCCGCGGCTGGGTTTGTGGCTGCCACGGCCGCAGGCGCAGGCGGCGGCCGCGTTGCTGGTCGCCGGCATCTATAGCGTGCTGGCCGGTTTCGGTCTGCCTACGGTACGTACGCTGTTGATGATCGCGGTGCTGGCACTGGCGCGTTGCAGTCGGCGCGGCAGCAGCGGCGCGCAGTCGCTGGCGCTGGCGATGATCGCGATCCTGCTGTTCGATCCGCTGGCGGTGCTGGCGGCGGGCTTCTGGCTGTCGTTCGTCGGCGTGGCGTTTCTGATGCTGTGCCTGCAGTCCCGCGGGCGCGGGTTGCGCGCGTTCGTGCATGAGCTGTCGGCCGGGCAGATGGTGATGACAGTGGCGCTGCTGCCACTGACCTTGTGGTTTTTCGGGCAGGCCTCGCTGGTGGGCGCGTTGTCCAACCTGATCGCGGTGCCACTGGTCAGCTTCGTGATCGTGCCGTGTGCGTTGCTCGGCATGTTGCTGCTCGGACTGTGCCCGCCACTGGCCACGCCGGTACTGTGGCTGGCCGCGCAGCTGGCGCATGCGCAATGGTGGTTGCTGGAACGGATGGCGAGCTGGCCCGGGGCGCATTGGTATCTGCCGACGGTGCAGCCATATGCCTTGCTGCTGGCTCTGCTCGGTGCGTTGTGGCTGTTCCTGCCGCGCGGTGTGCCGCTGCGCTGGCTCGGGTTGTTGCTGTTTTTCCCGTTGCTGTGGCCGCCGCGCCAATTGCCGACGGAGGGTGCGTTCCAGGTGTGGGTGCTGGATGTGGGGCAGGGCCTGTCGGTGCTGCTGCGTACCCACGACCACGCGCTGCTGTACGACACCGGTGCGCGCTATCCGTCGGGCTTCGATCTTGGCGAGGCGGTGGCGCTGCCGTCGATCCATGCTCTTGGCGTCACCCGGCTCGACATGCTGATGATCAGCCATGGCGACAACGATCATGCCGGTGGCGCCGAGGCGGTCGCAACGGCATTCCCGGAGGCAGCACGCTACGCGGGTGAACCCGCGCGGATGCCTTTGCCGATGCGCCAGTGCACCGCTGGGCAGTCGTGGCGGTGGGACGGTGTGCGTTTTCGCGTGCTGAGCCCGGCGCGTGGCGAAGGCGATCGGGACAACGACAGCTCCTGCGTGCTGCTGGTCGAGGGGGACGGCGGACGCCTGCTGTTGACCGGCGACATCAGTTCGAAAGTGGAGCCGCAAGTGGCCGCTGCGCTCGACGCGGGGGCGGCGCCGGTGTTGCTGGTGCCGCATCACGGCAGCAAGACTTCGTCCAGCGCTGCCTTCATCGCTGCGGTGCGGCCGCCGCTGGCGCTGGTATCGGCAGGCTGGCGCAACCGCTTCGGCCATCCCAGGGCGGAGGTGCTGGCGCGCTATGCCGAGGCCGATGTACCGGTGTTCAATACGGCCGAGCAGGGTGCGATCCCGCTGGATTTTCGCGCGGATGCTTCGCCACGGCGCGGGCCGGGCTGGCGCCAGCAGCAGCCGCGCTACTGGCGCGAGTGAAGCGGAGAATGCCACGCCTGCCGCAGTACGGTGGGTCGACACTGCTATCATGCGCGCTCCTTGTCAGGCAGTGCGGTGGGTCGAAAAGTGCTGGAAATTCTGATGGCTGGCGGCTGGGCGATGGTGCCCATCCTGATCTGTTCGGCGATCGCCCTGGCGATCGTGCTGGAGCGTTGCTGGACTCTGCGCCGCAAGTCGGTGCTGCCGCCGGGTCTGGGTGACGAGGTACGCCAGTGGGCGCGTTCCGGCCAACTCGATCCGGGTCATCTCGACACGCTGTCGAACGGTTCGCCGCTGGGAGAATTGCTGGCCGCCGCGCTGGCCGTGCGCCGGCAACCACGCGAGCTGATCAAGGAGCGCATCGAGGACACCGGTCGGCACGTTATCCACCGGATGGAGCGCTACCTCAACACGCTGGGCACGATCGCGCTGATCGGTCCGCTGCTGGGTCTGTTCGGCACCGTGATCGGCCTGATCCGCATGTTCATGGAAGTGATGGCCGGTGGCATCGGCGATCCGGCCAAGATGGCCGGTGGCATCGGCGAGGCACTGATCTGCACCGCGTCTGGCCTGACCGTGGCGATCCCGGCGTATGTGCTGCACCGGTATTTCCGTTCGCGCGTGGCCGGCTATTGCGTGGAGATGGAAAAGCAGGCGACGGCCTTGCTGGACGATCTGACCCTCGCTCCTGTCGTTGCGACGGCACCGGTGCGTCCGCGTCGTACGCAGGCACCGACCGCGCCGGGCGCGGGCTGAGCGCGCACCGATGCGTATCGGCAACGACCGCCGCCAGGACGATTTCGAGATCAACGTGATTCCGTTGATCGACGTGCTGCTGACCCTGCTGATGTTCTTCGTGCTGACCAGCACGTTTATTCAGCATTCGCGCCTGCAGGTGACCCTGCCGCAGGCGAGCACGCAGGATCGCGACATGAACGCCTCGACGCTGACCATCATGATCGACCGTGATGGCCACTTCTATGTGGGCAGCGACGAGGTGCTGGGCGAGGGTATCGAGCCGCTCAAGCAGACCATCGCGCGCAACGCCGGTGCCGACCGCGAGCGCCAGGTGACGATCCGCGCCGATGCGATGACGCCGCATCAGGACGTGGTCACCGCGATGGATGCACTGGGCCAGCTCGGTTTCACCAAGCTCTCGATCGCGACCACACCGAGCAAGCCGGGCGCCGCGCAGTGAGCGACAAGCCCAAGAAGATATCGATCTGGGACGCCGAGACCCGTCGGGTCTATTGGCGTCTGCTCGGCTATACCCGGCGCTATTGGGTGGTGGGCCTGATCTCGATGCTTGGCATGCTGGCGGATGGCGGCGGCCAGGCGATTTTCACGGACCTGTTCAAACTCATCACCGATGAGCTGTTTACCAAGAAAGATCCTTATCTGATTTTCTGGATGCCGATCTGGATCATCGCCCTTTTTCTGGTGCGTTCAATCGGCACCTTCGTCAGCAGTTACGGCATTTCGTACATGGGCCGCCATGTGGTGCAGGCGGTCCAGCAGGATGTGTTCGATGCCTATCTGCGACTGCCGGCAGCGTTCTTCGGTGCCGAACCGTCGGGACAGCAGATTTCCCGCATTACCTACACCAGCGAGCAGGTGGCCGCCGCAGCGACCGATGCCATAAAGACTGTCGTGACCGACGGATTCACCGTCATCGCCATGCTCGGCGTGATGCTCTACAACAGTATCTATCTCACTTCGGTGCTGCTGGTGATGGTGCCGGCGATCGCCTTGATTGCTGCCGTGGTCAGTCGACGCTACCGGCAGATCAGCCGACGGATTCAGGGTTCAATGGGTTCGGTCACCGGCACGGTGGAGGAGTCGGTCGGTGCGCATCGCGAGGTTCGGGTCTACGGTGGTCAGGCCCATGAGAGCGGACGCTTCGATGAGGTCACCCGACGCACCCGCGGGCTGAATCTGAAGATCGCGGCGACCAATGCAACATCCAGTTCCACCATCCAGCTGGTGGCTGCCTGCGCGCTGGCCGCGCTGGTGTTTATGGGTACACGGCCACAAGTGCTGAATGAAATGTCGGCAGGCGTGTTTGTGGCCGTGCTGACAGCGATGGGCATGATGTTGCCGGCGCTGCGGCGGCTTGCCAATGTGCAGGCGAATATCCAGCGTGGACTGTCGGCGGCCGAGGACTTGTTCGAGATCATCGACCTGCCGCCCGAGCCTGATCACGGTACCATGGTGCTGGAGCACACGCGCGGCGACCTGTCGATGCATGGCATCCGGTTGGTCTATCCGCGCAGCGAGATAGAAGCATTGCGCGGCGTCGATCTGCATTGCGCGCCGGGCACGGTGACCGCACTGGTCGGTCGCTCCGGCAGCGGCAAGAGCAGTCTGGTCAGCTTGTTGCCGCGCTTCTATGCGCCCAGCGACGGACTGATCATGCTGGATGGCCAGAATTACGAGGCCTACACGCTGGCCTCGCTGCGCCGGCAGATCGGCTGGGTCGGGCAAAGCGTGGTGCTGTTCGACGGCAGCGTGGCCGACAACATCGCCTACGGCGAACTGGCCGGCGCCAGCGAGGCGGACATCATCGCCGCCGCCGAGGCGGCCAACGCGATGGAGTTCATCGCGCGCATGCCGAAAGGCATCCACACCCAGATCGGACAGAGCGGTAACATGCTTTCCGGCGGCCA
This sequence comes from Rhodanobacter sp., assembly GCA_027307195.1. GTDB lineage: Bacteria > Pseudomonadota > Gammaproteobacteria > Xanthomonadales > Rhodanobacteraceae > Rhodanobacter. Next base: position 2,627 of record DAHUXL010000045.1, on the reverse strand, counting down.
GCGCCAGCGCATTGCGATCGCCCGCGCGATCCTCAAGAACGCGCCGATCCTGGTGCTGGACGAGGCGACCAGCGCGCTGGATACCGAATCCGAGCGATTGATCCAGCAGGCACTGCAACGGCTGATGAAGGACCGCACCACGCTGGTGATCGCGCATCGCCTGTCCACCATCGAAGGTGCCGACCAGATCGCGGTGATGGATCAGGGCCGCATCGTCGAGCGCGGCACGCATGCCGAGCTGCTGGCGCTGGGCGGACATTACGCCGCGCTGCACCGCATGCAGTTCCACGACCACGCCCATCAACAGGCTGGCGACTGAGGGCTGCCGATGGCGCTGATCGACACGCTCGAATCAGCCTGGTACACCGGTGGCCGCGCGCCGTGGTGGACATGGCCGCTGGCGGCGCTGTACGGCGGCATGATCCGTCTGCGCAGCAGTCTTTATTTTTTCGGCTGGCTGCGCAGCGTGCGCCTGCCGGCGCCGGTCATCGTGATCGGCAACCTCAGCGTGGGCGGCACCGGCAAGACGCCGTTGACGATCGCGGTGGTCGCCAACTTGCGTGCACGCGGCTATCGGCCCGGTGTGGTCAGTCGCGGCTACGGCGGCAGTCAGCGCGAACCGTTGCTGCTCGGTGAGGCGCCGGATCCGGCGCAGGTCGGCGATGAGCCCTGTCTGATCCACGCCAGTGGCGCACCGGTGGCGGTAGGGCGTGATCGCCCTGCGGCGGCGCAACTGTTGCTCGACGCGGGCTGCAATGTGCTGGTCGCTGACGACGGGATGCAGCATTACCGGCTGGCACGCGACGTGGAAATCTGCGTGATCGACGGTGTGCGTCGTTTCGGCAATCGTCGGCTGTTGCCGGCCGGCCCCCTGCGCGAACCGGTGAGGCGGCTGCAGCAGGTGGATCTGCGCGTCTGCAACGGCGGCATCGCCGAAGACGGCGAATACCCGATGCAGCTTCGCGGCGGCAATGTCGTTGCGCTGGACGATGGACGAACTCAGTCGCTGGCCAGCTTCAGCGGTCAGCGCGTTCACGCGGTGGCGGCCATCGGCAATCCGCGGCGCTTCTTCGAAAGCCTGCGCGCTGCAGGTATCGACCCGATCGAGCACGCGTTTACGGATCATCACGATTTTTCGGCGGCGGATCTGGACTTCGCGGATGGCCTGCCGGTGCTGATGACCGACAAGGATGCGGTCAAATGCCGACGCTTCGCCCAGCCGCACTGGTGGCGGGTACCGGTGCAGGCGGAGCTGTCGCAGGCATTTTACGAAGCGTTGGAAGCGCGCCTGGAAGGCTTGCGCCGCGAGAGGGCTTCACCGGCCACATAGATCTTGCGGGCCATGCTGCCACCGATCCAGTAACACAGTTCGGCCGGTCGGCGCGCATTCCATACCACCAGGTCAGCACGCTGGCCCACCGCCAGGATGCCGCGATCGGTCAGGCCCAGCGCGCGGGCGGCATGGACGGTAACGCCTCGCAGCGCTTCTTCGGGCGTCAGCCGGAACAGCGTGCAGGCCATGCCGGCGGCAAGACGCAATGACAACAATGGCGAAGTGCCGGGGTTGCAGTCGGTGGCGATTGCCATCGGCACCGCATGTTCGCGTAGCGATGCGACCGGCGGCAGTTTCGTTTCGCGCAATGCGTAGAACGCACCGGGCAACAGCACGGCGACGGTGCCGGCGTCGGCCATTGCCCGGATGCCGGATTCGCTGAGGTATTCCAGGTGATCGGCGGAGAGGCCGTCGTATTCGGCAACCAGCGCGGCACCATCCATATCGGATAACTGTTCGGCGTGCAGTTTTACCGGCAGGCCGAGCTGCTTGGCGCGCTCGAACACGCGACGGGTTTCCTCGCGGGTGAAGCCGATGTTTTCGCAGAACGCATCGACTGCATCGATCAGCCCTTCGGCGGCGAGGACGGGCAGCATCTCGTCGCAGACATGCGCGACATAGTCATCGCGTCGGTCCCGGTATTCCGGCGGCAACGCGTGCAGACCGAGAAAACTGGTGCGCACGCTGAGACCGAGCTCGCGGCCGATGCGGCGAGCCACCCGCAACATGCGGCGTTCGCTGTCGAGATCCAGTCCATAACCGGATTTGATCTCCAGCGTGGTCACGCCATCGGCAAGCAGCGCTCGTGCGCGCAGCATCGATTGCGCGAACAGTTGTTCCTCGCTGGCCGCGCGGGTCGCGTTGACGCTGGAGGCGATGCCGCCGCCGGCGCGGGCGATCTCTTCGTAACTGGCGCCGTTGAGACGCAAGTCGAATTCGTGCGCACGATCGCCGCCGAACACGAGATGGGTGTGGCAATCGATCAATCCCGGTGTGACCAGCGCACCATCGAGCGATTCGACTACGCCGGCAAGCGCATCCGGGGCATCCGGCAACGCGTCCATCCCGCCGATCCAGGCGATGCGGCCGTGATGCAGCGCGATGGCGCCGTGCTCGATCAGGCCGTACGGCGCGTCGCCGACAAACGTCGCCAGCGTGGCGTTCAACAACAGTCGATCCCAGCGTGGCTCGCTCATGTTTCCGGCAACTCCGTGACTGCGTTCATGTCTTGCTGGATGGATCATCGTCCATGTCGTCCGTGGGTGCCGCCGGTTCGTCGAAGGCGCTGGTGTTG